>ONHN01000004.1 GCA_900317635.1 uncultured Prevotellaceae bacterium | reverse complement strand
ACTATCCGCGCACCACTCGTCGCTACGCTCCTCGCGGTACGCGGTTAAGCAAGATGTGGTACGCTTCGCGCACCATTTGTCCCGCTCTATCACAACTTCCGAAACTTAAATAAGGAACTTTTATCGTATTTCACAAGTTGTGCCACATACTCTCTGAACAACGAGAATGGTGGATTAGTGCAAACAATGTCGGCTTGCTTGAGAAGTTCCACGCATTCGGGGGAACGAAAGTCACCATCTCCTTTCAAGGGTAGCACTTCTATCTCCTCAGCATCCACTCTACGATTGCCGTTGCGGTCGCCTTCATAAATTTGATACACCGCCTGCTCAGCTTCATGCGAGAAAAAGCAAACTATCCTTCTTCTTTCTTCTTTCCTAAAAACTGCATGCTTTCGCGAAGAATGACGCTGCCGCTCATATACAATATTATTATATAGAGCGCGCCAACGAAGACGACCTTGAAAACGAGTTTCAGCCAAAGGCCGCTGAGGTGGCTGCTCAAGTAGGCCGCCATGAAGCACAGCGCGGCGGCAAGGAAGAAGTAAGGGGCGAGGTCGAGCAGTACATGGTGCAGGCGCAGACCCGTTTCGCGATGCACCAGGGCGTGCCACACGAAGAGCCAGGCGATGTTCGTTGCTACGAAGACGCGCAAAATCATCGTCACGCCCCAAGCCCCCACCGCCAGCACACCAACGAGCTCGGCCCCTACCAGCGCCAGCGTGCCCCACATATACCAATCGCTGCGCCCTCGGCTTATCAGCAGATTGCAGAAAAGGCTTTGCACGGGAACGAAAGCACCCCACAAGCACAGCAGTTGCAACATCGGGACGGCGGGTTTCCACTTGGCCGTAATCGTGATGTAGATGAATTCGCGGCTCACAAGGGAGAGGCCGAACATGGCAGGGAACGAAACGAAAGCTGCGAAGCGTAGGAGCTTACGAAACACGGCTTGCTGACGCGCAGGGTCTTCGTCGACTTTCGTCAGGACGGGTTGCGCAACACCCCACAGCATATTGGTCAGCGTGGAGTGGCCCATGTAGTTCCACTTGTTGGCCTGCGTGAAGTTGCCCACGTCGGCACGCGTATAGAAACGGCCTAAGAGCACGGAAAGGAGGTTTTGGTTCAGGATGTTGGCGAGGCTCGTGACGACGAGCCTGCTGCTAAACCCGAACATCTCGCGAATGGGGCCCCACGCGAAATGCAGGCGGGGGCGCCAACGCGTCGTGGCATAGCATAGCAGCGTAATCGTGCTGACATAGACCACCGTCTGCGTTGCAATGCCCCAATAGGCAAAGCCATTCCACGCCAACACGATGCCCACTGCGCCGCTCACGACCTGCGCCGCAAGGATGATGAGCATATTGGCCTTCACGCGCATTTCGCGAAACATGCGGGCGCGCGGCACAATGTTTAGGGCCGTGATGAAGAAGCCCAGGAAGAGGAAGCGTGCAAGGGGTACGAGGGCGGGTTCGCCGTAGAAACGAGCGATGAGGGGCGCACAGAAGAAAAGCACAGCGTAAAGGCCTGCACCTACCAACGTGTTGAACCAGAAAACGGAATTGTAGTCGGCATCGGTCACGTCTTTACGCTTATTGAGGGCAGAAATAAAGCCACCCTCCTGCAACGCGCCTGCCACAGCGCTGAAAATCGTCAGCATCCCCACCATGCCGTAGTCGCTATCGGTCAGCAAACGCCCAAGACAGATGCCAAACGCAAGGTTCAGCACCTGTTGCAGAACGTTCATCGTGCCGCCCCAAAAAAGGCCGCGCGCCGTCTTTTGCTTCAAACTTTCAGCCATAACAAAAACTGTTGTCGCGCCACAAAAGTAGGTGTTTTTGTCAGTAATATAAAACTTCGCACAAGCATTTGCCGAAGTTTTGCTAACTTTGCAGGCATAAAAACGTACGCCGAATGAAAAACATCGCCGTCATACTGGCCGCTGGTAGCGGCAAGCGCTTCGCAGCGGAGCGCCCCAAGCAATTCCTCCAGCTATGCGGAAAGAGCCTGTTGCGCCATAGCATCGAGGCCTTCGAAAGCGCCGCGTGCATCCACGAAATTTGCATCGTGGCAAACCCCGCCTTTCTTGAAGAGACGAAGGCCGAGGTCTCACGCGGCGATTACCATAAGGTGCACCACATCGTTGCGGGAGGAAAAGAGCGTAGCGACTCCTCCCTCGCCGCCATCAGCACCTACGCCCACGAAGACGGCGAGCAGACCAACCTCATCTTCCACGATGCGGCGCGGCCACTCCTGCCGACAGAAGTGATTTCCGCCGTTTGCAATGCCTTGCAAAGAGAGCAGGCGGTAGCTACGGCCCTACCCTCTTCCGACACGATATTCCAAGCAGAGAACAACTACATACGTGCCATCCCGCCGCGCGAGTTGCTGCGCCGTGCCCAAACGCCACAGGCTTTTCGCCTCAGCCTCATCCGTCAGGCTTATCAGCACGCCCAAACCGACACAACCTTTCAGCCTACGGACGACTGCGGCGTTGTTTTGCGCTACCAGCCCGAAACGCCCATTTTCCTCGTTCAGGGCAGCGAACGCAGCATGAAGCTCACCGTGCCCGACGACCTGCCGCTGCTGGAGCGACTGGCCGAAAACAGGCAGCAACACAACGTTGAAAAAGGAGGAGGCGAAGGCGATGCCCTAAGCGCCTACCGCAGCCGCCACCTGCGCGCGCTGCAACTTGAGATGCTCGATATGCTGGTGGCGGTAGGCGACATCCTCGACCGCGCTGGCGTGCGCTGGTGGATGCAGGGCGGCACGTTGTTGGGTGCTATGCGCCACGGCGGCTTTATACCTTGGGACGACGATATGGACATCGACGTCCTGGCCGACGACGTGCCCAAAATGGTGGAGGCCTTGCGCCGCGAACTACCGCCCCACCTCATCCTCCCCGACCCGCCCAGTCGCACACCCATCTATAAGGTGCGCAACACGCGCACGTTCTTCGTTGAACGCGGCGACGACTTCGCACAAGACTACAATAAAGGTGTTTTCATCGACATCTTTCCGCAAACGGCGTGCCCCGCGTTCCCGCGCAGTTTTACCAAGCGCGTAGCGCGCGCCTACTGCAAAGCCGACAGCATCCTGACGCAGCAGCATTACTATAGTTGGCGCAGCGTAGCCGAGCTTCTTTGGTTTGGCATGAAACGCACAGCGCTAAGCCTGCTATGGCACACGGCCGCACTCTTCTTCGAAAAGAAGACCTACCTCGCCCAACCGCTTCGCTGCAACGGCTGGGGCCTCATGCACCGACGTGACAAGATTTTCCCTTTACAGCGCATCCCTTTCGAAGACCGCACCTTCCCCGCTCCAGCCGATGCCGACTACTACTTGACGGAGGACTTCGGCGACTGGCACCAACTGCCACCCGAAGACCAACGCGTCAGCCACGCCGTCTATTTCAACCTTAACTTGCAATCGTAATCCCCCTCTACGCCCATGAATACTGCAACGCCGCTCCCCCCTGCTAATATCGACCTGAGCGTCCTTATCCTCTTCTTCAATCGCCCCGATAACCTCGCCCGCGTCTTTGCCGAAGTGCGGCGCGCGCGCCCCGCACGCCTCTTCCTCTATCAAGACGGACCTCGCGGCGAACGCGATATGGAAGGTATAGCAGGGTGCAGGAAAGTGGTGGAAGACATCGACTGGCAGTGCGAAGTCCACCGCCTCTATCAAGAGAAGAACTACGGCTGCGACCCCTCGGAGTTCATCTCGCAACGCTGGGCTTTCAGCCTGACGGACAAATGCATGGTGCTTGAAGACGACGACATTCCAGCGCAATCGTTCTTCCCCTTCTGCAAAGAGATGCTCGACCGCTACGAGCACGACGAACGCATCGGCATGATAGCGGGTTTCAACACCGACGAACGCACAACGGATTGCGGCTCAGACAGCTACTTCTTCACTACGAACTTCAGCATTTGGGGCTGGGCTTCGTGGCGCCGCGTGGTAGAGAAATGGGAGGGCGACTATGCCTTTCTCGACCGCGAAGTGACAATGCATCGCTTCGAAGCTATAGCCAAAGAGCGCGGACTGATGAAGGGACTGCGCGAAGCGGCTGAGGCGCGCCGCAAAAGTGGGCGCGAATACTACGAAAGCATCTTCCACTTCCACCTACTCCTCAACTCGCAATTGGCCATCGTGCCCGTAGTGAACCAAATCACAAACATCGGCGTTAGCTCCGACTCTACCCACTTCGCAGGAAGCCTTGAGACGCTGCCACGCGCCTATCGCCGCATTTTCACGATGGAAAGGCCCGAAATGCACTTCCCCCTACAGCATCCCACGGACGTAATAGACCACGTGGCCTATCGCAAGCGCTTCTACCGCGTCATGGGTTGGAACTGCCCGTGGGTGAAACTCGGGCGAAGCTTCGAAGAACTTTGGATTAACCTACGCCACGGACAATTCAAAAACATCTTGCGCGCAGCCACCAACCGCCTACGCATCCTCGTGGGCGGACGCAACTACGGATAAAAGCGATACAAAGCGCGCAAAATAGGCTGTAGGTATGAAATCGATAGACATTGTCAAGTTCGTTGCCTCCCTATGGGTGGTTGCTCTCCACGCGCAACCGCTGGCCAACTACCCTTTATCTAACTTCATCGTTATCGACACGTTGGGTCAACTGGCCGTGCCGTTCTTCTTTATCGCATCGGCCTATTTCTTCTTTCGCAAACCAGCCGATGCCTCACGCGTAGGCCATTATCTTCAGCGCATGGGCCTGCTCTATGCATTCTGGTTCTGCGTGACGCTCCCTATCACCATCCTGCACGCCTTCATTGAGCCACAAGAGCCCTTCGGCGTTCGTCTATTCTGCTTTGTGCGGGGCTCCCTTTTCGATAGTTCGTTCCATGGTTCGTGGTTCTTGATGGCACTGATACAGGCCGTGCCGCTGTGCTGGTGGCTCTCGCATAGGATGTCAAACCGTGCCTTGCTGTGGTTGGGCGTTGCCATCTTCTTGTTTACAGAAGCCATGAGCCCTCACTATGCTCATCTCTTCGCACCCTTCTCCTTCCTTTTCCGCCATGAGCGTACGGCATCGTTCTGGAGCTTTGTGGTCTATGCACTGACGGGTGGCTGGGCGCGCGCATTCATCTACGTCGTGATGGGCCGATGGCTGGCTCAAAAAAGCGTTGAAAACGAACAAAAGCGTAGCCCGCTCTTCATAGAATGGCCGCTCCTGCTCCTCCTTCTTGCCAGCGTAGCTGAGGCAACATACAAATTTGTGCAACCCGTGAGGCTGCAATACTTCTTCGCGCTGGCTCCCGTCATTACGCTCCTGCTTTTCTGCACCCTGCTCCGCCACGAAATTAAGCTGAACTTCCCCAACGTTCGCCTGCGCCAGTGGAGCACCCTCTTCTACTTTTCCCACTTCATCTACGTCTTTATCTTTACCGACCTATTCCCCATGGCGCCCGAAGTTAAATACCCCCTCGTGCTCGCGTTGTGCGCCATGACTTCCGAAGCCATCATCCGCCTCTCTTCCCGCCCCCACTTCAGCTGGCTGAAATGGGCGTATTAAGCTATGCGCCGCCCCACATAATAAGCCCCAAAACCCGGCACTGCCGCATCAAGACTTTGCAGTCCTGACGCGGCAGTGCCGTTTGTGCTTACGCGCGTGCGCGTATATATATAATATTGTATGGCGACATCAACAGTCACCTGCTACATTGATCTTTCCTTATATTCTCGCCAAACTTCCCCAGCCAAATACCTATCACTGCGGCAGTGCAAATCGGCAATACCTTCCTCAATCATGTTAGCTGTCTCTGAGCTATAAAAGATATCAGTAGCCTTATTGAGTGGTACATCAAACATCTCGCTTATGCAGACAATGATTCTAGCACATTGGGCACTTCTCATTACTTGTTTGCTTTCCTCAGTCATAGTTCTTCACTCCCTATAAATCTTATACACTCCTGCAACATTCTGTCTGTACGTATGCAGTATTGGATATTAGGCTTTTCGTATCTTAGCAATCCAAGAGTTTCATCTAAGGAAATTTCCCCTGCAAAATACCTATCGATTGTGATAATTACTCTGTCATTTGCGATGCCTCCAACAATCATGTCGTAGTTTACTGCGTCTATCCCTTCACGGCATCCAGCCACAAAGTCAAGCCATTCCTTATCATAACGTTCAAAACGTTTGATCTTCCAAAGCGTTTCATCGTAAGTAAATTCATAGGTGTTAAGCCATGCTGGCTGACCTCTTCGTTTGAAACGCAGCGCATACTTCACGGCCTGTTCGCGCAGCGAAGTAAGATAGAAACCACGCCCAAAATCAAGATATAGGCGTGAATGATGCGTATCAGGATGTTTAACGCTAACAGTTGACGAATGGTATAATCTCATGCCGACAAAACTCCTTTCTCTCTCATACATTCGGTTAGATCATCCATCAGATACCGAGAGCTAAATGTGTGCAGTACATCGTAGGAGGGCACGATGTAGTCATACAATATGCCTGATTCCTTTAGTCGTTTGTATATTTCTGTCTGTGGTAGCTTAAGCAGTACAGAAAGCTTTCCAATGCAATATGTCACAAATTCCAACGTCTTTTTATCCATAAACAGAAATCATTTAGGGGTGCTCTATAAATTAGACTTTACATGAGCCATGTCACTCAAGCTCTCCGAAGATTTACTCCGAACATTCTTGTAAATTATCTCTGCAAAGGTAGTGATTAATTTTCATTTACCCTTTACTGATATGAAGATATTGTCAAAACGAATATAATCTTTTATATTGCTGCCCGTTAAAAGTTACATAATAATCCAAAGATCTTTAATGTCTATTTGTGGTCTATTAGCTTCATTCATGGGGGGCTTGCTGTCGCCTACGGCAACCTTTAGCGGACAGTAATAATTCTTTTACGAAATTTTGCAAAAACACATTCCCCGAACCCAGCGCTGCCGCATCAAGACCTTGCAGTCCTGACGCGGCAGCGCCGTTTGTGCTTACGCGCGTGCGCGTATATATATAATATTGTATGGTTTATGTATGCTCGTTTTATGCTTCCTCGCCCATGACGCGCTTCTTGCCGAACGTGCGGTAGGCGATAGGAGCGGCAAGGAAGATAGAGCTGAGCGTACCGAATACCACACCAAGAATCATAGCGAAGGCGAAGGAGCGAATGCTGTCGCCGCCAAGGATGAAGATGCAGAGCAGTACGAGCAACGTCGTGAACGATGTTACGATGGTACGAACAAGCGTCTGGTTGATACTTTCGTTGAACAAACGCTTCGTGTTGCGCTTGGGCCAGAGGCCGAGGTTCTCGCGGATACGGTCGAACACTACCACCTTATCGTTGATGGAGTAACCAATGGCGGTCAGGATAGCACCTACGAACGTTTGATCAACTTCCAAGCTGAAGGGTACCCAACCCCAGCAGAGGGAGTACATACCGATGATGAGGAACGTATCAACCGTCAGTGCGCAGATAGAACCTACGGAGAAGGCTACGTTGCGGAAACGCACGAGGATATAAACGAAGATAAAGATGAGCGAGAGGATGGTGGCGAGAATGGCATCTTTCGTCATTTCACTGGCCACGCTGGCACCTACCTTCTGCGCGCTCACGATGGAGCCACCTTCGTGTACGTCGCGGTTCTTAAACGTGTCGTAGTTGGCCGTGATGAGTTTTGCATCGCTCAGACCTTGCCAAATGGCTTTTTCTACCTGCATGTCGGCATCGTCGGCATCGCTATCAATGAGGTAGTTGGTAGAGAGGCGGACGGCTTTGCCTTGCGTTGTGCTTACTTCGATACCCGAAACGGAGGCGTTAGCATCGGCGGCGTTGATAACCTTAGTCACGGCAGCTTCTACCTGCTCGGGAGTCGTGTTCTTATCAGTGAACTCAATGACGAAGTTGCGACCACCCGTAAAGTCAATACCCTTCGACAGGCCGCGCACGCCAAGGCTCACGAGGCCTGCAACGACGAGGATACCAAAGATAACGAAGGCACGCTTTGCACTGCCGAGGATGTTGAACTTAGCGTTTTGCAACAAGCCACGCGAAAGTTTCGTGTCGAACGTCAGACCGAGCCACTTGTCGCGATTGAGGAAGTGCTCGAAGATGATGCGGCTAATCCAAACGGCAGTAAAGAAGCTGGCAACGATACCAATGCCCAGCGTCAAGGCGAAACCGCGAATGGGGCCAGTACCTACGTTGTAGAGGATGAGAGCCGTGATGAGCGACGTTACGTTAGAGTCGAAGATAGCGGAGAAGGCGTTACCATAACCCGAGGCCACAGCTTGCTTAATGTTCTTGCCAGCGCGAAGCTCTTCCTTCGTACGCTCATAGATAAGCACGTTGGCATCGACGGCCATACCCAGCGTCAGCACCATACCAGCAATACCGCTCATGGTCAGAGCTGCTTGGAACGACGTCAGCACGCCGAGCGTGAAGAAGAAGTTGAGGATCAGGGCAAGGTTGGCCACCATACCAGGGATAAGACCATAGTAGCAGCACATGAAGATCATCAGCAAGATAAAGGCGATGATGGCGCTCTCGATACCAGCCTGGATAGATGCGGAACCGAGGCTCGGACCAACGGTCTCTTCGGAGATGATGTTCGTGGGAGCAGGCATCTTACCGCTCTTGAGGACGTTGGCAAGGTCGCGCGTGTCTTCAACGGTGAAGTGACCACTGATTTGCGACGTACCGCCCGTAATCTCACTCTGCACCGTGGGGGCACTATAAACGAAGCCATCAAGGACGATAGCTACCTCGCGCTTGAGGTTCTTCTTCGTCAGGGCAGCCCAGTCGCGCGAGCCGTCGCTCGTCATCGTCATAGAAACGATGGGGTTGTGGAACTGGTCGAAGTCGTCTTTGGCGTTGTCGATTACAGCACCCTGCATAGCGGGTTGGCGATTCTGACCCTTGAGGGCGTAGAGGGTGAAGGCGGGTTTGGAACCTTCGCCACCCAGCTTCTCGGCCTTCACGCTCCAAGCCAGCACGAGGTCTTTGGGCAGACGGGCGCGGGCGGCTTCGCTGTTGACAATGGCATTAACGGCGGCGGTGTCGAACACAGAGCAGTAACCTACGACGCAGTTCTGCGCGTTAGGACTAAACTGGAGCACCTCGGCCAAACGCTTGCCGTTGGCAGCTTTGGGAGCTTCGGCGGGTTTTGCTGCGGCTGCGCTGTCAGCAGCAACTGCGGCAGAGTCGGCAGGTGCTGCCTTCGTCTCGTTTTGGCTGAGAGCAGCCAGCTGACCTTGAATCTCACCGAGGTTGTAGGTCTCCCAGAACTCGAGGTTGGCACTTCCTTGAAGGAGTTTGCGCACACGCTCGGGCTCTTTAATGCCAGGCATTTCAACCATAATCTGACCTACCTGACCGCGGCCCTGCAGGATTTGTATGTTGGGCTGAGCTACACCGAACTGGTCCACGCGGTTGCGCACAACCTGATAGGCGTTGCTCACAGCAGCTTCTACCTCGCGTTCGAGGGCGGCCTGCACTTGTGCATCGGTGCTGTTGAAGGCAATATCGGAGCCTTTCAAGCCCGTGGCGAAGATAGCGCCGAGTTTGTCTTTACCGTTTGCTTCTTGATAGCGGGCAACGAAACGTTCAACGAAGTCGCCCTGTCCTTTCTTGTAGTCCTCGCGTGCTGCTTTGGCAGCTTTCACGAAAGCGGCATCCTTGGCGTTGTCGCCAGCGAGGTTGGCAACGACGTCGGGCACGGACACTTCGAGGATGACGTCCATACCGCCCTTCAAGTCGAGGCCGAGGCCAATCTGCAATGCTTCACACTCTTTCAGCGTCTTTCCCATATACACGCGCTCGTTGGCCATCGAGTCGAGGTAAGCTTTACCAGCTTCCTGTCCCATGGCAGCGGCTTTTTTCTCGTAGTGGCTCGTAACGAACGAGAACGAGAAGTAGAAAAGGCAAATCAAGGTGAGCAATACTGCAATGACCTTAATGAATCCTTTGTTTTGCATTGTGTTTAAGTTATTGTTTTATGATTTGTTTACTTCGCGTAAGGGCACAATAATAGCAAAGAGCTACTTCTTGCAGCGTGCAAATATACGGCAACTCGTTTGAACCGCAAAACTTTCGTGCGTGCAATTGCGCATATTCGGGGTTCTTATGCACGATTTAGGCCTTTTTTGCCGCGCGCGGTAGCAAACACAAGAGTGCTCAAGAAGCATTCAGCCCTTCGGAAACACGGTCACAGAACTGGGAGCGGGGGTGAACAAAAAACCCGCGCTTCCGTTTGTCGGGAAGCGCGGGATGAGGGGTTATGAATGTCTCGCCTTATTTAACGAGAACCTTCTTGCCATTGACGATGTAGATACCACCCTGCTGGAGGTTCTGCACGCGGCGACCGCTGAGGTCGTAGGCTTTATTGTTGACGTTGATGGAAGAAACGCTTTCGATACCCGTCTCACTATCCATTACGATGACGATTTCGGTAATCTTGTTGGTAGCGGTTGCGGTGAATTCCATAAAGTCGGTTGCCCAAGAGGGTTGCCATACGGCCGAAACTTTAGAAACTTCTTCCTTCGGAGCGCGGGCACGCGTACCGTTCACACCGTTATCTTTCACGTCGTTGCCTTCCATGTCTTGCAAGCTAATGCTACCCTTGGCGTTGCCGTAGAAGGTGATTTGCTTGAAGGGCTTGGGAGCGGTGATGTTCATCGTCTGACCATTGTAGAAGCGGAGGTCAACGAAGTTGTTACCCTGCCAGAGACGAGGCTTTGCCTTATCGGTTTCTTGACTCTGGAAAGAGATGCTGACACCGTCTTCGTTAACGAGCGTTTCGGTGATGTTACCTTGGTCTTGAGCTTCGCTCGTGCTGGGCGTGATGCCGTAGGTGTTGGCTACGAAGTCGAAGCTTGTTTCTTGTCCTTCAACGGGTTCGGGACCAGGACCAGGAGGCACGTCGCCACCGTCTTCCTTAACGGCTACTTTGAGGATTTCCCAAGAGCCAGCACCATTGGCCGTACCGATGTAGCGGAAACCTACTTCGATGCTCTTACCTACGAAGGCTGCGAGGTCGATGGTAACGTCTTCGGTTGCGCTCCACGTCTTCTCGGGCGTAGCGGGATGAGCGAACTGCATTTGCTGCCAGGTGGTGGTGGCGCTAACTTCGCGCACCCAAACGGTAGCTTCCGTTGCGGGATCGTTGAAGTATTTGTTGATAGCGTGGGTAAAGGTGAGGACAGGCTTTTCGGCTTTCGTCAGGTCGAGCTTCGGGCTGATGAGCCAACCTTCAGCGTCGTAGTTCTGACCGCCGTTGTAGCTGGAAGCGTAGGCCATGACATCGCCGTTAAACTCACGGCCATACCAAACGGCATATTCCTTCACTTCACCTGCTTCTGCACCTGCCACCGTAAAGGTACCTTCAGCGGTGAACGAGCCGAGGTCGGTTTCGAAAGTTTCTTCGAAGGGCAGAGCCAAGCCTTCTTCGGGCACGGCTTCGATGATGTAGCGAGCGGAAGAGACTTCGCTGAGTTCGCCCGTTACGTCTTCGGCCACAGCCTTCACTTCGGCAGACTGCGTGAGCGTGAAGGGAGCTTCATACTCCATAGCAGCTTCGTTGTTCTCGTCGGCGGGGTCGGAACCGTCGATGGTGTAGTAGATGGTGCTGTTAGCACCAGCGGAGAGCGTAACGGTTACGCTGCCCGTGTAGGTGCCAGCGGCGGGGCTGAACTTGGGAGCCACAACGGGAGCCTTGCCGGCAGCGGTGAGGCTAACGGGCAGTACTTCGGCTGCACCCTTGTAGATGTTGTTGAATACGGCTACAACGTCGTAGGTGTTGCCGTCGCCAGCATACTCGGCCACGTCGATGCCGCCATAGAGCTGTACGCGGTTGCCATCAGCGTCAACGGCATAGTAGTTGTTGCCATCTTGCTCAACCGTAACACCGCGAAGGATGATAAGGTCGCAGAGGTGCTGCAAGGCAATCACTTCGGCAACGGTTGCTTCCGTAGGCGTGGGCTCTGCGCCTTCGCCCAGTTCGAGCGTGTTTTGGTCGGTGCTGGCATTCTCAACGATTTCGGGAATGCCGTAGTAGGACTTGAAGTCCACGTTGAGCGAACCGGAAAGGAGAGAGTGCTCGGGAATATCAACATTTTGCACGTTGTAGAACTGAACGGCCTTGTCGCCTTCGCGGATGAAGATGTTCTGAGAAACAACCTCGTTCTTTTCTACATACTGCGTGTAAACGACTTGTGCGTTGTTGAACTTAACGAGGACGTTGGGCACGTTGTTCGTCAGCGTGTTGAGCTGAGCAATGGTGTACTCCGTAGGATCGGAGGGCTGGGGTTCAACGGGGGTTACATCGCCGTTGAAGGTAACGGCGGAGAAGTCAAACTGGCCTGCCTTGTCGGCACCGTCGGAGCCGTAAGTAGCCTTTTCGCCTACTGTGAACGTAACGGAACTGACAACGCTGGTGGCGGGAGCCGTCCAGCTGAGCGTACCAGCGTCCATGTCAATGGAAACCTCGCCTTCGGAAGCTTGAACTTCGGTCATGCGGCGCTTGCCTTGTGCGGAAAGCGTGAAGACCATGCTTTGAATGCCACTGCCATCGGCGGTAGCAACTGTCAGCGTGTTTAGGGCGTAGAGACGATAGTCTCCGTTCGTGGCGTTGAACGTAGGATTGGTTTTACCTTCACCTTTGGAAGCGGTAAAGACATAACCATCCACCGTTACGGGGCTACCATCAGCGAGGTTAGCCAGGGCTGTTGCGTCAACAGCGTGCGCCATAACTGCCGTAAACAGAGCTACAAGAAGTAGTAATGTTTTTTTCATAGCGTAAATGGATTAGTTAGTTATAAATGTTAGTTTGGTCTTTCTACTTGCAAAGTTAGTCAAAAAAAATCGCAACCAAAACGAATTGCGACTTTTTTCATCTATGCACGAGGTGCTATAAGGTTTTTCCTATGTTTAAGGGAGAAAGCGCGCTGCCGTTTCGGTGCACTACGCTTCGCGCTCCAAACGGCCATGCCTATGTGCAACACATAAGCTGACGCTACGTTCGATGCTACCTACTGCCTCGCGAGGCTCTTAATGGGGATGAGGGTTAAGCACTGCAGGCGTTGCCTGAGGCATCATTTAGCCAGCATACCTATATATAATATTGTGCGCGTCAACGGCTGCAAACGAAATCGGGGTTGCGGAGGTCTTCCTTGTTATAAACTAATGGCTGGTCGGTATGAGCTGCCAACATTCTTCCGCCTGCGGCGCGTACGATGGCATCGCCGGCGGCGGTGTCCCACTCCATGGTTGGTGCGAAACGCGGATAGACGTCGGCACTGCCTTCAGCTATGCGGCATAGCTTGAGCGAACTGCCTGCGGAAATGAGTTGCAGGTCGCCGTGACGATGCCGTAAGAGCGTGATGTAGGCTTCCGTCTCGGCTGAAAGGTGGGAGCGCGAAGCGACGCAGACAAAGCCTTTTGCGCTGCGGCCTACGGGCAGGCGCTGAGCCTGACGGATGATGTCGGCATCGGTCTTCAGCACGGACGTGTCCCCTATCTTGAAAGCACCAAATTCGGCAAAACCATAGTAGAGCGTACGCGTAGCGGGGACGTAGATGACGCCGCAAACAGGTTTGCCTTTCTCAACGAAGGCTATGTTGACGGTGAACTCGCCGTTGCGTTGCAGAAACTCCTCGGTGCCGTCAAGCGGATCGACAATCCACAGGCGTTCCCAGCTTTTGCGCTCGTCGTAGGGCGACAGCTTTCCCTCTTCGCTCAGGACGGGATAGGAGGAGCGGCGGAGGTGGCGAACGATGATTTCGTGCGCGCGGCGGTCGGCCAGCGTCAGGGGCGTGTCGTCGGCTTTTCGCTCTACCTCCCAGTCAGCTTCGGGGCGGTTGTACACTTCCATAATGGCGCGGCCGGCCTCAAGGGCAGCGGGGACAGCGCAGCGGAGCATGTTGGTGGGGTTGAGGTTCATCGTATAGAGGGTATAAGTGAAGGGCTATTCGTTGTCGCTGTCGTCGCTGTAGGTATCAATGGACAGCTGCACGTCGTGCTTCTTAGCCTCTTCCTGCTTCGTCTTACTGCGCCGCAGGAAGTTGAGCCACCGATGAAGGGCTACCCACAGCGCAATGTCGAGCAAGAGGATGAGGTGAACGTCGGCAAAGCTCATCAAGGCGAGGTTCAGCATAATGAAGAAGGAGTGAACCATCAAGATGAAAAGCATGGCCGTGCGGTGGCTCATACCGATGGCAAGGCACTTGTGGTGAATATGCGTAGCATCGGCAAAGAAGGGGTTCTTTCCCTTCATCATGCGGTTGCACATGACGCGCAGAGCATCGAAACACGGCACAAGCAGCACGCTGAAGGCTACGAGCAAGCTGTTGGGCAGATGTACAATGTCTTTCACACCAAAGTCCATTGACAGGCGTATGGCCAGGAGGCCAAGCACGAGGCCGATGACCTGGCTGCCGCAGTCGCCCATAAAGATTTTATGGTGCCGCTCAACGTCGCCAAAGACGTTGTAGCAGAAGAAGGGAATGAGCGTACCTAAAGCACTAAAGGCCAGAATGGCGTAGGCATATCGCTCTATGTAGAAGAAGAGGAAGCCCAAGACGAAGAGGCTGACGATGCTTAGGCCGCTGGCCAGACCGTCGATGCCGTCGATGAGGTTCAGCGCGTTGATGATGAACATCAGGAGTCCGATGCTGAAGGGTATGCCGATGTAGAGCGGTATGGCCTCAATACCAAACAGGCCGTAGAAGTTATTTATAAAGATGCCGCTGCATACAACGAGGGAAGCACTGAGAAACTGACAACCAAACTTGGCCTTATAACCCAGCTCTACCAAGTCGTCGGCAATGCCTTCGAGGTAGAGGATGAATAGGGCACAAAGCGTCAGAGCTACTTTGGGCGTGCTGAAGCCGCGTACGGTTACCTGCCCCATCAGCAACGTGCCGAAGCCATAGACCAGGGCACCGCTGATGATGATAGACGGCACGAAGGCCACGCCGCCTAAGCGCGGCACGATGCCTTTGTGTTGCTTACGTTCGTTGACGAAGTCGAAGAGCTTGCGCTTGTAGGACACAAGGAGTATCTTCGGAATCAAGAATGCGCAAATCGCTCCACTGAACACGAATGCGCCAAGCACAGCAAAAAGATATAGATTCATAACTTCTACGTGTTACTATCTCCTTTCTTGTTAGTCTTTGATTGGTTCGAGCAAATCGGGCTCAAACTCAAGGGTGGCCACTGACGTGAGTGTGGGGATGGACACCACGACCATGCGTCGGCGCTTACCTTGCACTTTAACGAAAGTACCCTCTACGCCGTCGAAGGGTCCGCCGTGGATGCGCACCTTGTCGCCGCGCGAGAGGTCTATCTCGTCGGGATTGAGGAAGATGTGGTCGTCGGCCGCGCTGCCCGCCACGCGCATGAAATGCTCCATCTGGTCGTCGGCTACAATGATGCGGCGGCACTTTCCGTCCTCCTTCCTGCAAAGGAACTGCAAATACTTCAGCTCGTCTTTCAAGCCCTGAATGCAATGTTCCGTGGTGCGCACAAAGATAAGGTTCGTGACGGCTGGCACCTTCTTGCGCACCTTCTTTCCACGCTGCACACCTATGGTGGTCCTCATCGGCAGGAAATGCTCCACGCCGCGCGTCGTCAGCACTTCTTTTGCCTTCATCGAGCGGTTGAACGTAGCACTCATCGCCCACCAACGCAGAATCTTCTGGTCGTAGGCGCGCGCCACGAGGGGCTTAACAAGCGTATCTTGTGCTGACATAATTGACTTTCGTTTGAAGCATGCACATTGGTAACGTTGCACGCTCCGCGAGATACCATATTGTAGGTATGTAGCCGCAAATATAGAGTAATTTTATCAAAAGGTAAAACTTTTTCTACTTTTTCGTTGCAATTTTGTTGCTCATAATCTCTAACTTTGCACCGAAAGTCAAACCTAACACACAAAACGTATGAAAAAAATCAGAGCCGCCGTCGTAGGTTACGGCAACATCGGGCACTATGCCCTGCAAGCCCTGCAAGCTGCAGAGGACTTCGAAGTAGTAGGCATCGTTCGCCGCAACGCCGCCGCCCCTCAGCCAGCCGAACTGGCTGGCATTCCCGTCGTGGCCGACATCAAAGAGCTTGCCGACGTTGACGTCGCCTTGCTCGCTACGCCCACGCGCAGTGTTAAAAAGTATGCCAAAGCTTGCCTCGCCGCTGGCATCAATACGGTTGACAGCTTCGACATCCACACGCAAATCCCCGCTCTGCGCCAGACGTTGGCCGAAGCCGCTAAGGCCGCAGGCCGCGTCAGCGTGATTTCTGCCGGTTGGGACCCCGGGACGGACAGCATCGTGCGCACCATGTTGCAGGCCGTAGCACCCAAAGGCATCACCTACACCAACTTCGGACCTGGCATGAGCATGGGCCACACCGTGGCCGTCAAAGCCATTGAGGGTGTCAAGGCCGCACTCTCTATGACCATTCCCACGGGCACGGGCATTCACCGCCGCATGGTCTATGTAGAGATTGAAGACGGTTACACGCTGGAGGGTGTCAGCGCCGCCATCAAGGCCGACCCCTACTTCGCTTCGGATGAAACACACGTGATGCAAGTGCCTTGCGTTGACGACGTCATCGACATGGGCCACGGCGTGAACATGACACGCAAGGGCGTGAGCGGCGTGACGCAAAACCAGCTCTTCGAGTTCAACATGCGCATCAACAACCCCGCCTTGACAGGCCAGGTGCTTGTCTGCGCCGCCCGCGCCGCCCTGCGCCAACAGCCTGGCTGCTACACGATGCCCGAAATACCCGTAATTGACCTGCTACCTGGCGACCGCGACCAGTACATCGGCCAACTCGTATAAGCACGCATAGCACTATAAGCACATACTCCTCCGTGCCTAAGCCCAAGGCTCCCCCCCTGGGCTTAGGCACGTTTTATGCACGCCTATAAGCCCGCTAAATCATTAAAAAAGGCGACTATCGCCATAAAAGTTTTGCATTTCGGCAAGAATGTTGTATATTTGCCCCAATTTAGATGACGTGTGCACATACGCGCGCGAACAACAAACGTGGAGATGCTAAAAGCAACGTAGTTAACAGCAAGGCTGAAAGCGAACAAGACGAGCATGGGAAAGGTTAGAGGACATAAGCAAACCGTGTGGTGCGTGACGGCGGCTGCCGTGGCCACCTTCGGTGTGCTCGTCGTAGCGGCGCTGGCGGTATTTGGCATTGTGGCCGCGCGAAACATTCCCCTTTCTGTGCGCGAGGCGTTCACTATGCGCGTTGAGCTGGCCGACAGCCTCTCGCCGGCCGACATCGAAGACCTCTCCGCGCAGCTCATCCTGACGGGGGGCGTTAAGGGCATCAGCGTGCAGCTCCGCGACGAGCGCAGTAGCGCTACGGCCGATAGTGCCGACCTATCCGACATTGCCGCCAACAATCCCCTGCCCGACATCCTCGTGTTGTCGTTTCGCCCCGACTACGTCACCCCCCAAAACCTACGGCGGTTTCAGTCGAAGGCCGAAGCCGACGCCCGCGTGAAAGCGGCGGTCTATGCGCCCGAAATGGCCAACATCGCTGCCCGCGCCGTGCCTGCCGCCAGCAAGGCCTCGTGGATGCTGCTCGGAGCGATATGCCTGCTGGCCTACGTCGCCGTTTGGCACGGGGCCCGCTTGGTGCGCCGCGTGCGCAAGGACTACGAGGACAACGTCAGCAAAACGGGCGAAAACCGCCACATTCAGCCCTGGCGCTACTACGCCGTTGCCATTGCCGCCAGCTTAGCCGCCACGGTCTTCATCCTATATCTTCCTGCCTTCACGCAGGCGCTCTATGGACAGCCGCCCGTGCCTGCCGCCCGCATGGCGGCCATGGTTTCGACGGTGGCCATCGGCTTCCCCGCCGTCGTGTTCGGCTTAGGCCGCAAAGCCAGGAAGAAGGCATCATACTTCGATGAAAAGGCCTCTATCGGCTCGGATTTCGTCGAAGAAGTTTAACAGCTCAAACTTAACACAATCCAAACATAATGCAAAAGAAACGTATTTTCGCATTCGACCGCACCAACTACATCCTGCTTGGCATTGGCACGCTCATTGTCGTCGTAGGTATGATTTTGATGAGCGGCAGTGGCAGCGATGCAACTCACTTCGATGCCGACATCTTCAGCGCGACGCGCATCAAGGTGGCCCCCTCGGTTTGCCTCTTTGGTTATCTCTTCATGATTTACGGCGTCATGCGCCGTCCGCGAAAGCAGGACGATGCCGGCGCAAAGAAAGACTAAAGCCTTATGGACGCACTACAAGCTCTCATCCTTGGCATCATACAAGGTCTGACGGAGTACTTGCCCGTCAGCAGCAGCGGACACCTCACCATTGGTTCGGCCCTGCTCGGATTGAACAGCGGAGAAGAAAACCTCATGTTCACCGTCGCCGTCCACGTGGCCACGGTTCTCAGCACGCTCGTCGTGCTGGGCCACGAGATATGGAAAATCCTCGTCGGCTCGTGCCGCCCCCTCGGACGCGGCAAAGGCCTCGAACGCTTCAACAAAGACCAGCGCTACGTGCTCGCCATCCTCATCTCGATGATACCTATCGGCATTGTGGGCGTGTTTTTCAAGGACACGGTTGAAGAAATCTTCGGTAGCGGCCTGCTCATCGTGGGGTGCTGCCTGCTGCTGACAGCCGCCCTGCTGGCATTCTCCTACTACGCCAAGCCGCGCCAGAAAGACGAAGTCAGCTTGCGCGACGCCTTCATCATCGGTCTGGCACAGGCCCTGGCCGTGTTGCCAGGCCTCAGCCGCAGCGGTTCGACCATTGCCACGGGCCTCATCCTCGGCAACAAGAAGTCGCAGATGGCACAATTCTCGTTCTTGATGGTCATCCCGCCCATACTGGGCGAAGCCCTGCTCGACACCATCAAGGCGGCTAAAGGCGGCTGGGCCGCCGCCTTTGGCGACCTGAGCATGACGAGCCTGGCCGTAGGCTTCATTGCCGCCTTCGTCAGTGGCATCATAGCCTGCAAATGGATGATAGGCATCGTGCGCAAGGGCAAACTCATCTACTTCGCCTACTATTGCGCCGTCGTAGGCATCCTCGTCATTTTCCTGAGCTAAGACCATACAATATTATATATAGCCCCCGATGAACTTCCCCGCAGGTTGCTACCTTGCTTTCGACAAACCCTATCGTCAGACCTCATTCCAGACGGTACGCCTCGTGCGCGGCATGCTGCAACGGCGGTTGGGCCAGCGACTCAAAGTGGGCCACGCTGGCACACTGGACCCCTTGGCGACGGGCGTTCTCGTTATCTGCACGGGGCGCGCCACGCGCACCATCGAAACCCTCCAGGCCCACAGCAAAGAATACGTGGCTGAGCTGCGCCTTGGGGCTACGACGCCCAGCTTCGACCTCGAGCACGACGTCGATGCCACCTTCCCTACGGCTCACATCACGCCCGCGATGGTGGAAGAAGCGCTCAGCCGCCTGACGGGCGACGTGATGCAAGTGCCGCCCTCGTTCTCGGCCTGCCACACCGATGGCAAACGGGCCTACGAACTGGCGCGAAAGGGCAAGGAGGTGCAACTTGAGGCCAAGCCCATTCGCATCGACGAGATAGAAATCCTCGACCTGCGCTTGCCCGACTACCTCAAAATTCGCGTTGCCTGCGGCAAAGGAACCTACATACGCGCCCTGGCACGCGACATTGGCAAAGCCCTCGGCAGCGGTGCCCACCTGCTCTCACTTCGCCGCACGCACACGGGACTCGTGACCGAGGCCGACTGTTGGCAACTATCGCAATTCGAGGCCTGGCTCGCCACG
This sequence comes from uncultured Prevotellaceae bacterium, assembly GCA_900317635.1. Taxonomy (GTDB): domain Bacteria; phylum Bacteroidota; class Bacteroidia; order Bacteroidales; family Bacteroidaceae; genus Alloprevotella. The sequence continues at coordinate 65,988 of ONHN01000004.1, read as the reverse complement.
CAAACACTGGAGAAAACACTACCCGAAGGGCCAGCACCGAAAACATATCCTTTCTTGAAACCTAACTCATAAGCACTACAGTGAAACTCTCTCAATTCAAGTTCAAACTGCCTGAAGAACTCATTGCCAAGTATCCCTCGCCCCTGCGCGACGACTGCCGCATGATGGTACTCCACCGCACGACGGGCGACATAGAACACAAGCAGTTCAACGACATCCTCGACTACTACAACGAGAAAGACCTCTTCGTCTTCAACGACACGAAAGTATTTCCCGCACGCCTCTACGGCAATAAGGAGAAAACGGGTGCACGCATCGAAGTATTCTTGTTGCGCGAGCTGAACCGCGACCTGCGCTTCTGGGACGTGCTGGTTGACCCCGCACGCAAAATTCGCATAGGCAACAAGCTCTACTTTGGCGAGGACAACAGCATCGTGGCCGAAGTCATCGACAACACCACGAGCCGCGGACGCACCCTGCGCTTCCTCTACGACGGCGACCACGACGAATTCCGCCGCTCGCTCTATGCCCTGGGCGAAGCACCCATCCCGCGCTTCATCGGCCGCGAGAGCGAACCCGAAGACCTCGAAGCCTTCCAATGCATCTTCGCCAAACACGAGGGTGCCGTCACCGCACCCACGGCGGGCATGCACTTCTCAAAGGTGATGATGAAGAAAATGGAGATTGTTGGCATCAACACCGCCTTCATCACCCTCCACTGCGGCCTTGGAAACTTCCGCAGCACCGACGTGGAAGACCTCACCAAACACAAGATGGAGAGCGAACAAATGGAGGTAAACGCCACGTGCTGCGACATCGTCAATCGCGCAAAGGACGAAGAGCGACAAATTCTGGCCGTTGGCACCACCGTGCAGCGCGCACTGGAAGTGACCGTAGGCCCCGACGGACACATCAAGGAGTATGTGGGCTGGACCAACAAGTTTATCTTCCCACCTTACGACTTCAAGGTGGCCTCCTCCATGCTGGCCAACTTCCACCTCCCCTTCTCCACGATGCTCATGCTGACCGCCGCTTTCGGCGGTTACGAGCAAACGATGAACGCCTACGACGTGGCCGTGAAAGAGGGTTACAAGTTCGGACCCTTCGGCGACGCCCTCCTCATTCGCGACTAACACCTCCGCAATGCTCTACGTAGGTCTTGGCAGCAACATCGGTCAGCGCGAAGAAAACTTGCGGCGCGCCCTGCAAGCACTGGGCGAAAGCGTGGGAGAGATGAAGGCCTGCTCCAAATTCTACGAGACAGAGCCGCAAGGCTTCCGCTCGAACAACCTCTTCCTCAACGCCGCAGCGGCCATAGAAACCACGCTACCGCCCGAAACCATTCTTCGCCTAACACAAACCATTGAGCGGACACTGGGCCGAAAGCATAAGAGCCAAGGCGGTGTGTACCAAGACCGAACTATCGACATCGACCTACTCCTCTACGAGGGCCTCACGCTCCATACGCCCGAACTCGTCCTGCCGCATCCAGGCCTCACCAGCCGCCGTTTCGTCCTAAAGCCTCTGGCCGACATAGCACCAATGCTCATCGTTGGTGGGCGCACGGTCGAGGCGTGGTTAAAACTTCTCGAAACCAGCAATGAAGAAAGCAATAAAACGCCTCGTTGAATACTTCTTCGTCCTCTCGTCGCACCTGCCGGCGTGGTTCCACTACGCCGTCTCCGATGCACTCTTCCCGTTGGTTTACCACGTGGTGCGCTATCGGCGCCGCGTAGTGCGCCGCAACCTGACGGCCAGCTTCCCCGAGAAATCGGCGAAAGAAATCAAGCGCATCGAACGAGGGTTCTACCATTTCTTCTGCGACTACATCGTAGAGACCTGCATGCTACTCTCCTTCTCGCCCGAAGAAATGCGCAAGCGCATGAAGATAACGGGGGGCGAAGCCATTTCCGAAGCTGCCCGCAACAACGACACCGTCATCCTCTTCCTCGGACATTACGGCAACTGGGAATGGATTTCGTCCATGCCCCTATGGGTAGCACCCGACGTGCATTGCTCACAGCTCTACCGCCCACTCAACAACGAAGCCTTCGAAAGCGTCTTTATGCGACTGCGCTCACGCTTCGGCGGCGAAAACATCCCTAAGAACGAGGCCCTGCGCCGCATCCTCACCTTCCGACGCGAAGGCACGAAAGCCATCATCGGCTTCATTGCCGACCAAAGCCCACGACCGCAAAACATACACGACCGCATCGCCTTCCTCCACCAAGACACACCCGTCTTCACTGGCGGCGAACGCATTGCTAAAAAGCTCAACGCACCCGTCTATTTCGCTGACGTCAAACGCGTCAGCCGCGGCCACTACGAATGCGAGCTACAACTGATGACCACCAACCCCGCCGAGCATTCCGACTGGGAAATAACCAACGAATATATGCGGCGCCTCGAAGCCGCCATACGCCGACAACCAGAAATATGGCTCTGGAGCCACAAAAGATGGAAACATAGCCGCGGACCCGCCGAAGAAATGCCCGCAGAAAATAGCGGAGAATAAAAAAACAAGCGCATCATTTGGCCGTGCGAATTCTTTCCGCTATCTTTGCGCTACGAACAGACATACATAACATAACAATTTTAACTTGAGAAACTATGGCTTACGTTATTAGCGACAACTGCGTAGCTTGCGGCACGTGTATTGACGAATGCCCCACGCAGTCCATTTCCGAGGGTGACATCTACTCCATCAACGCCGACACTTGCATCGACTGCGGCACCTGCGCAGACGTGTGCCCCTCCGGCGCCATCGCTCCTGCCGAATAAGCAACAGCGAAGCAACAACCAAACAAAACGCCCCTCCTTTCCACAACGGAAATGGAGGGGTTTTACGTCATAGCCCCAAAACGCGTAGCGTTTCTCACAACCCGCTACCCGCTCAAAATCCTCAAACACAGCCGCTGAACATAAAGCCCAGACGTTTTCCTGAAAAGCCTGCAATCACTGCCAACAAGCCACAAAGAATTCGCACAAACCGCTGAAGTTATAAATCCCGCCGAGAAATGTACATTTCTCGGCGGGAAATATATAAACTCTCGGCGGGAAATGTACATTTCCCGCCGAGATTTATAACTTCGTGGCTCGCGACTACAACTTAGAAAGCCAGCAGCAAAACTTGCTGCGCCCCACACGAAGAATAAAAGCCTCATCACAAGACCCACAAACCGCCGCCGCAATAACGCTAAAAAGCGTGAACAATCCTAAAAAGCCTTAACAAAATGCCCGAAAAAGGGATTTTTGTTGTATCTTTGCTCTCCGTAAAATTCTTAAAAGCCTTTTTATGAAAAAGAAATACCTGCTCCTGCTTTTCGCCCTCTGTCCCGCGCTGCTGTTTTCGCAAACAAAAGAGTCGCTCCCAAGCCGCCTTGAAGCTGCTGGCATGGTTCCCCTAAAAGACATCGACCCCAGCATTCGCGTGAATCTTTGTTTCAGCCAGGCCGACAACGTGGCGGGGCGCGTGCTTTACGCCGACCTGCACGACGCTTATTTGCACCCGCAAGCAGCACTCGCCTTGCGAAAATCGCAGGCAGCCCTGAAACGCTTGCGCCCAGACCTCACGCTACTTATTTACGACGCGGCACGACCCATCAGCACGCAGCAACAACTTCACAACCTCGTGAAGGGAAAAAACACCAATATCTACATCAACGACCCGAAATTTGGCGGCGATCAACACAACTACGGCCTGGCCGTCGACGTGACGCTTTGCAAAGAGAACGGCGATACGCTTTCCATGGGAACGCGCCACGGCGCACTATGCGAACTCTCAGGCCAGGGACACGAAGAAACAGCCCTCGCCGAGGGAAAGCTGACGCAGGAACAAGTGGCCAACCGACAACTCCTGCGACGCGTCATGGCCATCGGCGGCTTTAAACCCCTGCGCACACAATGGTGGCACTTCAACTTCCGCACCATCTCCGAAGCCAAAGCTAACTTCAAAAAGATACCTTAACTCCACCATCGCACCCATCATGGCCACGCCCCTCACAACCGCCGAAATCATCAGGCACTACCGCAACGAAGACGTAGCGCGCGTGGCCTTAGAAATAGCAAGCCATCCCGACCGAAACTTCATCCTGCAACAAATTGAGGGCTGGCAGCGCCTGCGCCACAAACTGCCTGCGTGGACAGAGGAAGAGGAATTACTGTATCCCCCGCGCCTATCGGCGGAACAATGCAGCGGGCAAGTGGCAGCTGAATACAAAGCCCGCGTAGCAGCCGACTTACCTACAGGAAAAAGAACGTTTATCGACCTGACGGGCGGCTTCGGGGTTGACTTCTACTACATAGCCCGCCACTTCGAAAATGCCGCCTACGTAGAGCGGCAAGCTGGACTCACCGACATCGTAGCCCACAACCTCACGCTACTTGGCCTTGACAACGCCCATTTCTTCGTTGGAAACGCCAAAAACTACCTCGAAGGCATCAAGGAGAAAATCGACCTTATCTTCCTCGACCCCGCCCGACGCGACACGAGCGGTCGAAAGATGGCGGCCTTAAACAACTGCGAGCCCAACGTCCTCAGCCTATTACCCTTATTAAAAGAGAAAGCACGCTTCACGATGCTAAAACTCTCGCCCATGCTCGACATTGCTGCGGCGTGCAAGAGTTTGCATTGCGTGAGCGACGTGCACGTCGTGGCAGAAAAAGGAGAGTGTAAAGACCTCCTCCTTATTCTTTCCCATGAGGCACAGCCCCTTTCCATAAGCATCACCGCTGCCGACAGCAACTTCCGCCCATTTCGCTTCACGCCCGAAGAAGAAGCCAATTGCAAACCAGCGTACCTTGAAGAAAGAATGCTCGAGGAGATACGCTACCTCTACGACCCCTCTCCCGCCCTCTTGAAGGCCAGCGCGCTGAAGCTCCCTGCCACGCGTTTAGGCCTCATGAAACTCCACCCCAACACCCACCTCTACGCCTCCGCCGCCTGTGTGAGCGATTTTCCAGGCCGCACCTTTCGCATCGTCGGCCACTGCGGCGTGTCGAAAGGAGAGCTTCGCAAAGCTGGCTGCCACGCCGTGCACCAAGCCCACTTGACCACGCGCGGTTTTCCGCAATCTACAGCCACCCTGCGCCAACAACTCAGAATGAGCGAGGGAGGCAGCGAGTATTGGTTTGCAACCACTATCGCCAGTGGCGCGAAACGCCTCTTCCGTTGCACGAAAACGGAAGAAGAATAATTTTTTCATAACAAGTGTAACTTTCGCTCACTTCGTCCGTCATTCATAACAGAGAGCTATGCAAAACATCGACTTCCGCCACGACCTACTGCCGCTGAAGGACAAGCTCTTCCGCTTAGCCCTTCGCATATTAAGCAGCCGCGACGAAGCCGAGGACATAGTACAAGACACGCTCTTGAAAGTCTGGCTCCGCCGCGAGAGCCTGAGCAAAGTAGAAAACATTGAGGCTTTCTGCCTAACGGCCTGCCGCAATCTGTCGCTGGACAGGCTTGAAAGGAAAGAAACGCGAAATCTCTCGTTAGAAACGCAGGAAATCGACACCGAAGACCGAGCACTTACGCCGCACCAACAACTGGAAGCCGACGAGAGACGAGAGAGAGTAAAACAAATTTTCGACAGCCTACCCGAACGCCAGCGCACCGCGCTACAGCTCTGCGACATCGAAGAGAAGAGCTACCGCGAAGTGGCCGACATCATGCAGACGACCGAGGCCAACGTGAAAGTCATCATTCACCGCGCAAGACAGGCCGTCAGGAAACAATACGAAGCTATCGACAACTATGGACTATAAATATATCGAACAACTCATAGAACGCTACTGGGACGCGGAGACTTCGCGCCAGGAAGAGCAGATACTGCGCGCGTTCTTTAGCCAGGACGAAGTGCCGGAGCACCTCGCCCGTTACCAGGAGTTGTTCCGCTACGAAGCATCGGCAGCCGAAGAAAAGGTATCGACCAACTTCGACGCTCGCATACTGGAAAAGTTGACCGCCGCGACAGCCGCCGAACCAAAGCGCGTCGTAGCACTGCGCCCCACGAAGACAAGCCGCCTACGCCCCTTCTTCCAGGCAGCCGCCAGCGTTTCTATTGTAGTACTCATAGGACTGGGCGCGAGCCGCTCGTTCAGCCATTCGGCCGAAGGCTGGGACTACAACCCGGCCAGCTACGCCGACACCTACGAAACACCGCAGCAGGCCTACACCGTCATAGAAGACGGCTTGGAGATGTTCCAAAAGACGGCCGTGGCCGACACAGCCCACGCCGCTGCCAAAACCGACACGACCAACCGATGAAGCACCGTTTGCTCTATACCTTACTCACCTTGTGTTTACCCTTGCTCTGCAGCGCACAAAGTCAACAAGACTTTGCTTCCATCTTCATGGCGCGCCATGCAGAGAATTCGGCACTCAGCTGCGCCACGGTGAGCCCGACGATGATGGAAAAGGTGATGCAGCTTGACGCTGACAAAGCAGACAAAGACACACGCAAAATCATCCGCTCGCTGAAAAGTTGCCGCATCGTTACTTGCAAAAACCAAGCCGAAGCCGACGACTTGTATAACAAAGCACTCACACTGGTGCGCAACAACGCCGGCCGCTACAAGCCTTTCGACAAGTACGACGGCAAGCAGCTCTACGTCCGCCGCCGAGGAAAGTCGATTGTAGAACTCATCCTGCTAACCAACGCAGGCGGCACGCTCACCATCGTTGACCTGACAGGCACCATGGACGAGAACTTTGTTAAGCAACTTTCATCTGACAACGAAACAAAAAGATAACGCCCCACTGGCCCGCTCACTCCGACGGGATTAAGTGAAACGATCACTGCTTATTAAAACACACACGCCCGCCGCCCACTGCGGCACGGTTTCAGCGGAAACCGCCCCGAAAGAGGGGAATGAAGCGCACCCGCGCCCATTCCCCTCTTTTCATATCTCCACACAAAAAACGTGCGCCGCCCATCTCCTTAATATTAACGCAGGAGAATGCACGGCGCACGTGCCCGGAGCGGGACTCGAACCCGCACAGCCATTACTGGCCAAAAGATTTTAAGTCTTTCGTGTCTACCATTCCACCATCCGGGCAAAGCATGGCAATGGTTTTCTTTAACGGCTGCAAAGGTAGGCAAAAGATTGCACAAAGAGCGCAACACAAAGCAATATTTTTGCAAACAAAGGGTCGCAAAACCGAAAAACTCTGAAAAACTCAGCATAAATCAGCGAAAAAAAAGCCTAAAAGTTGCTTGAATAATAAAAAAGCCGTACTTTTGCAGCGTGAAAGTGAGGGGCTGCCACAGAGCAAGTCTCTCACTTCCTTTTAACAACCCAACTACGCGAATGATAGACAAAAGCGTTATTGAGCAGCTGGCCAATCAGTGGCTCGAAGGAAAAGACTATTTCCTTACGGACATCCGAGTGACGGATGACAACGTGATTGCCGTTGAGATAGACCATCAGGACGGCGTATGGATTGAAGACTGTGTGGAGCTAAGTCGCCACATAGAACAAGGCCTCGACCGCGACAAAGAAGACTTCGAACTGGAAGTTGGCAGCGCGGGTCTGGGCCAGCCTTTCAAAGTGTTGCGTCAGTATGAAATTCACGAAGGCAGCCCCGTTGATGTCGTTATGCGCGACGGGCGCAAGCTTCACGGAACATTGGGCTCAACAGATGCAGAAGGCTTCACGCTCATCGTGGAAGAGAAAGTGAAGAAAGAAGGCGAGAAGCGGCCCAAGCTCACAGAAGTTCCCTACCGCCTCGCCTTTGCCGACGTGAAAGAGACGCGCTACCGCATCGAGTTTAAATAGCTTATCACTGCAAACAAACACACACGACATACATTATGCCCAGAAAAAGAGCAGAGGCAACAAGCCTCATCGACACTTTTGCGGAGTTCAAAGAAACAAAGAACATCAAGCGCACCGAGCTCATCGGCGTGCTTGAAGAAAGTTTCCGCAACGTGATAGCCAAGATCTATGGCTCGGACGAAAACTTCGACGTCATCGTCAACCCCGACAAAGGCGACTGCGAAATCTACCGCAACCGCGAAGTGGTGGCCGACGACGAAGTGGAAGACGACAACAAGCAAATCAGCCTCTCCGAAGCGCAGCAAATCGACGAGGACTACGAGATTGGCGAAGAAGTGAGCGAGCCCATTGAGTTTGCCAAGTTCGGCCGCCGTGCCATCCTGACGTTGCGCCAGACGCTGGCCAGCAAGATCCTCGAAATTGAGCACGACAACCTATACAACTATTATAAGGAGAAAGAGGGCGAAATCATCGCCGGCGACGTTTACCAAACGTGGAAAAGCGAGACGCTGCTGCTCGACGAAGCTGGCAACGAACTCTTCCTGCCCAAGAGCCAACAAATCCCTCGCGATTTCTTCCATAAAGGCGAAACGGTGCGTGCCATCGTTGAGCGCGTGGACAACCAAAACGGCAAGCCCAAGATATACCTAAGCCGCACCAGCCCACTCTTCCTGCGCCGCCTGCTTGAAGCCGAAATCCCTGAGATTGCCGACGGCCTCATCTCCTTGCAGCGCATAGCCCGCATCCCTGGCGAACGCGCCAAAATTGCCGTTGAGAGCTACGACGAGCGCATCGACCCCGTGGGGGCTTGTGTAGGCGTCAAGGGTAGCCGCATCCACAGCATCGTGCGCGAGTTGCACAACGAGAATATCGACGTCATTCAATACACCAGCAACCCCTCGCTCTTCATCCAGCGTGCATTAAGTCCAGCGCAGATAACAAGCATCGAACTGAACGAAGAGAACAAGTCGGCCAACGTCTATCTGCGCCCCGAAGAAGTTTCGCTTGCCATCGGCAAGAGCGGCATGAACATCAAGCTGGCCTGCATGCTGACAGGCTACACCATCGACGTTTATCGTCAGGAAGACGAAGAACAAGACGACATCTACCTCGACGAATTCACCGACGAAGTAGAGCCGTGGGTAATCGAAGCTATCAAAGCCATCGGCTACGAAACGGCGCGCGACGTGCTGAATGCACCTCGCAACGTGCTCATACAGCAAGCCGACCTCGAAGAAGAAACCGTCGATGACCTCATCCGCGTGTTGAAGGCTGAATTCGAAGACGAAGACTTCGCACCCGCCACAGCCGCTAAAGAAGAAACACCCGCTCAGCCCGAAGCTGAAGCAACGCCTGAAGAAGCAAACGAAGAATAAACCTCACACGGATATAACGAGGAAAGACTTCATCATTGAATCATTACCGCACAATGGGAGTTAGATTAATCAAAGTAATTAAAGATTTCAACGTCGGCTTGCAAACCGTTGTGGACTTTCTGTCGCGTAAAGGCCATAACGTGGAAGCCGCGCCCAACACGAAGCTGACCGACGATCAGTACGAGCTTGTCAGCAAGGAATTTCGCTCTGACGAAGATGCGCGCAACGAAGCCAACAAGCTGCTGCAAGGCCGCATGCAACGCCAGAAGAAAGACGACAAGAAGCCTGCCGCTAAGCCCGAAGTGATCACAGCTGCCGTGCCCGACGACCTTAAGCCGAAAGTTGAGGTCGTTGGTCACATAGACCTTGGAGGCGAAAAGCCTGCAGAACCTGCCACGCCGCAAGCAGCCCAGGCTGAGACGGCAGAGGCACTGGCTACGCCCGAGCAACCTGCACAGCCGACCGAACCCGAAGCGGTAACAAAACCCGCGCCAGAAGCTACGCCAGCCATCAATGCCCCCGCAGAAGAGGCCAAAGCTCCTGCAACGCCCGCAGCCGAAGAGAAAAGCCAAAAGCCAGAAAAGGTTGAAGAGGCTGAAGAGGTTGAACAAGAAAAGCCCTCGCCAGAAGAGGCGGTGCAAACAGAAGAAAGCACCCCAGCCGAAAATGTAGCGCAGCCAGCCGGCATCGCAGGCCAAGAGGCAGAGGCAGAGGTAAAAGCAGTAGCAGAGGCAGAGCCTGCCAATGCTCCCGCGCAACCGCAAAAGGCTAAACCCGCAAAAGGCCAAAAGCCTTCCGTTGAGGAGCGCGCCGCACAGATAGGCGACGTGAAAGACGGCGTGTTCGAGCTAAAGAACAAGCCCGAACTCACGGGACCGAAAGTGTTGGGCACGATAGACCTCTCCTCCATCAACGCCAGTACGCGCCCGAAGAAAAAGTCAAAAGAAGAGCGACGCAAAGAACGCGACGAGCGTCGCAATGCTGCCACAAACGCTAACGGCGGCAACAACAACGAAAAGCGCAAGCGCACCCGCATCAGCGGACAGCGCGTAGATATCAACGCCGCCGCCAACCAACCAGGCAACGGCGGACGCGGAAAGGGCGCACAAGCCCAGCAAAACGCCAGCGGCGGGAAGAAGAAAAACCGCAACCGCGACGTGAAAGCCGAAATAAGCGAAGAAGACGTAGCAAAGCAAGTAAAAGAAACGCTGGCACGCCTCACAAGCAAGTCGAAGACGTCGAAGGGTGCGCAATATCGTAAGCAGAAACGCGAACAGGTCCGCGCAGCAGAAGCCGAAGAGCGTCGCGAGCAGAAAGCCGAGAGCAAGGTGCTCAAGCTGACGGAGTTCGTAACGGCTAACGAGCTGGCAACGATGATGGACATTCCCGTGACGAAAGTTATCGGCACGTGCATGAGCATTGGCATTATGGTCAGCATCAACCAGCGCCTCGATGCCGAAACCATCAACATCGTGGCCGAAGAATTTGGTTTCACCACCGAATACGTCAGTGCCGAGGTGCAGGATGCCGTGGCCGAAGAAGCCGACCGCGAAGAAGACTTGCAGCCGCGCGCACCGATCGTAACGGTGATGGGCCACGTTGACCACGGTAAGACCTCCCTGCTCGACTATATCCGCAAATCAAACGTCATTGCGGGCGAAGCGGGTGGCATCACGCAGCACATCGGTGCCTACAACGTGGAGCTGGAAGACGGACGCCACATCACCTTCCTCGACACCCCTGGCCACGAAGCCTTCACGGCCATGCGTGCGCGCGGTGCACAGGTGACGGACGTTGCCATTATCATCATTGCTGCCGACGACGACATCATGCCGCAAACGAAGGAGGCCATCAACCATGCCGTGGCTGCCAACGTCCCCATCGTCTTTGCTATCAACAAAATCGACAAACCCGCCGCCAACCCCGACAAGATAAAGGAAAGCCTCGCACAGATGAACTTCCTCGTCGAGGACTGGGGCGGTAAGTATCAGAGCCAAGATATTTCAGCCAAGAAGGGCATCGGCGTTCCCGAACTCTTAGAGAAAGTACTCCTTGAAGCCGAGATGCTGGAGCTTAAGGCCAATCCCAACCGCCGTGCCACGGGTACGGTCATCGAGTCTTCGCTCGACAAGGGTCGCGGCTACGTGGCTACGGTGCTCGTTTCCAACGGTACGCTCCACCAAGGCGACGTCGTGCTGGCCGGCACAAACCACGGACGCATCAAAGCCCTCTTCAACGAGCGCGGACAGCGCATTCAGGAGATTGGCCCGTCAATGGCCGCCACGCTCCTCGGTTTCAACGGGGCACCGCAGGCTGGCGACCAGTTCCACGTCATGGAGACCGAGCAAGAGGCGCGCGAAATTGCCTCGAAGCGCGAGCAACTGCAGCGCGAGCAAAACCTGCGCACGCAGAAGATGCTGACACTCGACGAGATTGGTCGTCGCATCAAGCAAGGCAACTATCAGGAGATGAACATCATCGTCAAGGGCGACGTGGACGGCTCCGTAGAAGCTCTCTCGGACAGCTTCATCAAGCTCTCAACGCCCGAAATTGCTGTCAACGTCATCCACAAGAGCGTGGGCCAAATCAGCGAAAACGACGTCACGCTGGCCGCTGCCTCGCAAGCCGTTATCGTCGGCTTCCAGGTGCGCCCGAGCTTAGCCGCCCGCAAGCTGGCCGACCGCGAAGGCGTGGAAATCCGACTCTACTCCGTCATCTACGACGCTATGGACGACGTGAAGCAGGCCATGGAAGGCATGCTCAAGCCTATCGTCAAAGAGGAAGTCACCGCCACAGTCGAAGTGCGCCAAGTCTATCACATCTCAAAGGTGGGCTACGTGGCTGGTGCCTACGTGGTGGATGGCAAGGTATCGCGCACCAACAAGGCACGCCTCATCCGCGACGGCATCGTCATCTTCACGGGCGAAATCAATGCCCTGAAACGATTCAAAGACGACGTGAAGGAAGTCAATACCAACTTCGAATGCGGTATCAGCCTCACGGGATGCAACGACATCAAGGAGGGCGACCTCATCGAAACATTCCAAGAAATCGAAGTGAAGCAAAAGCTGTAAACTCCTCGCCGCGTGCCTATACAATATTAATATTATACGCCTATCCCCAGCAGCCCCGCCTCAACGCGCCAAGGTTGTTGGGGATAGCTTTGTTGCAACAAGCGTTGCGGCACCTCGGCAAAAGGGGATAATGGGACGCAAGCGTCTCGCTTGCGTAATAACTGGGAACGCAGGTTTTTCGCTCGCATCTATCTATTTCACACAAATGCCCACGAATTGTTTATTAATATAAGTTCGGGTGTTCCTGCAGAGATGGTGCGCAGCGCGCACCACACCATGCTTAACCGCGTACCGCGAGGAGCGTAGCGACGAGTGGTGCGCGGTATATGTGCAGCGACTTTGCCAGTGCGCGTAGCGTACTGCACGTTCCATGCGCTCCAGCTATATACTCCTTATCGCTTTATATAGTGCGGTACGCTCCGCGCACCATTTATCCCCCCCCCCTTATCACAACATCAGAAACTTGAATTTCATAATAAATCAGAGAGCCTTATTGCCTACTAACAATCCTGAAGTTTCTATTGTTAGGGGACTTGCTGTCGCCGTAGGCGACACACCAATAAAAGAAAGACACCTCACCCGTTTCTTTGCACTCGGTTTGCACTTTGCTTCGCCAAGATAAGCGGCACCTCGGCAAAGAAAAACAAGCAAACACCCGTTTCTTTGCACTCGGTTTGATCTTTGCTTTGCCAAGATAAGCGGCACCTCGGCAAAGAAAAACAAGCAAGCTTGCTTTTCTTTGCACTCGGTTTGCACTTTGCTTCGCCAAGATAAGCGGCACCTCGGCAAAGAAAAACAAGCAAGCTTGCTTTTCTTTGCACTCGGTTTGCATTATCTTTGCACGAAATTTAGCGCAGCCATTGCCTGCACTGGCAACACTTATAAAACATACATAAAACTATGTACCTCGACCTGTTTCTCACGATTGTCCTCTTTTGGTCGCTCTACAGCGGCTGGCGACAAGGTTTCATAAAAGAACTCATCTCGGCGGGCGGTTTCCTGCTGGGCCTGATCATTGCCGCCACGTGCTACAGATATCTCGGCGAACACCTCACGCAGGCTCATTCCCAACTGGGCGGCATGTCGAACGTCATAGCTTTCTTCCTGCTATGGATCATTTCGCCCATCTTCCTGGGCTTCGTGGCCAACGTGCTGACCAAGGCCGTCAAGGGCATGAAGCTCGGCCTCCCCAACAGCCTCTTAGGAGCCGCCGTCAGCGCACTGAAATACATCGTGCTCCTGAGCTGCGTCATCAACGTGATGGAAGCACTCCACATGATGGACAACGAGCGCACAAAAGGCTCCTACTTCTACGAACCCGCTAAGTCGGCCATTACGCTCCTCATGGGCGGACGCAACATCGTAGCACCTACCGAAACAGACGACCCCTCCAACGATGGCGACACGGTTTGGGTCGATATGAAGCAACCCGCTTGAACGAAAGCACCACATTATGGCAAGCGAAACCGACATCATACGCCACGCCACCGAAGGCGACTACGAATATGGCTTTACTACCAACGTTGAGACCGACATCATCCCCGTAGGCCTTAACGAAGACGTGGTGCGCCTCATTTCGGCTAAGAAAAACGAGCCCGATTGGCTGCTGGAGTTTCGCCTCAAAGCGTTGCGCTATTGGCAACAGCTCAAGCAACCCGACTGGGCTCACCTCGACCTGCCCCCCGTTGACTATCAAGCTATCTCATACTATGCCGACCCCACGAAGCGCCAAGCGCAGACGGGCGAAATAGACCCTGAACTGGAAAAGACGTTCGACAAGCTGGGCATCCCTCTCAACGAGCGCAAAGCCCTCGCGGGCGGCGTGGCCGTCGATGCCGTGGTGGATAGCGTTAGCGTGAAAACCACGTTCAAGGAGAAGTTGCAGGACAAAGGCATCATCTTCTGCTCCATCAGCGAGGCCGTGCGCGAATACCCCGCCCTCGTTCGCAAATACCTGGGTAGCGTTGTTCCCTATCGCGACAACTTCTACGCCGCCCTCAACTCGGCGGTCTTTTCCGATGGTTCGTTTGTCTATATTCCGCAGGGCGTGCGTTGCCCTATGGAACTCTCCACCTACTTCCGCATCAACGCGCGAGGCACGGGCCAATTCGAGCGCACGCTCATTGTGTGCGACGAAGGGGCCTACGTCTCCTACCTCGAAGGCTGCACCGCCCCGATGCGCGACGAGCATCAGCTGCACGCTGCCATCGTCGAAATCGTTGTTGAAAAGGACGCTGAGGTGAAATACAGCACCGTCCAAAACTGGTATCCAGGCGACAAAGACGGGCGTGGCGGCGTGCTGAACCTCGTCACCAAGCGCGGACACCTGCGCGGCGAAAACGCAAAACTCTCTTGGACACAAGTCGAGACGGGCAGTGCCGTTACGTGGAAATATCCCTCGTGCGTACTCGCAGGCAAAGGCTCGCAAGCCGAATTCTATAGCGTAGCCGTCACGCGCGGACACCAACAAGCCGACACGGGCACCAAGATGATACACCTTGCCCCCGACACCCGCTCGCGCATCATCTCGAAAGGCATCTCGGCTGGACAGAGCCAAAACGCCTATCGCGGCCTGGTGCGCTGTGGCAAGAAGGCCACGGGGGCCCGCAACTACTCCTCGTGCGACTCCCTGCTCATCGGCGCGCAATGCGGAGCCCACACCTTTCCCTACGTCGACGTAGAAAACCCCGAAGCTATCGTGGAGCACGAAGCCACCACGTCCAAGATTTCCGAAGACCAGCTCTTCTATCTGCAGCAACGCGGCATTGCTCCCGAAGACGCCGTAGGCCTCATCGTCTATGGCTACGCGCGCGACGTCCTGCAAAAACTGCCTATGGAGTTCGCTGCCGAAGCGCAAAAGCTCCTAAGCGTCACGCTCGAGGGCAGTGTGGGGTAAAAAAACTGCCCATCCACTTGCTTTTCGCTCCTTTTTTTCGTATCTTTGCATTAAAGTTACGAGCACACCTTTATACGAGCACCGCCGCCTACAGCTGCCCGCTTTCAACGAGGCGCACCACGCGCTCGGTCATGCGGTCGTCGCCCTGCGGGTCGTAGTGTTTCGTCAGGCTGTTGCCGAACAGTAGGCCGAGGCCTTGATACAAGTTGGCGCGCATGCTGCCCACGAAAGCTTTGGCTATGGCATAGGCCGACTGGCCGCACTCGCGGTCAACCAGCTTCACGAGCAAGCGCCCCTGCGAACGAGGCATCTTCTTCACCATAGGCGAATACTTCTCCTTCAGCTCCTTCTCAACGAGCTTATAGTGTTCACGCTTGCTCTTTTCGTCGGGCAGGGTCTCGGCATACTCGTAGGTCTCAATCAGCAGGAAGCGCGCTTTCTTCGCTATAGGAAGTAGCTTCTTCACGTTCGAAACGAGCAGGTTCCACTCCTGTTTCTGCTTCGCGTCCTTAAACTCTAAGGGCGGATATTTATAGAGCGGCGGTGTGATAATCTCGGGGATGCTGTCGCCCTGATACACGGTCTTGCCCACCTGCACGTAAATAGGCACACTGGCTTCAGGCACCACGTCCTGCGCCCAGCCCGCGTGCAGACAGCCCACCAGCACACAAGCCAATAGCATGGCCCGCCTGCCGACAAGTCGCATCCAACTGCGTATTTCGCTCTGCGTTTCGCTCATGACGGCGCAAAATTAGACATTTTCGCCGTTATGGCGCGTTATAATATCTTAAATGCGCCGTTTGTTCGCAATTTTTAAGGAACTTTGCACTGAAAAGCAAAAGACCTTCAACGTTTCAACACGCAACAACTCCTTTTGATAATGAAAAAGCAAAAGTCACGCTTCACAAAGAAAAAAGCCACAGAGCTCCTACGCCTCCTCTTTGAAGAGAGCCCAGAAAGCCAATACAACGTCAAGGACATCTTCCGTCTCCTTGACGCAAAGACGCATCCAGCGAAGATGATTGTCATGGACTGCCTGAGCGAACTCGTCTTCGACGACGTCCTGGCTTGCGACGGACATGGCAACTACCGCATCGCGGCTCGCAAGCAAATCATGGAGGGCACGTTCCGCCGCAACCAGCGCGGCCACAACGCCTTCCTGCCCGACGACGGCGGCAAGAGCATCCTCGTGGCCGAGCGCAATTCGCTCCACGCCCTCGACGGCGACCGCGTGCGCGTGCAAATGCTGGCGCGACGCAAAAGCTACACGCGCGAAGCACAGGTCGTGGAGGTGTTGCAACGGGCTAAAGACACCTTCGTCGGCAAGTTGCAAATAGAGCGCGACTACGCCTTCCTCATTACCGAAAGCCGCACGCTGGCGCAAGACATCTTCATCCCCCAACGCTTCCTCGCAGGCGGTAAAGACGGCGACATCGCCGTGGTGAAAATCATGGAGTGGCCCCGCGACGCTAAGAGCCCCGTAGGAAAGGTGGTAGACATCCTGGGCCGACAAGGCGACAACGATGCCGAAATGAACGCCATCCTCGCCGAGTTCGACCTTCCCTACAGCTACCCCGCACGCGTCGTGGCGGCGGCCCAGAACATACGCGACGGCGTAACGCCCGCCGAGATTGCCTGCCGCGAAGACTTCCGCCACGTCACCACCTTCACCATCGACCCGCACGACGCCAAAGACTTCGACGATGCCATTTCGCTGCGCCGCATAGACGACGACACCTACGAAGTAGGCGTACACATTGCCGACGTTACCTTCTACGTCCACGAGGGCGACATCATCGACAAGGAAGCACAAAGTCGCGCTACAAGCATCTACCTCGTCGACCGCACCATCCCCATGTTGCCCGAACGCCTTTGCAACGAGCTCTGCTCCCTGCGCCAAGACGAAGAGAAGCTGACCTTCTCGGCCATTTTCCGCATGACGGCGGAAGGCAAGGTGCTATCGTGGCATCCCGCCCGCACCGTCATTCGGTCCAACCGCCGCTTCACCTACGAAGAAGTGCAGTGGCTGCTCGAAAAGCGGGGCGAGGCCTCGGCCGAAGACCTGCAACACCCCGCGCCCCTGCCCAGCCCCGACGGGCGGGCCGCCGCCGAGCAATATGCCGATGAACTTATCCTGCTCAACAAGTTGGCCAAGTGCCTGCGCGCCCAGCGCTTTCAACGCGGTGCCATCGGTTTCGACCGTCCCGAAGTGCGCTTCGACGTTGACGAGAAGGGCCACCCCATAGGCACGTACGTCAAGCAAGCCAAAGATGCCAACAAACTCGTTGAGGAGTTCATGCTCCTTGCCAACCGCAGTGTGGCCACCCATATAGGCGCGCCCGCCAGCAACCCACCGCTCGACTTCCCTGGCCAGCCACTGGCAACCCCTGCCAAGCGCACGCGCAAAACCTTCGTCTATCGCATCCACGATGTCCCCGACCCCGAAAAGCTCCTCAAGCTCAGCGGCTTCATCAGCACGTGGGGCTATAAAGTGCGCACCGAGGGCTCGAAGCAAGACGTCAGCCGCAGCCTCAACAGCCTCCTTGAGAACGTAAAAGGTAAGAAAGAGGAAGGAGTGGTAGAAATGGTCGTACTCCGCACGATGATGAAGGCGCGCTACGACGTGAAGAACATCGGCCACTACGGACTGATGTTCGACTACTACACCCACTTCACCTCGCCCATTCGACGCTACCCCGACATGATGGTCCACCGCCTGCTGGCGCGCTACCTCGACGGAGGCCGCAGTGCCAATCCGCAGAAGTACGAAGAACTCTGCGAACACAGCTCCGCGCAAGAGCAGCTGGCCGAGAGTGCCGAACGCGCCAGCATCAAGTATAAGCAAGTAGAGTTTCTGGCCGATCGCCTCGGGCAGGAATTCGATGGCACCGTGAGCGGCGTGACGGACTTCGGCCTCTATGTGCAAATAGACGAAAACTGGTGCGAAGGACTCGTCCCCCTGCGCGACCTGGCCGACGACTACTACGAATTCGACGAGCGCAACTTCTGCCTTATCGGACGGCGCAGCCGCAAACGCTACGCTTTGGGCGACAAAGTGCGCATCCGCGTCGAGCGAGCCAACATCGAAAAGCGTCAGCTCGACTTCAGCATTATCGAGAAATAGCAGGCGGCACAGCCGCAATCTTCGCGCCCGCCGCAGCCTATCCCACAAACTTACAAGCTATTACGCAGCAAGCCGCTAAACTTTCTTAGCGGCTTGCATTCTTTTATTAGTAAGCCACCAAACTCTGTCGGAAACCTCCGAAGTTATAAATCTCGGCGGGAAATGTACATTTCTCGGCGGGAAATATACATACTCTCGGCGGGAAATATACATTTGCCGCCGAGATTTATAACTTCGTGCCACTGCACGAAAACCTGAAAAGCCGCAGCGAGAACTCCGAAAAGGCAAAAAGATACTTGCCGACAACCTCCGAAGGGGTAAAACGCAGCACAAAATGTCCTGACACCGCAGAGCGCGAAAACGCGAAAGCGCAAGTGACAAAATCAGCAAATGTATGAAATTAGAACTCAAGCGCGGAAAATGATGCGTTTCTGCGGTTAAAAAGGTACGTTTATGCCCCCCAAAGCGTTTGGTCGAGTTTACAAATTTTCGGTACTACCAATGTTTTAACGTTAAAAACTGATGTTTTGAGAAACCAGACGCACCTTGCGTTAAAAAAGTTGTACTTTTGCCGCGAATTAAAAAGGCGTGCAAACCATTTGCCCGCCGAACACAAGAAACGACAATGAACAAACAAACAATCATACTTCCGCTTATCGCGCTGATGATGGCAGCCAACAGCTGCATACGCGAAGAGGCACTCGGCACGGAGTGCGACATTACGGGCGTTGACTCCACGTGGCTTGCCGAACTGCCCGCTGGCTTCATCACGGGCAACCCCGTGGTGAAGAATGCTTCCGTCACGTTCTTCACGCCGAAAGGCTCGGACGTGTCGGCCTTAGCCCCCCGCTTCTACATCACGCCTGGTGCCTCGCTCTTTACGAAAGATGCGGCTGGCAACACGGCTCCCTTCGATGCTACGCAACTACGCGACTTCACCTCGCCGCAGCTCTACCAAGTACTCTCCGAAGACGGTAACTGGAAGAAGGACTACACCGTGAGCTTCGAAACGCCACAGCCCACCGACCTCTTCAATTTCGAGCACTTTGGCTACGACGAGCGTCAGCAATACCAGCGCCTGCTGCAAGAGCAGACGGACGGCAGCCTGAACGCCTACATCTGGGACAGCGGCAACGGCGGCTATGCACTGACGGGCATGGCCAAAACACCCGAGGACTACCCCACGGTTTTTGTTGAGGGTGGTGTGAGTGGTCGCTGCGCCAAGCTCGAGACGAAGAGCGCGGGCGACTTTGGCAAGCGCGTCAACCTGCCCATCGCTGCCGGCAACCTCTTCATCGGCGAATTCCGCGTGGCGCAAGCCATGCTCTTCCCGCTCAGAGCCACACGCTTTGGCCTGCAAATCCTGAAAGGCGAACCCGCCAGCCTCTCGGGTTACTATAAATATAAGGCTGGCCCCACGATGACGGACAAACGCCAGAACGTGCTGGCCGAGAAGCACGACACGTGCGACATCTACAGCGTCGTGTTTGAAGTAGATCCCGCCAACATGAAGCCCCTTGAAGGCGACAACATCCTCAGCAGCGAGCGCATCGTGCTCATTTCGCGCATTGCCGACCCAGGCGAGCCCACGGAGTGGAAGCAGTTTGAAGAGCCCTACCGCCCCATGAACGGCAAGACGTTCGACCCCGAACGCCTCAAGGCTGGCGGCTATGCCATCGCCGTGGTGATGACCAGCAGCCGCCAGGGTGCCTACTTTGAGGGTGCCGTGGGCAGCGTGCTCTACGTGGACGAGCTGAAGATAAACTGGAAAGAATAAGAGCCGCGCCGCTCAATACAATATTATATATAGCACACACACATGAAGAAAGTCATCATATATTCCTTTGCCCTGATGCTGGCTGCGCTCCCCGCGCTGGCCGTTGCCGAAACCGCCGAACCAGCGACGGATGTCCTTGCCCCTGCCGACAGCATTGGCCGTCCCGCCGCCGACACGGACAACAACCTGCTGCGCGCCGCCCTGCGCGGCTGGCATGTCAACGTGGGCGCTGGTTTCGAAATTGGCGGCACGTCGCCCCTTCCCTTGCCCCGCAGCATTCGCAAGATTGAGAGCTTCAACCCCCTGCTGAACCTCTACGTTGAAGGCATAGCCCACAAGAAGTTCACCAAGCACTGGGGCATTGCCACGGGTCTGCGCTTCGAAATTAAGGGCATGAAGACCAAGGCCAACGTGAAGGACTACCACATGGAGATGACGGCCGACGACGGCGGCTTCATGGAAGGCGCTTGGACGGGTCACGTAGAGACGAAGGTGCGCAACACGTACCTGACGTTGCCCGTACTGGCCACCTACACGTTCAACAACGACCGCTGGCAGGTGAGCGCTGGCCCCTACGTCAGCGTGCTGCTCGACGGCGGCTTTAGCGGTGCGGCCTACGACGGCTACATCCGCCACCACGACCCCACGGGCGAGAAAGCCTACGTCACCCACGCCACCTACAACTTCAGCCACGACGTGCGCCGCTGGGCCTGGGGCTTGCAAGTGGGCGGACAGTTCCGTGCCTACAAGCACCTGCTCGTGAAAGTGAACCTCGACTGGGGTCTCAATTCCATCTTCCCCGCCGACTTCGAGAGCGTCACCTTCAAGCTCTACCCCATCTACGGCACACTGGGCTTTGCGTATGACTTTTAAGAAAGGGCAGCCCCTCTCTCCCTCTGCCCCTCTCTCCCCAAGAGGGCGAGAATGGAGTAGATACTACAAACGTTAAACATTAAACATTAAACATTAAACAAGAAACATTAAAGCCCTGCGCCCGCGTTGAGTGACAGTTCCGAGCATTCCGAGTCCTCCGAGCATTCCGATTCCTCCGCCCGCCGAGGCACAACCCAAAACTGCAACATCTATATGAAAAGAATTCTACTTTCCCTCTTTGCCGCCTTCGCCCTTGTGGCCACACTGAGTGCGCAAACGCTTTCGCAGCGCGCTGCTGGCGAGTACATTGGCATTCTCTACGTTCAAATAGGCTCGCCCCTAACGGAGGAATCCGAAGCCATCTTTGAAGTTGACGAAGACAACAACACCATCACCGACGAGCAGGGCAACCCCGTCTTGTCGAAATTCACCGTAAAGATTGAAGCTCAGAGCGACAACACGGTGAAGTTTGGCCTCTACAACTTCGGCTTCTTGGGTTTAAACCTTGGCGACATCGTGCTGAACGACGTGCCCGTTGAGGCCAACGGCGACAAGGTTGTTTTTGGTAAGAACGACCCCGTAGATTTCAACTTCCTTGACGGCATGATCCTTGCCACGGCGAAGATTAACGAAACGGGTAGCTACATCGACGGCACCGATGCCAACATCGATGTTGACGTGATGTGGACCAACAGCGAGCCCGAAGCCGTACCCATCTACGTCCGCTTCATTGGTAAGAAAGACGCTTCCGTAGAGCCTAAGAATTCCTACGACCTCAACGGCGACGGCACGGTGAACGTGGGCGACGTGACCACGCTCGTCAACATGATCCTGGGCAAAGCCCCCATGGCCGAAGGCGCCGACCTCAACGGCGACGGCTCCGTGAACGTGGGCGACGTAACCACGCTCGTCAACCACATTCTGGGCAAATAAAGGCATACTCCCCCTATCCCTCATGTCCTACGACGAGGTCATAACGCGCATCAAGGAAGTTGCCAAAAACGTTTTGCCCGCAGGCAGCGAACTTTATCTCTACGGCTCGCGAGCCCGTGGAGATGCGCGCGAGGACTCCGACTGGGACTTGCTGATACTGCTTGACAAAGGACGCGTAGAACTTGGCGATTTCGTCCGATACTCCATTCCCTTTATAGAATTAGGCAGGGACATCGAGGCCGACATCCGCCCGCACGCCTACACCAAACGGCAATGGTACGACGGACCTCACGCCATGTTTTACTACAACGTCGAAGACGACAAGATAAAACTATATGAGTCTTAAACCCGAAGAGCGAAGAGCGGTTGTCACTTTAGAGACGGAAAAGGCGCAACGCACCCTGCTTCAAGCCGAAGCCATGTACGAGCAAGGCTTTTACGACGGTGCTGCCAACCGCCTATACTACGCCGCCTTCCACGCCGTGGCCGCCCTCTTTATCAACGACGGCTATCAGGTAAACACCCACAGCGGTTCCCATTCGATGTTCTCGCTCCACTACGTCAAGAGCGGCATCGTCTCGACCGAAGAGGGTAACCTGTACGCCAGGCTACAGACTTTGCGCGAACAAAGCGACTACAACTGCACCTACGACATTACGGCAGAAGAACTGCGCTCATTCCTTAAGCCTACCCGCGCTTTTGTGGAGCATCTTGCTGCCATCATACAAACGAAACAAACAACTCAACACTAATTAAATTCATTACAAACGAAATGAAAAAAACATTACTCACACTGCTCGCTGCAGCACTCATGGTGCCCGCAGCAGCACAGTATCAAATTCCCAACTCCGACTTTGAGACTTGGGGTAATTCAAGCGGTGAGCCCAGGTATTGGCATGGCTTCAAGAGCGCCAAAGGCAGCTTGGTCAGTTTTGCCAAAGGCACTTTGGCCTCTTCTACAGATAAGCATGGCGGCACGTACAGTGCCGTGGTTACGTCGGGCTCTACCATGGGTATTATCAACAACGGCACGATGACCAATGGTCAGCTCCAGGCTGCCAGCATGACCGCCGACAACACGGCCAACCACTCCGAAATGGACAAGAGCAGCACGGCTAAGGACAAGTATGGCGACAAGTACTACACCCCCATCACGGGTACGCCCGATGCCCTGAAGCTGTGGCTGAAGTTCACGCAAGGAACAGCTCAAGCCACCTATAAGTATGCCACGGTGAGTGCCATCCTGTTCGACGGTAGCTTCTATCAGGACCCTGAAGACAAGACCTACACGAACGTAGTGGCTAAAGCTCAGAACAAGCAAATCACCACCGGCGGCTGGCGCGAGCTCACCATTCCCTTCGACTACGACTCCTACGCCAGCAACAACGCCAGCCTCGCCGCCATTCTGATGACCGTTTCCACAAATGCTACGCCTGGTAAGGGTAGCAAAGGCGACAAGGTGTGGGTTGACGACGTAGAGCTGGTTTACAACTCCGAGCTGGCTTCTGTTACCTACAACGGCACGGCCGTCAACGTGGCAAGCGCTATGGACCTCTCCTCTGAAGACTACGACGAGACAAAGCTCGTCCTGACCCACAACGCAAAGGGTAACGCCACCATCTCGAAGTCCTACGATGCCGCCAACGCCCTGCTGACCATCACCGTCTATGGCGAGAACTACGGCGAGACGACCGACAGCGACTACGCTTCGATGTTTAAGTCCTCTACGAACTATCACACCTACACCATCCAGTTCAAGAAGGCTTCCGCCGCAGCCGCTACGCTGTCGGCTCTGAGCGTAGGTGGTTTCGACGTAACGCTGCAGGATGGCGTTTACGAATACACCATGCCCTTCGCCTACAACGCCGGTATTGCCGTTGAGGCTACCGCTGGCGAGAACAGCACCCTCGTTGCCGATCCCACTTGCGCTGCCTTCGACGAGCCCGTAACGGAATACGGTTTCTACGACGACAAGACCAAGACCATCACCGTGAAAGTGCTCAACGCAGTGAACGACGAGACCGACTACGTGGTACGCTTCACCGACGAGAAAGCTACCTGCTCTGTAGGTACGACCTATCCTGGTGCCCTGCTCGTTACGCTTAACTTGGGCTTTGACATGAAGGCTCCATTGGCCAACACGAACATTTCCTTCTCTGAAAACCAAGACGGCACACTGAACGTGACGCTGAAGGACTTTGAATTTGCTATGGCAAATATGGTAGTGGGCGACATCTTCGTTCCCGCCCTGAGCTACGACGCCGCTACGGGCAAAGTGACGGGTACGCGCAACGTGCGCATCGTTTCCGACAACCCCGAGGCTGTAGCCCTGCAGCTGGGCCACCTCCCCGTGGCTGTTGACATGACCATCCTCGACGTGAACAACGCCGCCGCCGAAGGTAACATCGAAATTATCACCACGCAGAGCACCATCACGGCCGTGTCCATGTTCCAGGCCATTACGGTTGACTTCCTGCCCTACCAGATTGACGAAGCCGCTGCCGCCGAACCCGACGATGAAGGCAACATCAGCTACAAGGAGCAAACCCTGACGGGCTACGTTTCTAAGGCTTCGCTCGCTTTCCTCGAAATGAACAACGCCGCTGCCAACGTGCCCATGTCCTACGTTGACATGACGGGTGCCACCATCGCCGCCGACGTGACCGCCGCCGACCTCAAGCAGGGTGCTCCCGCCGACAACAACACCATCTTCTACCTGCCCGCCGAAGCTACGCAGGCAGCTGGCACGAACGTGGTTGTAGGTGCTACGGCCGAAGAGTTCTCGCTGAACGACGCCGTAACGGTCAACATCCCCACGGCCTTCACCGCCAATAAGGTGAGCTACACGCGCGCCTTCACCGCTGGCAACTGGAGCACGACGGTTGTTCCCGTTACGGTTGACGCCTCCTTCGTTGATGGTGAGGTTTACGAGCTGAAGGGCATCAACGGCGACGCCTTCGAGTTTGAAGCTGTAGAGGAGATGGTGGCCAACACGCCCTACCTCGTTCGCCTCAACGGCACGAGCCTCTTCAAGAGCACAGCTCTTGGCTCCGTCCTCAGCTGCGCTGCAAGCGATGTTCTCGCTACGGGTGCTGCAGAAGTAAGTCAGCTGGGCTACTACACCGAGACGCCCATCACCAGCGATGCCACCACGACGTGGTACGGCTATGCCGGCGGCCAGTTCGTGAAGGCCAACACGGGTACCATCAAGCCCTACCGCACCGCCTTCGCCGTTGACGGCCAAAGCTCTGCACGTGCCTACAACATGTCGTTCGCCGAAACGGGCATCAGCACCACGACGCTCAACGTTGACAACGCTCCCGCCTACGACCTCCAAGGTCGCCGCGTAGAGAAAGCACAACACGGCACGTTCATCATCGGTGGTCAGAAAGTCATCCTGAAGTAAACCGACACACACTCATACCCAACATAGCCCGCGCCCCGATAGGGGGGACAAGCGTTGCCCCTATCGGGCGCAGGCAAAATCCAAAACAGAGAAAAGAACATTATGAAAAAAATGTATAAAACCCCCGCGCTGACCTCCCTGAGCCTCGAAACGATGCAGATGATGGCTATCAGCGGCGATACTGGCGGTTTCGCCAACAAAGAAGGCCAAGACAACGTCGTGTTTGATACGCGCGGCGGCGGTTGGGGCAGCGAGAACTGGGCTGAAGAAGAAGAGTAAGCCTTCGCCCCCCAACACGATCCGTAAATCATACACCGCAAGTCCGCAGCACTTAACACGTAAGTGGCTGCGGACTTCGTTTTTCTTCGGCAGCACACAATAAAACGTGCCGTTTGTTGTTATAATAATATATGTACACCCTCCGAACGACCTTTGCCCAGACGATAGCGCGACTGACGTGTTGCGTCGCCTTGCTGTGCATGGTCGTCAGCGGCATGGCGCAAGAGCGCAAGCTAATGAACAAGCCCTTCATCGACGAGCGCAAATTCCACTACGGCTTCTTCGTAGGCGTTCACGACCAAGGGCTGAAGCTCGAAAACAGCGGCTACATCGACCCGACGACAGGCCGACAGTGGATGGCCGAAAACGACTCGCAGAACTTCGGCTTCAGCGTGGGCATCCTCGGCGACTGGAAACTGACGAAATGGATGAGCCTGCGCGTATCGCCCTCGCTCCACTTCGGCAGCAGCCACATCAAGTTTCGCGACCTCGCCACGGGCGACACCGAAACGCAGAACCTGAAATCGTGCTACATCGGCGTACCCGTAGCACTGAAGTTCGCCGCACAACGCTTCAACAACTTCCGCCCCTACGTCACCTGCGGCGTGCAACCCATGTACAACCTCATTGGCAGCAAGCACGCCAAACTACGCACCAAACCGCTCAACATAAGCCTTGAAGCTGGCCTTGGCTGCGACATCTACCTACCCTATTTCAAGTTTATCCCCGAACTCAAATTCAGCCTCGGCCTCGCAAACATCCTGCAAAAAAACCGCAGCGACCTCACCGACGCCTCGCAACTCATCTACACCGAAAGCGTCATAAAGGCCACGCACAACATGGTGACGCTCTCCTTCTACTTCGAATAGCCGCACGGCAGAGCTACGATGAGGAGGGTGAGGGAGATAGTCAGGACGGCGGTTATCGCCACTAATGCAGTGCAGTGCGCAGTGCGCAGAGCGTACTGCACTATGCGTAACCGCGTACCGCGACGAGCAAAGCAAGGAGTGGTGCGCGGAAGACAAGGGCTGGGACGTGCAGTGCGCAGAGCGTACTGCACGTCACAAAGTTCCACCCCAAACATGACATCTTATATTGTGCGGTACGCTCTGCGCACCGACTTCATCCGCCCGTCAGCTACCGCGCATTCCTCTTCGCTTCGCTCATCGGAATACGCGGTTAAGCATGGTGTGGTGCGCTCTGCGCACCATCGCAGCAAGAACAGCCGAAACTCGAACAATTAATGAGTAATTTGTGCACATCCGTGTGAAAAGATTTAGAGGCTGGCGAGACGCCTGCGTACCATAAAAAACGGCAAACATCCGAAGCTCCATGTTTCGGATGTTTGCCGTTTAAGCGTGCGAAGTAAAGCGCGTCCGTTAGAAGGGCATGGCCGTTCGGCCAGCACCATTGCCAGGACCCTGCTGCTTCTGCTCGGGCAGTTCGATAGTTCCAAACTGGCGCTCGTACTTGCTAACGTTGTCCTGCAAAGCAAAGAGCAAGCGCTTAGCGTGTTCGGGCGCAAGAATAATGCGCGAAACGACGGGAGCCTTCGGCATGCCCGGCATCACGCGAGCAAAGTCGGCGATAAATTCGGCGTGAGAATGAGAGAGGATGGCAAGGTTGGCATACGTGCCTTCGGCCACAGCGGGCGAAAGCTCTACTTGCAACTGTCCTTCGTTGGGTTTCTTCTGATTGTCCATAGAGAAAACGTGTTTTAAGCACCGCTTATATTGCTACAAGCGATATGGTAGGTTTTGTAAAGTTCACGGCGCAAAAGTAGGCATTTTGCGGGAGGAAGCCAAAAAAAGATGCGGCTTTTATGCACAATTAACGCGTGCGTGCTGTTTTTTTAGGCGAAAAGTTTGTGCTTTGAATGTGATTTATTGTACTTTTGCACTGCAAAAGTGTGCGCACCTCGTCTGCGTGCACTTGAAAGCAAACATAAAAACCAACAAAGACTAACAAACCAATTTTTTATTCATTAATTTTATGCGTAAAATCTTTACTCTGATTGCTGCCGCTGCAATGACAGTAGGCGCAAGCGCCCAGGGCTACGAAGGCAACAAGTTCTTCGACAACTGGTCGATCGGTATTGAAGGCGGTGCTTCTACCTACATCGGTAAGAGCCCCTACCTGCCTGGTACCAGCAAAGCATTCCAACAGCGTGCATTCTTCAAAGGCATGCGCCCCGTTGCAGGTGTTGAACTCACGAAGATGATCATCCCCGCCTTCGGCTTGGCTATCCAGGACCACGCTACGTTCAACTGGACCAACTCTACGACGGCTGTCGATATGAACGACATCGTTCTGTTGGCCAAGGTTAACTTCAGCAACCTCTTCGGCGGTTACACGGGCAAGCCCCGCGTATTCGAAGTTGAAGGTGTGTTCGGTGGTGGTTTCCGCACGTACTTCAACCACCTCTGTAACTACGTTGATAACGACCAAGCCATGGCTTACGCTCCTAAAGACGGCGTTTCCGTTGACGCTACGCGCAACAACATGATTGCCAAGGCTGGTATGAACCTCCTGTTCAACCTCGGCCAGAAGAAGGCTTGGAGCATCGCTGTTAAGCCCGCAGTAGTTTGGGACCTCGATGGTTTCTACAAGTTCAACCCCATGGGCAACCGCTTCGACAAGAACAACGCCAACTTCGAAATCACCGCTGGCGTTATCTACCACTTCAAGGGTAGCAATGGTTACCACCACTTCACGAAGGTTCGTCCCTACGACCAAGCTGAAATCGACCGTCTGAACGCCAACATCCGTGGCCTGCGCAACGACGTTGACGACCGCGACGGCCGCATCCGCGCCCTCGAAGACGAGCTCAACAAGCTCCGCAACCAGCCCCCCAAGACCGTCGAAGTTGTTAAGACCGAGACCATCACCGTTGACAACAGCAAGACCAACACCGTCAACACCGAGAGCCTCAACGTGAACGTTCACTTCCCCCTCGGCAAGAGTGTCATCACCGCTGCTCAGGCACCCAACGTTGAAATGGTTGGCGTTTACCTGAAGAACCACCCCGAGAGCAAGGTCGTTATTCGCGGCTACGCTTCTAAGGACGGTCCCGAAGACCTCAACCTCCGCCTTGCCAAGAACCGCGCTGCTGCTGTTAAGAACATGCTCATGAGCAAGTACAAGATTGCCGAGGGCCGCATCGACGCCCAGGGCAACGGTATCTCCGAGATGTTCAGCGAGCCCGAATGGAACCGCGTCAGCATCTGCACAATCAACGTGACCGACTAAGCCTCGTCTTAGTTCATTCATAACAACCCATAAGAAGCGGGCAGCCCCTCAACGGCTGCCCGCTTCGGTTGTAAAAGAAGTATTGCTGTCCGCGCTAAAAGCCAGCGTAGCTGGCGCACCATGCTTAACGCGCGAAGTGCGTCGTGAGGTTAAGCATGGTGTCTCGCGCGGCAATGGTGCGCAGAGCGCACCACACCATGCTTAACCGCGTATACTGACGAGCGTAGCGAGGAGGGATGCGCGGTAGCTGACGGGCGGATAAAGTCGGTGCGCAGGGCGTACCGCACATGAATAAGAATGTATAACTAATAAGTCTTATCTGGGGTGGAACTTTGTGACGTGCTGTACGCTTCGCGCACTGGTAGCAACGCCACACATCTACCGCGCACCACTCGTCGCTACGCTCCTCGCAGTACGCGGTTAAGCATGGTTTGGTACGCTTCGCGCACCATTTGCCCCCTGTATCACAACTTCCGAAACTTGCATAATAATCCAGAGAGCTTTACTATCTATTAGTGGTCTATTAGCTTCATTCATTGGGGAGGCTTGCTGTCGCCGTAGGCAACTTTTAGCGAACAGCAATAATACAAAAGTAAGGCCACCCCATGCATATCACAACACAGGGTAGCCTTACTTTATAGGGGTGTTCGTTCTATCTCACCACGGCCACCTTAGCCACGATGCCGCGCTTGGCATTGGCGTCGGAAACCATAATATAGTAGATGCCACTGCCCACGCGCACGCCGCTTTGTCCGCGCACGTCCCACGTAAAGGTGCCGCCGTTGCTACGGCCGCCAGCAACGGCCTGGCCTGCCGTGTTGACAATGCGCACGTCGGCGTTGTCCGTTAGCCCGTTGATGACGACGGGACCATCGTAGTCGGGTGCTACAGGGTTGGGATATACCTTCACGTTCGATTTCTCTAACACCTCGGCAGCGGCGCTGGCCTCGCCTTGATAGGAGCAGAGGCCGGCATCGGTAGCTATCATCACCTCACCGGTTTCGGGGTTGGGCGCAATGCTGAAGATGTTGTCGGAAAGCAGCGGACTGTCGGCAGCGGTGAAGTGTTGCAGGATTTCTGTCCCGTCGTGGCTCACAAGGTAAAGGCCGCTACCATTGGTGCCTATCCACTTCCTGTCGGCTCCATCTATGGCAATGGCCGAAACGCTGATGCCATCAAGGAGGTAGTCGGCAAGGTTCGTTCCGTCGTTACGAGGCACCTTCACCTGCGTAATGGTAAAGTCCGTGTCGAACCACGCTTCGGGGTCGGTCACGACGAAAAGTCCGTCGCCCGTACCTATCCATATAGCGTCGTCCAGGTCCTGGATGATAGCATAAACGCCGTTCAGCGTCACGCCCGTGCCATCTTGGTTATAGCACGAACTGATGTAGCGATAGCGGTCGTCGGACGTATTGCGGATAGTGCCGTTAAAATCGAAGCAGAGCAAGCCGGCATCGTGGCCCGACACCGTGCGGCGCGAACATACCCAGATGCGCCCCTTCGTGTCGAACATCGTCTTCTCGAGCGTCGGCGCGTTTTGTATGGGCGTCAGGCTGAATCCCTCCCACGTGCCGTCGTTCAGCAAGACGCGCAGCGTCGTGTCGGTCTGGTTGTTCACCAGCCAGAGGTTGCGGTTGGCATCGTAGCTCAGGCCGTCGAGCCGGATAAAGTATTTTGCCACGCTTTCGTTCTTCGTGGCCGATGCCAAGGGCGAATTCTCGTTGCTGTAATACTTAACAAGCTTATAGTCTCGAAACTCGTAGAGGCCCGTGTTGGACGTAGCAAAATAGTGGGTTGCATCGGCAGGGTCCTGCACGATGCTGGTCATATCGCGGTAGGGCACGCCCGATACGGCTGAAATGCCTTCCTCTTGAAAACTTTTCCACCCGTCTTGCCCATCGTAAGTCATCAGCGTGCCAGGGTAGTGGCTGATGTCGTAGGGGTCGAAGCGACCGCCAGCCACGGCCAATAGGCCGTTGTACCACTTCATGTCGTAGAAAAGGTCGCGAATAGGCCCATAGCCTCCAGCCACGTCGCCCGTAGCTTGCAGTTTATCGCCACTGCCCTTATAGCCCACGAGCCCGCCAGTGCCTTCGCTGGCCCAGAAGCGTCCGTCGGACGTACGCGTCAGGCAGTTCCATACAATATTAATATTATAGGCAGCCGAATACGTGCCTGGGTCGGCAGCGGCGTAAGTAAGGACGCTTGTTGCGTTGCAGAAGACGGCCTCCGTGCTTGAGGCATAGCCGTTAGGATAATAGGCCGCAGCCAAATGATTGATGGTAGGCTGCGCTATGTCGCTCTGCGGAATGAGTTGCCACAGGCCTGCGGCCATTGTGCTACTGCCCCGCTCAACGCCCAAGAACAGTCTTCCGCCAAAGGGTAGCAAGCGGCGGATGGCACCCGTGCGCTGAGCCGTCCAGTGGCTGCGGTCGTTGAGGTTGTCGCTCACGTTGCACGCAATGAGCGTATTGCTGAGCGCGGCATAGACACGCCCCTCGGCCAAGGCGGCAGCATACACGCGCTCGCCCAACTGATAGTAGCCGCGCAACTCCTGCCGCTTCATGTCTATCAGCACCAAGCCGTCCTGCACGCCCAGCGCCGCCATGTCGCCGCTGACGCAGAGCTCGCCCATCTCCATTTCGGTCCCTGCTGCTTCGCGCAATTGCGGCAGCGTGACGATGTCGCCCGTGGCAGGTTCGAGCAGATCGATGGTGGCGTCGGCATAGATAAGCAGGAGCTGCTTGCACGTGGCACTATAGCCCATGCGGACGATGTCCTTCCCGCTAAGGCCGTCGGTCTTCGAGAGCAGACGCACCTCTGTTGTCTCTGTGTCATAAACGAAGAGGTTGCCGTCGCACAGCGAGTAGATTTCCTTGCCAGCTGGCACGTTGAACGTGTTGTTGTGGTAGGCAAGATAGGTCTTCCAACTACCAGGCACGGCGGCCACAGCGGCTGTTGCAAGAAGTATGAGCAAGGAGGAAAAAAAGAGTTTCTTCATAATAGAAACAAGCGTTAAGTGGGTTGATAGGCGGCGCTGAGCACTACGCGGGTTGACTCCCTAAGAACTCAACGAGTTTGGCCACGGCACGGGCGCGATGGCTGATGCGGTTTTTAACCTCTACGCCCAGTTCGGCAAACGTCTCTTCGTAGCCGTCGGGCTGAAAAACGGGGTCGTAGCCAAAGCCTTGCGTCCCGCGGCGGCTTGTCGTTATCGTGCCTTCCACGCGACCGTCGAAGAACTGTAGCTCTCCCTTATATACTAACGCGATAACGGTACGAAATCGTGCCTTGCGGTTAGATTTTTTTTCTAATTCGCCAAGGAGTTTGGTGGTGTTGGCCTCGGGGTCGTGGCGGTCGGCGAAGGCATAGCGCGCCGTATGCACGCCAGGCCGGCCGTCCAAGGCATCAACTTCAAGGCCCGTATCGTCGGCAAAGCAGTCCAGCCCGTAGTGCTGATGCACATACTGCACCTTTTGCAGGGCGTTGCCTTCAAGGGTTTCGGCTGTTTCGGGGATGTCGGCATGACAGCCTATGTCGGATAGGCTCAAGATGCGATAGCGCGAGCCAAAGATGTCGCGCACCTCGCTAAGTTTGTGCTCGTTGTTCGTAGCGAAGACAAGCGTGCGAACTGCGCTTGTAGGCTGTTCTGTTTTCATGATCTGATAAAGTCTTTAATGTTGCTCTTTCCTGCCACTATCAGCTCCTTGCCGCCCAACTCGGCGGCCATGTCGCTGAAGCTGCTCCAGTAGCTGCCCAGCACGTAGGTGCAGGCCGACAAAACGTAGAGGTCCACCACGGCCCCCATAATGTCTTCGCTTCGAGCGCGCTGGACGCTTTCAGCAGGCCGAAAACGCACGGCCTCGCCAAACGTTGCGGCCAATGCCGTGGCCACGACTGGCTCGTCGGAGGCCACGAAGACGATGCCCTGCGGATAGTGCTGCAAGAACTGCCGAATGCCTTCCCTGAACGCCTCGAGCGTACTGACGGCTTGGGCCTGCACGTTGTCGGTGCGCCGTATGTGCACGCCTAAAGATGGTGCAGAAGCGTCCAGCCCGAAGCGCTGTAAGCATGCGTCGATTTCAGCTTGCAACGCCGCTGTGGGCCGCAACTGTTGCGCTAAAGCGGGCGGATAGGGACAGAGCGCGTAGGGCGTGGAGAGATACAGCCTATCGTAGCGCTGCAATAAGGCCTCAACGCCCTCGTCGCGGCTGGGATGGTAGAGGGCAATTTGCTTGTCGAACCGACAGGAGCGAAGCAGGGCGGGCACATGCGCATTGCGCCGATTGACGGGCGTAAGCCAAAACGCACCGCGCCGCACGCCGAAGCCCTCGCCTTTTATCGGCTGAAACAGCGCCGCAAAGTCGGCCCCACACTCAGCACGCCGCGCCCACACCACGTCAACCTGCACGTCGGTCAACTGACGACTGACGTGCAGAGCGGAAAGCAACACGCGCAGGCGGTTGCACAGTCCGCCGTGGGGCACTACGGTGAGTCGCTTCATAGGGGTCAAGCCTTGCCCTCAGCCTCCACTGCAAGGGCTTGCGCTTGCTTCTTCTTTTTCTCGGCTTTCACCTTGATGTGGTCGAAGCCTTCGCCAAACACGCCTATCACCTTACTCTGCGACACGAAGGCATCGGGGTCAACACTCTTGATGAAGCGGAAGATGTCGGTGCTTTCGCGTTTCTTAGCCAATACAACGAGCACTTTGCGCTCCGTGTGGGTGTACCAACCCTCGCCTTGCAAGACGGTGACACCGCGCCCCGTGGACGTGATGGCATCGGCTATTTGGTCGTACTTACGCGAAAAGATGAAGAACTGCACCGATTGGCGCCCGCTCTCCACCACGTAGTCGAGCATGATGCTCGTAATGATGAGCGTGCAGTAGCCGTAAAGCATTTGCGAAATGCCCATGCCTGGCAGCAAACCGCTACTGGAGATGATGAGGATATCAAAGAGCATGATGACCTGCCCCAGCGTCACGTCGCGATA
Organism: uncultured Prevotellaceae bacterium; assembly: GCA_900317635.1. Lineage (GTDB taxonomy): Bacteria > Bacteroidota > Bacteroidia > Bacteroidales > Bacteroidaceae > Alloprevotella. The sequence continues at coordinate 32,230 of ONHN01000004.1, read as the reverse complement.
TTTGTTGACGATGGCGGCAATGATGTCCGTGCCGCCCGTCGAACCGTTGTTGAGGAAGACGATGCCCAAACCTACGCCCTCGATGGAAGCGCCCAAAATGGCCGACATGAACGCGTTGTCCTTCACAAACTGCGGCATGCGGTTCGGACTCAGCACGAACTCGTCCTGATGCATTTCGCCATACCATACAAAACCGCGACGCACAAGCTCCAACAGAATGGTCAGCACGACAACGGCATAAATGGTCTTGATGCAGAATTTCCAACCCAGCACCTTAATGGCCAGTATCAACAACACACAGTTGATAATAAAAAACGTATAAGCCTGCGGGAAGTTGAAACCATAGAACAACAGCGCACCAATACCTGCCACGCCCCCACTCGTAATCTGGTAGGGGATATGGAAGGCGTTCACACCTACGGCATACATAATCAGGCCTATCGTGATAAACACATAGTCGCGGGCCTCGCGAAAAATGCTTTGCTTTATTTGTAAAGACATAGATATGTAGGTTTTATGCATCTAACTATTTTATCACCACGTTGACAATGCGCCCAGGAACGACAATCACCTTCACGACGGTCTTTCCCTCCAAATAGCGGGCAGCGGCCTCGTGGGCAAGAGCCTGCTTCTCAACGTCTTCTTTCGCGGCGTCGGCGGCTACGTCGATGGTGTAGCGCGTCTTGCCATTGAAGCTCACGGGCAGCGTCAGCGTGTCTTCCTTAAGGAACTTCTCGTCGAACGCGGGCCACGCGGCGTCGAAAATGGTTGTTTCGTGCCCAATGCGGTGCCACAGCTCTTCGCAAATGTGGGGGGCAAAGGGTGCCAACAGCACAAGGCAACCTTCCAGCACCTCCCGGCTGCGACACTTCTGCTGCGAGAGTTCCGACGTGGCTACCATGAAGGCGGGCACGCTGGTGTTGTAGGAGAACACTTCGATGTCCTCCGTCACTTTCTTAATGAGCTTATGCAACGATTTCAGGTTTTCCTTCGTCGGTGCTACGTCGCTCACGGCAACGGCCTCACCCTCAAAGAAGAGGTTCCAGAACTTACGCAGGAAACGGAACGAACCATCAATGCCGTTGCTGTCCCACGGCTTACTCTGGTTGATGGGGCCAAGGAACATTTCGTAGATGCGCAGCGTGTCGGCACCGTATTTCTCAACGATGAGGTCGGGATTGACCACGTTGAACATCGACTTCGACATCTTCTCTACGGCCCAGCCGCAGACGTATTTGCCGTCCTCAAGCACGAACTCCGCATCGGCGTATTCGGGGCGCCACTGGCGGAAAGCGTCCACGTCGAGCACATCGTTCTCAACGATGTTGACGTCAACGTGTATCGGCGTTGTCTCGTACTGGTCTTTCAGACCGAGGCTGACGAAAGTGTTGGTGTCCTTGATGCGATAAACGAAGTTGGAACGACCTTGTATCATGCCTTGGTTCACGAGCTTGCGGAAAGGCTCTTCTTCACAGCTCACGCCGAGGTCGAAGAGGAACTTGTTCCAGAAACGCGAGTAAATCAAGTGGCCCGTGGCATGCTCCGAACCGCCTACGTAGAGGTCCACACTGCGCCAGTAACTGTCGGCCTCCTTGCCTACGAGGGCCTCATCGTTGCGGGGATCCATATAGCGCAGGTAGTAGGCACTGCTGCCAGCAAAGCCAGGCATCGTCGAAAGCTCCAACGGAAATACGGTCTTACCGTCAACGAGGGCTTTGTCAACCACCTTCTTCTGCACCTCGTCCCACGCCCATAGTTGCGCGTTGCCAAGGGGCGGTTCGCCCGTCTCGGTAGGCAGGAATTTATCCACTTCGGGCAACTCGAGCGGCAAGCATTCTTCGGGTAGCATCTGAGGCCGACCGCCTTTGTAGTATACAGGGAAGGGTTCGCCCCAATAGCGCTGGCGCGAGAAGATGGCATCGCGCAAACGGTAGTTCACCTTCACGCGACCAAGGCCCTGCTCCGTCACGTATTTCTTCGTCGCTGCAATGGCTTCCTTCACACTCAAGCCGTCAAGGCTGAACTTGCTGCTGTGGCTGTTGCAGACAATGCCCTCTTTCGCATCGAAACTCTCCTCGCTCACGTCGCAACCCTCAATCAGGGGCACGATGGGGAGGTTGAAATGTTTAGCAAAGGCATAGTCGCGGCTGTCGTGGGCGGGCACGGCCATAATGGCACCCGTGCCGTAGCCAGCCAGGACGTAGTCGCTAATCCAAATGGGTATCTCTTCGTCGGTAAACGGATTGATGGCGTAGCTGCCCGAGAACACGCCCGTCACGCGGCGGTCGCTAATGCGCTCGCGCTCCGTGCGTTTACACGTGGCTTCAAGGTAGGCCTCCACTTCGGCGCGTTGCTCCTCCGTTGTCAACGAAGCTACGAGCTCGCTTTCGGGAGCCAGCACCATAAACGTCACACCAAAGATGGTGTCGGCGCGCGTAGTAAAGATGGTGAACGCGAAGTCGTCGCGACCAGCCACCTTAAACTGCATCTCGGTGCCTTCGCTGCGGCCTATCCAATTGCGTTGCGTCTCTTTCAACGAGTCGGTCCAGTCTATCGTTTCCAAACCGTCAAGCAAACGTTGAGCGTACGCACTCACGCGCAAGCACCACTGCTTCATGCGCTTCTGCTCTACGGGGTAACCGCCGCGAACGCTCACGCCGTCAACCACTTCGTCGTTGGCCAGCACCGTGCCCAGCTGCGGACACCAGTTCACCATCGTCTCGCCCAAGTAGGCCATGCGGTAGTTCATCAAAACGTCCTGCTGCTTTCCCTCGTCCATCGCCTTCCACTCGGCAGCGGTGAATGAGAGCTCTTCGCTGCATGCCGCGTCAAGGCCCTCGGTGCCATGCTCATCGAAGTAGCTAATCAGCTTCTCTATGGGCTGAGCGCTCCTGCACTTGTTGCAATAGAACGAAAGGAACATCTTGCGAAACGCCCATTGCGTCCAGTGGTAATACTGCGGGTCGCACGTGCGCACCTCGCGGCTCCAGTCGAACGAGAAGCCTATCTTGTCGAGCTGACTGCGATAGCGCGCAATGTTTTGGTCGGTCGTCTTGGCGGGGTGCTGACCCGTTTGTATGGCATACTGCTCGGCGGGCAGGCCGTAAGCGTCGTAGCCCATGGGGTTCAGGACGTTGTAACCGCGCATGCGCTTGTAGCGCGCGTAAATGTCGGAGGCTATGTAGCCAAGCGGATGACCCACGTGCAGGCCCGCACCGCTGGGATACGGAAACATGTTAAGCACGTAGAATTTAGGGCGCGAAGCATCCTCGCTGACGCGATAGGTGCCTTCGGCGGCCCACTGCGCTTGCCAGCGGGCTTCGAGTTCCTTGAAGTTGTATTCCATAAAGAGGCTTTTTACTGCTTTTCTAATTTCTGCGCGAAAATACGCCAAACGCACTGAAACCCCAAACGCCCGCCCTATTTCCTTACGTTTTTAAGCCAAAAAACTTTTCAGCCGCGCCGCAAGCACTTACTTATGCACGCCCTCCTTACACCTCAAAAGGGCGACAGGAAGCAAGCGAAACGAAAAAAGTTGAGAAAAAGTTTGGCAGTTTCTCCATCTCGTCGTATCTTTGCAGCCGCAAATGACACGAAAACGTTTGTTGTTGGCGCGGTAGCTCAGCTGGTTAGAGCGCAGGATTCATAATCCTGAGGTCGAGGGATCGTGACCCCCCCGCGCTACTTTTCTTCATCGCCCGCTGTCCCGTTAAAACGGGCAGCGGTTTTCTTTTTACGCATAAGCCAACAAGCGTTCACCAGAGGGCGCACCGAAACGTGCACACTGCGCCGTGCACAAAATTCCATGCGGCGATGGAATTAATTCCACACGGGCATGGAGCGCAGTCCATGCGGGCATGGATTTTTTTCCATCCCCGCATGGAATTTCACGGACAAGCCCCCCGCGCCGCCCGCCGGCCTTTCACCCCGCCCTGCAAAGCCGTGCGCCGAGGCCAGAAGGTACAAAAAAACGTGCGCAGACAAGGCCGAAGCCTGCTGCGCACGTTTTTGCTGCGAAATACTATGTAGCCAGCTCTTTAGCTATACCACACAGAAGATACGGCAGACGATGTGTAGAGGTCGTCCTGCTCGCAATTGTACTCATTGTCTAGTTCGTAGTCGCTTTGGTACTGAAGTTCATTCTCGTTCATAGCGGGACCTCCTAAATGATTAAACGGCTCGCGGGCCTCCCTTCTGCAAGCCAACCTTAGTTTTTTCAGGAAGCGGGGAGGCACTGATACGCTTCCATTTCATCTTTTCGCTGCAAATATAGACAATTATTCGCAATTTACCAAATTTTTTTGCAACTTTGTCGGTGATTATGGAATTAGACAAGTTTGACAAGCAGCTGCGCCTGATGGTGCTCCTGACGCAAAACCGCTCGCTCACCGTAAGCCAGCTGTGCGAGCGGACGGGCATCAACCGCCGCACGATGTACCGCTACATCGCTGCGTTCCGCGACGCAGGTTTCATCGTTGAAAAGGACGGAAAATACTATCGGCTTGACCACCGCTCTCCCTTCTTTCAGGCTATCACGGAAAAGACGCACTTTTCCGACGATGAGGCGCTGACGATTAGCCAACTGCTCCACAGCGTTTACGACAATTCGCCCCAAATGCGCCGCCTGCGCGAGAAGTTTTCGCACCTCTACGACGCCAAGGTCCTTGCCTCCCACGGCATCGACCAGCGCGTGGCGCGCAACATCGAGCAGCTACATATTGCTGCGCGCGAAGAACGCCTCTGCGTCCTTCGCGGCTATAGCTCGCCCCACAGCCAGCAAACGTCCGACCGCATCGTCGAACCCTACCTCTTTCTTTCGGGCAACAGCGAGGTGCGCTGCTACGAGCTCGCCTCGCAAATGAACAAAACGTTCAAGGTCAGTCGGTGCGAGCGCGTAGAAGTGCTCGACCTGCTGTGGCAAAACAAAGAGCGGCACGCTGCGCTCCACACCGACCTCTTCCACTTCAGCGGCGAGCGCCGCTTCCACGTAAAGCTCCTGCTGGGGCGACTTTCGGACAGCCTGCTGCGCGAAGAGTATCCTTTTAGTGAGCGCGAGATGCAACTTCAAGACGACGGGCGCACACTCTTCGAAACAGACGTTTGTAGCTTCCTCGGCATCGGGCGCTTCGTCCTGGGATTGCTCGACGACATTGAAGTGGTAGGCTCAAAAGAGTTTAGGACATACCTCGCCCAAAGGCTCGACACGATGAAAACCCGCTTCGAGGAAACGCAGAAAAAGAAGAAAAAGAGCCACGCCAAATAAAAAAACTTTCAAAAAGCATACGCCTTCAAAACTAAAGTCGTATCTTTGCAGCCGCTACGCGCTCGAGAGAGCGCACAAAAAACAACCAAACTCATTCATCATTATGTACTTAGATTCAGCTAAGAAACAAGAGATCTTTGGCACATACGGGAAGTCCAACACGGATACTGGTTCCGCCGAGAGCCAGATTGCCTTGTTCTCCTACCGTATTGCCCACCTGACGGAACACGTGAAGGCCAACCGTAAAGATCATACGACTGAAAGGGCCCTCGTTATGCTCGTTGGCAAGCGCCGCGCATTGCTCAACTACCTCAAGCGTCGCGACATTACGCGCTACCGCGAAATCGTCAAGAAGCTTGGTCTGCGTAAGTAACATTCCGCCAGACAAACTCCAAAACCACAGCCCCCGCAAGAGACAAGCTCTGCGGGGGCTGTTCGTTATTGGCGAAAAAGGCGCAACGTTACTGTTTTTTGCCTCTGAAGAGGAAACGCTGACGCAGGGCCTCGATGCGCGTGCGCACCGCGCGCTCTTCGCGCAACAAGCGCCAGGACAGTGCCACGCTAAGCACCGTAGCTGCAAGACCTATGAAGATATGTATCCAGAAAGGTAATAAAGCCGCGCTGAAAAGGGCTAAAATCAACAACACAAACTGCGCGGCTGTGCGCCACAACGTAGCGGCGGTGTAGCGGAAACCATAGCGCCAACTATAGACAAGGGAAATGCTGACGAAGTCGAAGAAGTTGGCAGCCGACAGTCCCACGCCAGCCCCCACGAGGCCGTGCGTCTTATAGCCGACGCAAACGCAAAGGATATAGACAACATCGTAAGCCGTTTCCATTACGAGATACGTCAGCGAGTCATTGCGCGCCAGCGCAAGATAGGAGATAGGACTATAAACAGCCTTGAAAAACATGTATGAGAGCGCACAAAGCACCATGGGCACGGCCAGTTGGAACTCCTCTTTATAGAGCAAAGGCACCAAGATGGGCAATGCCAGCGCAAAGAGAATGAGGAACGGCACCATCAGCATAACCAGAACATCTATCTGCCGGTTGATATCGGCATTGCGGCGCGCGAGGTCGTTGCCACTGGCGGTCAGGCGTGGCAGGTAGTCGGCATCCATAGCAGAGAAGATGAGTCGGGCGTAGTACACGGTCAGCGTATAGCCCGCTGCATACAGTCCGACGGCATGGGGCGAAGCGGCATCGCGAATGAAGCCGGCGATAAAGAGGTCGGACCCGCTGGCCAGCACGCCCGCCAAGACGAAGGCTCCGCCGAGGCGCAACATCCCCGTTCCGCGCTTCATCAGCCGCAAGCTGCCAAGCCCAACGCGATAGGGAAACTCGCGCGTTGTCGCGTAGAGGTTGGCACCCAGCGTCACCGCCGTTGTCGTGAGCAACACGGGCACAATGCCATGAACGCCCAACAGCCAATAGATTGTGGCCGTAGTTATCGTTGTCAGGACAGCCACCACCGCCGAGGCCGCCGCCATTTGGCGCAGGCGGTGCAAACCCTTCAAAATAGCCAATTCACCGCCAAGAAGCGTCAACATGGGCACCATGGGCGAAATACGCAGGAAACCGCGCGTGGAATGATAGTCGCCCAACAAATAGAGGCTCAATGGAGCCGCAAAGAGCCAGCAAACCAACAAGCCCAACAAGGCAGCCAGGAGCGTCCAGGAGCGCACCACTTTTATCTGCAATTCCACCGCCTGCCGTCCACCCTTGCGCTCCTGCAATTCGGCCAGGCGCTGCACGGCACTAAGCGAAATGCCGAAGTTGGTCATTTCGCTGACCAGCTCGGCAGCCTTGCTGTAGATAGTCACCACGCCCATACCCCACGGTCCGATGAGCACCGCCGTGAACTTATTGCGCACGATGCTCATAAGGATGTTCAGCACTTGCACGCCGCCGAGCATTCCCGTGTATTTCAGTATTTGCGAATAGGAGGCCATAAGAGAGGTAAGACGATACAAGAAGTTTATACCATCGGTAGGCTTTGTCCTGAGATTTTGCGATAGAGGTCGAGCGCATAGACATCGGTCATGCCGCTAAGGTAGTCGAGCACGGCCATCATGCGGTCGGCAAGGCTCTCGGCGCGCAATTCGTATTGCGGTGAGGCTTGCGCAAGGAGCAGTTCGCTATAGGCCTTTTGGGGCGATTGCACGGCCTCGGTCATTAGCTCGAGGAGCGTATATATAATATGGTAACCCGCCAGCTCAATGTCTACCACGCTCTTGCTATTATAGATTTTGTGGCGCGCCACGTCGGAACAATGCGCATAGGCCTCGGCTAAGGCAGGCGGCAGGTGGTCGATGAGCGAGCCCGCGAAGGTGCCATCGAGGATAGAATCTTCGTTTTCAACGAAGGTTTCAACACAAGCCCGTTCTAAGGCACCCACACAACACGAACGATAGTAAACCACGCGGTCGGCTGGGTCGGTGACGGAGGGATAGGCCGTGCGAAGTCGTTGGCGCGTAGCCTCGTCGAAGAAGCCCAGTAGCAAGTCTTCTGTCTCGGCATCGGAAAGGAGGCGCAGTTTGTGGGCATCTTCAATGTCCATAATCTGGTAACATATATCGTCGGCGGCCTCGGTCAGAAAGACAAGCGGATGGCGCGCAAAGCGCGTTCCCTCGGCGGTTTCTTCTATCACTTTCAGGCCCAGTTCGCGTGCTATGGTGCAGAAGTCGGCGCGCTCGCTTTCGAAAAAGCCAAACTTGTTCTTACGCCCGCAGAGCGTGGCGGGATAAGGATACTTCACAATGGCCGCCAGCGTGCTATAGGTCATGACGAAGCCGCCGCGCCGATGCCCGTTGAACTGGTGGGTGAGCAGGCGAAACGCATTGGCATTACCGTCGAAATGGGTGAGGTCGGCCCAAACGGCTGGTGGCAACTGCGCCTGCAACTTCTGCCCACGGCCTTCGCTGAAGAAGCTGCGGATAGCGCGCTCGCCACTATGTCCGAAGGGCGGATTGCCCATATCGTGGGCCAGACAGGCGGCACTGACAATGGCTCCAATGTCTTCCACACCCGAGCCGGCCAAGTCGGGATGACGCTTTAATAATTCGCGGGCCACGTCCGTTCCCAACGAACGCCCCACGCTTGAAACTTCCAAGCTATGCGTCAGGCGGTTGTGCACGAAGATGCTACCGGGCAATGGAAAGACCTGCGTCTTGTTCTGCATGCGCCGAAAAGCGGCTGAAAAGATGAGGCGGTCAAAGTCGCGCTGAAACTCTGTGCGCAGCTCGGTGGCCAGTTTCTGTGTGTGTTCTTTCCCCAAACGGTTGTGCGAGATGAGTTGCTTCCAATTCATAGTGACGAATGACGAGTGACGAGTTAGGGCTACGCCGGCGAGGGGTGCAGGCGAGACGCCTGCGTACCCAGTTATTCTGCGGATGAGGCACCCGCGCTCCCGGGGTAGGGGCTATGCCGATATGAATGCGGCGGTAGCCCGTTCGGACTGCAAATTTAGCTGAAAAATGCGGGGCGTTAGCGGTTTTTGCCTAAAAACTGACATAAATCGAAGGGAAATGTCTAATTTTGCACAAAATTAGGTCAAAGATATGAGGATACAAGTTGTCAACCGCTCGCCCCACGCGCTGCCGCAGTATGCAACGCCGCAGAGTGCGGGCATGGATTTGCGCGCTTGGCTCGCTGAGCCCATCGTGCTGCATCCCCTTGAGCGCGCCCTGATACCCACGGGGCTCTACCTTGCCCTACCCGCTGGCTACGAAGCGCAAGTGCGTCCGCGCTCGGGTTTAGCCTTGAAGCATGGCGTGACGGTGCTCAACACGCCTGGCACCATCGATGCCGACTATCGCGGCGAAGTGGGTGTTATCCTCGTAAACCTTTCAAACGAACCTTTCACCGTGAACGACGGCGAGCGCATTGCGCAGCTCGTGATAGCTCGTTGCGACCAAGCGGAATGGGACAGCGTAGAGACCCTGCCCGAAAGCGAGCGCGGTGCTGGCGGCTTTGGACATACGGGGAAAGAATAGCGAACGATTATAAGCAAGGATATTCGCACCACGAAGTTCTCGAAGAGAACGAAGCACACGAATACAAACATTGACAGAAGGTCTTACTACCCGTAAGGGAAGAGAGAGTAGAGGAAAGAGATATGAAACCATCGATAAAAGTTTGCATGCAGCGTACTCGGTTCCACGGCTACTTGCTACGTAGCATAGGAGCGATGCGTAGCATTCGTACGCCTTTTGTTGGTTTACTACTATTGCTCTCTCTTGTTGGCTGCAAACAACAACCATGCTATTGGCCTCCACAGCCTATGAAGCAGGCTGCTACGCCTACATTCAGCCAGCTCTACACCCAAGCCATCGTTGAGCGCGAGGCGGGAAACTATGAAGATATGTACATCCTGCTTCGCCAAGCCTTGCAGCTCCATCCCGACATGCCCGAGGCCCTCTACGACATGGCGAAGCTGAAATATACGTTGGCTGAGACGGACGATTCGCTCTTCAACGCGCACGCCATCGCCGAGGGCGACTCGCTCCTGCATCGCGCGGTAGAGTTGGCGCCCGACAATGCGCTCTACAAGCGCGACTTAGCGCGCTACTACATGCGCGACAGCAAATACGTTGAGGCCACCAAACTTTACAAAGAACTTTCCGACTCCGCCACGACGACGGACGACCTCAAACCGCTCGTTTTCCTCTATACGCAGCAAGGAGCCATCGACAAGGCCATCAGCACCATTGAACGTATTGAAGACATTGACGGCGAAGATTTCAGCTACACCCTGCGTAAAACGCAACTCTACCTGCAACAAGGCGACACGGCCAAGGCCATGGCCCTTATTGAACAACGCGTAGCCGCCGACTCCTTAGACATAGAGAGCAAACTGCTGCAAGCCACCATTATCACGATGCAGGGCGACACGCTACGCGCCCTGGCTATTACCGACTCTATCCTGCTCCGCAACCCTGGCCACGAGATAGCTCAGGGCATGCGCCTCTCGCTGGCTAAAGGTGGGCCAAAGTCGGAAGAGTTTCGCCACTTGCTCCGCCACTACCTCTTGCTCCCCGCTACCGACGAAGAGCAACGCATCAAGTACTTCTTCACCTTCATACAGTCCTACGAAGGCACCGAAGAGCAAAACAAGACCTACGCGCAAGTGATGGAGCAATTAGTGGCCCTGCCCTACCTCGACTCCTCCGTCCGCGCAGAGGCGTTGCGGCAGACCATACTGATGCCCTTTTCGGAGGACGAAAAGATAGCTATCTTCAAGAAGTCCGTAGCTACAGCGCAAGCTAAGTCGTCGCCTCGCGATCTCTACTACCTTATCTACATGCTGGGCCAACAAGATCGCGTTGAAGAAACACTCAGCTTGGCAAAAGACGGCATCAAGTTCTTCCCCTCCGACATCACTTTATACACCCTTGCCGCGCAAGGCCTCTACATACTCGAACGCGAGGACGAGGCCATTGCGCTGATTAACGAAGCCCTAAAGAATATAAAGGAACCTGACAATGAAGACCGAGACAAGGCCGAAATCAGCGACCTTTTGGCCCTCTTAGGCGACCTCCACCACAGCCTGAACAACAACGAAGCGGCATTCCAGGCCTACGAACGGGCTCTGCAATACAACCCCGACAATGCAATTTGCCGTAACAACTATGCCTACTTCCTCGCCCTTGAAGGCCGCCAGCTCGACCGTGCCGAGGAGCTGATGAGGGAAGTTGTTGAAGAAAAAGAGAATGCCACCAACGCTACGTACCTCGACACCTACGCCTACATTCTCTACGTAAGCGGTAAATATGAGCAAGCCAACATCTATATGCAGCAGGCCCTGACCCACATGAGCAACGAGGGCGAAGAGGAGGGCGCACAAGCCACCTACTACGAACATGCCGGCGACATCGCTGCTGCTTTGGGACAAGCAGAGGAAGCAAAAGCCTATTGGCGCAAAGCACTTGAGCTGAGTGCGGACGAAGAAGAGACCAGCCGCATTAAGGGAAAACTTAAATAACGTTATGAGAACCATCTATTTTTATATGCTCCTTGCAGCACTGTCCCTGACAGCTTGCAGCACGCAAAAGGGAGCGGTTAAGACAAACCTTGCACCGTCGCAACAGAGCAGCGACCTTAGCTATCAGCAACGCGTGACGAGCAACCACCAAACGGCGAAGTACCTCACCGCCCGCCTTAGCGTGGAAATAGGCGAAGGGAGCAAAAGCATTTCGTGCAACGGCCATTTGCGCATGAAGCGCGACGACGTCATTCAACTCTCGCTGACGTTGCCGCTCATTGGCACCGAAGTGGGCCGCTTAGAGTTTACCCCTACCGATGTGCTCATCATCGACCGCTTCCACAAGCAATATACGCGCGCCAGCTACGACCGCGTCAGCTTCCTGGCCAAGGCGGGCTTAGATTTCTACGCGCTGCAATCGCTATTTTGGGACGAACTTTTCATCCCTGGCGAGCGCGACTTGAGCACAAGTCAGCTCCAACGCTTCAGAAAGACCGAGAGCGGCGCACACACCCTGCTGAAACTCGCTGATGCGCCCCGCCTGGAATACGACTTCCTCACGCTGACGGACCAAGCCGTTGTTGACCGCGTGACGGTGCGCGGCAAGCAAAACTCAGACAAGGGCGAGTTTGCCATGATATACAGCAAGTTTGGCAAAGTGGGCGGCAAGCCCTTCCCCTCGGAAATGAAAATGCAAGTGACGGGGGTTGGTCGCGACGTCTCGCTGCGGCTGTCGCTCTCGCGCATTGCCAATTCGTCGGATTGGGAAACGCGTACCACACCCTCTGAGAAATACCAACAGCGCACGCCCGAACAAATCCTGGGTAGCCTAATGAACGTTAGTTTATAAGACTCCACCTTATGTTGAAACGCATTTTTCCCCTCCTGCTCCTTGCTCTTTGCCTCAGCTGCTGGATGCCAACGACGTCTTTTGCGCAAACTCCCACTAAAGCGAAGAAGGAAGCAAAGGAAACGCCCAAGAAGCCGTCAAAAAAAGAAGCTACGAAACCAACTAAGGACGCTCAAAAGGCCGAAAAGAAAAACAAGCAAGCAAAGGACGAACACGCTAAGGCTGGGCAGGAACCGCAAAAGGTGAACAAGCAATCTAAGAACGAACCCGCCAAAGAAGAGCAAAAGCCAAACAAAGTCGCCAATAAACCTACGAGTGAAGCCGCCAACGCCACGCAGAAACCTGCACCGCAACCCGCTAAAGCGGAAAGAAAGCCGATTGTGCCAGCCGTAAGACCGCATCGCGAGGAAGCACCTAACTTTAAGAAACAAAAAGACATCAACGGACGCATTTCGGGCGACTTTGCAGCCAACAAAGGACACTTGCCCATCCCCTTGACGGGCGATTACGCCCTGACCACGCGCTATGGTGTCTATACGCCCCAAGGCATCGGTGGCATCGTGCTCGACAATAAGGGGGTCAACATTTGTGGCCGCAGCGGAGCTTACGCGCGCAGCGTCTTCGCTGGCGAAGTGACAGCCGTGTTCAGCACCAACGGCTTCTACAACGTCATCATCAGCCACGGCAGCTACTTCACGGTCTATTGCAACCTGTCGTCCACCAGCGTGAAGAAAGGACAAATGGTGAAAGCCGAACAGAAGATAGGCTCTATCGCCAAAGATGCGCGAGGCTACCACAACCTGCACTTTCAAATACGCCACGACCGCACACCGCTCAACCCAGAACAATGGCTAGAGCTGTAAGGGGGAGGCGAACGAAGGCTTTAGCGCGCTGAACATTGGGAGGGGGGATGCCATAATATGGCAACAGACAGGACAACGTAGCTTATGCATAAGCCGCAGGCGTAGCCCTAACTGGGTACGCAGGCGTCTCGCCTGCACCCTTCGTCGGCGTAGCCCTAACTCGTCACTTAAAACCAACTTACCCCTGCCACCCTACGTCAGCAAGAACACAACCAGCAGCTGCGCTATAATCACGCGCACAAACATGCAAAGGGGATAGACGGAGGCATAAGCTACGCTGGCCTTATCGTCGGCCATCGTATCGTTGACATACTCCAGCGCTATCGGGTTAGCCATCGCGCCGCATAGCATGCCCGCCGTGGTGGCGAAGCTTTTCTTATAATAGAGTATTGACACCAAACCTATAATCACCACGGGCACCACGGCCAGCACGGCAGCATAGCCCAGCCACAATAAGGCCGAGGGGCGCAACACGGTTTCAACAAACTGCGGACCTGCATCAAGTCCCAGGCAGGCAAGGTAGGTGCTAAGTCCCAAGGAGCGTATCAGGCGGTTGGCAGAGGACGTGACGTAGGTGACCATGTGCAGGCGGGGACCATAGGCGCCTATCAAGATGCCCACGATAATAGGCCCGCCAGCCAGACCCAGGCGAATGGGAAAACTCATACCAGGCAAGGCGATGGGGATGTAGCCCAACACAAGACCTAAGACCATGCCCATGAAGATTGTGATCATGTTAGGCTCATCAAGCGCCTTGATGGCGTTGCCCAATTCCTCTGCCACACGCTGACAGCTCTCGGCCTCGCCCACCACTGTCAGGCGGTCGCCAAAACGCAGGACGAGGTCGGGCGTTGCTACCAGCTGCAAGCCGCTACGCTTCACGCGACTCACGTTGACGCCGAACCTGCTACGCAACCGCAACGAACCTAAGTGCTTGCCGTTGATAGACGATTTGGTGATGAGAATGCGCTCCGAGACAAGCTGACTGTCGAGCGCGTTCCAGTCAATATCTTTCTTGTTCCAGTCGGTCTCGTCGAGCTGACCAAAAAGAATGGTCAAGCTCCGCACGTATTTCTTTTTCGTAATAACGAGCACGCGGTCGCCTTGCTCCAAGACTGTAGTGGCCGTGGGCAAAATCACCTTTCCGCCCCGCCAGATACGACTAACGACAAAAGCTTTCTCGTCCATGTCGGAAGCATCGTGCAGGTTCTTGCCAAACACGGCGGGATTGCTTACCTCGAACGATGCGATGTAGGCCTCGTCGGCAGCCTCTTCCGTTTCGCTGCGCCCTTGCATCTTCCAGCGCAGTAGCATCAACGCAAAAATAACACCTACCATACCCAGCGGGTAGGTCACCGCCAGCGACAGGGCTGCCGTCAAGCCTTCGCTGGCATAGCCCAACTGCGAAAGCTCCTGCTGAGCGGCGGCCAAAGCGGGTGTGTTGGTCGTAGCACCACACAAAACGCCCATCATCTCGCCAACGGGCATATTGCCAAACAGCACGGGCAGAACAGACAGCAACGTGCCAAATGCAACCAACATAAGGCTCAGAATACTGAGCGACGTACCGCCACTGCGAAACGCGCTGACAAAACCCGGACCCACCTGCAGACCTAATACGTAGACGAAAATGATTAAACCAAAACTGGAGGCGTAGTTCAGCATATCGTGGTCTATCACGATGCCTAACGCCCCACAAAGAATGCCCATAAAAAACACAAACGTCACGCCAAAGCGCAAACCGCCAATGCGCAACTTACCCAAGGCCAACCCCGCAGCACAAACAAGGCATATCACCACCACCGCTTTGATGGCAGGAACGTTAAACAGCATTTGGTCGAGCCAAGAGATAATTGTGTCCACAACGTGTATGTTTGGTTTCAGGGGGCAAAGATAGTGCAAAGCGAGCGAAAAGGGAAAACTTGTTTTACCTTTTCCGAGCCGCAGACCCCACGACGCACTTCGTGCGACGGGGGTTAAGCATGGTGTGTTGCCTTCGGCAACAGCAAACCAAGAACATACAACAATGGTGCGCCCTAAGCACCATATTTATTAGTACGCACACAAAAAAAGCCGCACCTTGTTCAGATGCGACCTCTTCAATGTTATGAAAACTCATGTTGTCCTACCCCGATTCGAACAGGGACTAAGGGTACCAAAAACCCGTGTGCTGCCATTACACCATAGGACAAACACATGCTCCTCGTGAAAGAAGCGGTGCAAAAGTACACACTTTTTGCAGAAAGTCCAAACTTTTTGCGCGTTTTTTTCTTCCAACCACGTTACAAGCAACCGCGAAAAGACGAGAATTGCAATAGCCTACATATTATTGGTAGCGCAAATGTCTTCGTGTGATTTCGCTACAATTCGTATCCTTCGTGGTTCTCGTATTCCTTAGTGGTATCTTGTCCGTCCACAAGCACCTACCCTACCTCTATCACGCTCCTGCCGCCAGCTGGCAGTTTGCGCACACGGATTTGCGGACTGATTTGCGAGCGTATCTGCTCGGTGTGGCTGATGATGCCCACCTTGCGCCCCTGCTGACTTTGCAGGCCCGCCAGGGCTTGCATCACGAGGTCGAGACTTTCGTGGTCGAGGTTGCCAAAGCCCTCGTCGATGAAGAGGCTACCAATGGAGAGCTGACCCGTGGAGAGCGTGGCCAGGCCCAGGGCCAGGGCTAAGCTGACAACGAAGGTCTCGCCGCCTGAGAGCGAAGAGACGTAGCGATGTTCGTCGAACATGTCGCGGTCGATGATTTCGAGGTAGAGCGAACCCGAGAGCACTTGCAGTTCGTAGCGCGGACAGAGCTGTTGCAGCTGGCGGTTGGCTTGTTCCACCAGGATGCGGAACGTATAGGTCTGGGCCATCTCGCGGAACTTCTTTCCGTCTTTGCTACCAATGAAGTTGTCTAAGCGTTCCCACCATTCCGCATTCTCGCGGGCTGCATCGAGCTGTTGTTGCCGGTCGCCCGCCTTGCGCACGCTATCTTCGTGGGCGGCTATGCGCGTAATGGCTTGCTGTCGCTCGTTGCGCAGGGTGCGCAGTTTGTCGGCCTCGGCTTCCTTCGTAGCCTGCAGGGCCTCGCGGCTCTCTTCGTCTTTGCCCGAGGGGTGGTCGGGCTGCGTGCTAAGGCGCTGGAGCGTAGCTCGGCAGCTTTCCAGGTTGTGAAGGGCCAACGTCTGTCGGTGGCGCAGTGCATCCAACTGACGGCGCAGTGCTTGCCAGTCGGTCTTCTCGTCGAAGAGTGTTTGCAGCTCGTCCATCGTCAACGTGGCGTGGCTGGCGTTGAAGCGGCCTATCCATACGTCTATCTCGGCCCGCCGCATGCGCAACGTGTCCTGACGTTGTTGCCACGACTGCTGCAAGGCGCGCGCCTCGCCACCCAGGTTCTCGCATTGGCGCACGGCCTCGGCATAGGCGGTGTTCGCTTTCTCTTGTTCTTCTATGCGCGAGGCCACATACTTCTCCAGGCGTTGCTCCTCTTCGGCAGGTGTCAGCCCGCCAAAGAGTCCGTCCATCTCGCGCTGCTTCGTCTGTAAGAGTTCGGCGATGCCCGCCCGTTGCTCACGCGCAGAGGTCTCAGCGCGGGCGGCCTCTTGTTTCACGGTTTCGGCGGTGTGTAGCTCTTGGCGCAGTGCTATCTCGCGGCGCCCCATAGCATCGAGGCGAGTCGATGTCTCGGTCCAGTCTTTGCTCTGTTTGTCAAGTTGCAAACGGAAGTTTTCGGGATTGCGCTCCCATTCTTGTTCCCACGCCGAAATAGAGATGATGCTGTCGAGGTCGCGGAAGAGCATGTCGCACGTCTTGTCGCTAAGGGCCACTTGCTTGGCCAGCGTATCGGCACGGTCGCTACTGATGCCCGCCTGCATGCGCAGGTTGTTCAGGCGTTCGTCCTTCTCGTTGATAGTAGCCTGCAAAGTATCTATCTTCCCGTCCAGCTCATTGATTTGCGTTTGGTGCAGATTGTAGCGCTCAAGGTCTTTCTGCGTCTGCTCTACGTCTTGCTTCGTGCTGTCGATGAGCATTTCTATCAACACGCGTCGCGCATCGCTGTTGACGCCTTCCGAACATTGGTCGAAGCTGCGGTCGAGGTCCTTAAACGTGGTCCATCCCGTTTCGTCCTGCGCTTGCAGGCGTTCGGTCTTGCTGAGGTTGGCGCGTTCGGCCTTCAGTGCCCCCTCGTCTCGACTGAGTTTGGCTGCCAATTCGTCCACTTGCTGCTGCAGTTGTTCCAACTTCAGGCGCGATTCTTCAAACTCGCGCCCTAATCTATCAACGAGCTCACCAAGGTGTTGTTCGGTCTCGGTGTGATAGGGGTGGTGCGTCGCGCCGCAAACGGGGCAGGGCGACCCTTGCTTCAAGCTCTTGCGCAGGCGGCTCATGTTTTCGCTACTCGTCAGCAGGAAACTCTCGTTGCGCAATTCGTGCTCCTCCTTGTGACGGGCCAACGCTTCGCGAGCCAGGCGCAGGTCGTTGCGCAGTTGCTCTATGTTGGTAGCGTCGCGGGCTATCTTAGCCCGACGCTCGCTAATATCTTCGTAGCCTGCCGAAAGGCGTTGCCAAAGGCTCTGCGCATGCTGCAAGGCGATGAGGCGACTCTGTGCCTGCGAGAGGCGCTGCTGCAACTTCGCTCCGTCGTAGCCCGTGTTGGCTTGACGGTGCACGTGCTGCTCGTTCTTCAGTGCCGAGAGTTGGTCGGCATCGCTTTGCCGCTCCTTCTCAAGGGTCGCCAAAGCACTCTCCAACTCCTGCCGTTTCTTGCTGAGTTCCTCCTGTTCCTTGCGTCCTTTCTCGTTCGCTTGTTTCTCAAGGCGTAGGGCTTGCAGCTTCTCTTTCACGATTTCTATCTTCTCGAACATCGTGTGGTGAGCATCGAGGGTTTGCTTATGCAGTTGCAACTCGGCCTTTTCTTTCTCAAAGCGTTGCATCTCGCGCCCCTTCTCTTGCCACTGCGAGGTGCGCTCTGCGCACTGCGCTTCGGCCTGACGCAGTTGCTGGTCGAGGGTTTGCTGCCGCTCTTGCGTCATTTTGATTTCGCCCGAGAGGGCATGTCCGCGATTGATGTCGGCCTGCCGCAGGTGTTGCTGTCGCTGCGCGTCGAGCGTTTTCTCGCGGGCGGCGGCCAGCTGGCTCTCTGCCTGATGCACGCGCTGCTCGGCCTCCGAGAGTTGCTTTTGCAGTTCCTCCTCGCGCCTCTTCAGTTGCTGTTGCTCTTGCTGGTTCAGGGTGATGTCGCGATAGAGGGAGTGGACGGGTTGTACCTCGTCGTAACGCTCCAGCTGCATCTGCTGTGCGCGCATAGCGTTGAGGGCTTGTTTGGCTTGTATGTTCTCCTCTTCGGCCTGCTTAACGGCTTGTTCGGCGGCCTCGTTTGCATCGAGCCATGCCAGCTGTGCCGTCAGCGTCTCCTGCCGTTTCTCCAGCGCTTCTATCTGCACTCCCACGCGATGGACCTCATGCTGAAGGTCGGCCAGGGCTTCGGGTTGCAGGCGGTCGTGCAAGAGGCCTTCAATGAGGCGCTCTAACTCCCGCACATCGGTACGGGCCGTCTGCGCCATCTCGAAGACCTTGGCCGAGATGCGTCCGTATATCTCCGTCCCCGTCAGTTTCTCTAACAAGGCCGACTTGTCGCCCTTGCGTGCTTGCAGGAACGTGGCAAAGCTGTTTTGTGCCAGCAGAACGGTGCGCGTAAACTGTAGGTAGTCCAGCCCTATGGTGTCGACGATTTGCTGTTGCAGCTCGCTCGATGTGCCGTCGAAGGTCTTCTTCTTGGGTGTCAGGCGCTGAAAGCTGCGCGTGGCGGTGTCGTAGTTGCCAGTGCGCTTAATGCGACATTGCCAGCTGGCTTCATACTGCTCGCCAGTAGGCATGGTGAAGCAGACGCGGCTATAGGCCGACTTCTCGCCACGCCGCACCAGCCCACGGGGGTCGGAGGCCTGCAAAGCTTTCGTGCTCTCATCGCGGGCGGCCAGGTCGGACGAGGCTATGCGCTCTATGTCTTCCAAGCGAGGCGCACGTCCGTAGAGGGCCAAGCAGATAGCATCCAGAATGGTAGATTTGCCTGCACCCGTGTCGCCAGTGATAGCAAACAAGCCAGCCGAACGAAGGGGCTCGGCATGGAAATCAATGACTTGCTCGCCCTCGAAACTCGTCAGGTTGCACAGCGTGATTTTATCTATCGTCATAAAAGAGGGAAAGGAATGTTTGTCGTTGTATGATGAAGGGTTTAGTCTCAGAGTAATCAGAGCACTCCGATAACTCCGAGTCCCGCTCCGCTCTACTCTGCCGCCGCCTCGCTGGCTTGCTGGAAGCGGGTGGCCATTTCGTCGGGCAGTTCTTCGCCGTAGCGACTGCGGAAGACGCGGCGTAGCAGGTCGTCGGGCGTAATGCTCTGCAGCTCTTGCAGGTTGCGGGCTTGCACCTTGTCGGCTGGCTGCACTTCGCGCTCGCGCACCATGCGGCAGAAGCGGACGGCGCGGTCTTGCAATGCGGCAGTCACGTCGCGCAAGAGTCCTGGCTCGGGCTGCGTTTCGCGCACACGGATTTCAAGGTAGGGCCAATCGCTGCCGTCGTCGTCTTTCTTGCGTTTGGGCAAGGTGGCCAGGGCGTCGAGCACTTCGCCCGCCAGGGCCGCCCCACGCCCAGGGATGCTGATGAGGGTGCGCAGGGGTGCATAAGGGATTTGCGAGACGCTGGCATCACCCTCGTCGCTTATCTCTACTTCGTTAACGCCGTGCTGATAGAATTTCTCGGCGAACGACATGGGCAGGACGCTACCGGCATACCACGTCACGTCGTCCACCTGTTGCGCCTTATGAATATGGCCCAGGGCCACGTAACTGGCTCCACGGCTCACGACATCGGCCTCCACCAAGTCTTGTCCGCCTACCACGAGGCGCTCGCTGTGCTCCACCTCGTTGACTTCGGCACCTTGCGCGTAGAAGTGGGCACAGACCACAACGGGTAATCCCTTAAACGCCGACTTGCGCAGTTGCTTATACATATTATCTATATACGCGCGCAAGGCTTCTTGCATCGACGTGCCGGCGGCGTAGTCGTTGCTGCGCAAGAAGGGCAGGGCAAACACGACGATGCGGGCCTCAGGGTCGGTGCGCGTACTGAGGGGCAGGATGTGCTCGTCGTAGTCGGGCGCGCCACTATCGGTGCGACGCACGAGCCCACGCACGTAAACGCCACGCTCCTTAAGCAGCGCATCGGGCGCATCAAGCCGACCGCCAGAGTCGTGGTTGCCTGCAACGACAACGATTTGGAGACCCTCAACGGCCTCCGTCGCATGGTGCAGGAAGTCGAAAAACAGGTTCTCGGCTTCGGCGGAAGGATTGGGGGTATCGAAAACGTCGCCCGTTACGAGCAACGCGTCGGGCTGACGCTCCTGCAACGTCTGCAAGAGCCACTGCAAAAAATGCTGATGCTCGTCGGTGCGACTATGGCCGTGAAACGTATTGCCAAGATGCCAGTCGGCAGTATGGATAAACTTCATAATAGGGGGGCGCATGATTTGGATTGCAAAGTTACAACAGCGCGTGGGAAGTGCAAAACGGGATGAATGGTTTTTTACTTGCCTACAGCGCTGAAGTCAAGAGGTGTCTATACAGGCACAGCAGGTACTTCACCGGGAGCGGGGCGTAGCCACTCTGGGAGCGCGGGCGCCCTCGCCCGCATCCCTCGACGGCGCATGCCCCTGGGAGCGCGGGCGCCCTCGCCCGCACGAATCGCTGCGCAAGCAGCGAAACTCTGCGGCGGGGCTTCGGCGCGATGCGCCGATTAGGTGCGGGCGTCTCGCCTGCAAAAATCAACGGCGTATGCCCCTGGGAGCGCGGGCGCCTCGCCCACACAAATCGCAGCGATAGCAGCGAAACTCTGCGGCGGGGCTTCGGCGCGTTGAGCCGATTAGGTGCGGGCGAGGCGCCCGCGCTCCCGGGGCGCCCTCTATGACAAAACTTGGGCGACGCACACGCTGGTGCATCGCCCAAGTTGGCAATAATGTATCATCGTTCAATCGAACGCGCTTTGTTTACTCCTCTTCTTCAGCGGCCCAGCTTTCGCTGCTCCAGCCGCCGCCACGCGTCAGCTGTTCGCTCGTACTGGTTCCATCTTCGATTTTGAAGGAGGTAGCAATCATTTGTTCGGCCTGCAGGATGAGTGCTTCGGCCGTAGGTGCATTGTACTTTTTCATATCTTGCAATTCTATGGTTTTTAGGTTTGGAGGTTTTTAGGCTTTCGGCTGCGAGAGCCTAAAAACCTAAAAACCTAAGAACTTACGTTGTTTATTTGATAACCTTCTTACCGTTTACGATGAAGATGCCCTTGTCGGCGTTCTTCACGCGGCGACCGCTGAGGTCGTAAGCCTTACCGTTCTCGGCGTTTTCGCCGTTGACGAGGCTGATGCCGCTGATAACGTCACCGTTGAGGAGGAAGGCACGGATGCCGGAAGCCTGGTCAGCGGGAACGGCGAGGAATGCCTTGTGAGCACCCGTCTTCTCACCATCGGCAAAGCGATAGAAGCCGAGGTTAGCACCGTTGCTGTCGAGAGAGAGCTTGTAGCATACGTCGGTAGCTGCATCGCCAACGGGCGTTGCTTCGTAGTCGAAACCGCGAAGGAGGTTCGTCGTGGGAACGAGGCCGTCGTAGGTGTCGTAAACAACGGGGTCGGTAATCGTCACAGCTTCCTTACCAGCTTGGTTCTCAAGAACCACGGCCGTCATAGCGGGAATCACGTCGCCAGCATAGAAGTAGTCGCCAGGTTGAGCAACATTGTTCTCTACTACCATCGTGTAGGCGCAAACCGTGCCCTTCGTGGGAAGCTCGATGTTCTTGTCGCTCCAGTAGAGGGTAGCGAAACCGGTAGAACCGATAACGATGTCCTGACCGAGGTGCTCTTCCGTTTCGGTAGGAGCAGCTTCCTTGTAGAGGGCAATACCCTTCTGGCTGCCCGTGTAGCAAGCGAAGCGGGGGCTGCCCGTGTTGTACTGCAGGAAGCGGTCGGCCGAAGCAACAGAGCTGATGATGCTGGAAGCTTCGGTAGCCGTTACGTCGATGTTCCAGTAGTAAGCATCCTCTTGCTTGGCCAGGCTGTTGCCAGAGGTCCAAGCGAGGTATTCGCCGTTTACGGTCATCGTGTAACCGCCAACCGTTGCGTCGGTAGAGGCGTTGATAACAACGGGCGTTACGCTCAGGTTGCTGATGTTGATGCTGCCGTCAGTAGCACGAGCTGTTGTTGTGATGAGACCATACTTCGTCTTCGTATCAGAGAGTTCACCCGTGAAGACAACGGCATCGTTGCCAGTAGCTTCTTCAGCTTCGGGCATTTCGTAAACGAGGATGTAGTTAGCACCGTCGGTGATGTCGGCGTTGGAGGTTACCTTCGTGTAGGTGCCGGCGGGAATGGTGTACTTACCAGCGCGGGCGGTGTAGCCCCATTCAACAACCTGGCTGAAGTTCGTGCCGTCGTAAGTAGCGGCGCGGAGCGTCTGGCCGTCGGTTACGTTAACAGCCTTACCAGGCAAGCTGAACATGTTGATCCACCTAGCCATTTCTGCGGCGGTGATCTTCTTCGCCGTTTCGCTCGTCGTAGGATCGGAGCCGTCGAGGGTGTACCACGTAGCGTTGGTCGTAGAACCACATACGTAAACCTGGATAGCGTTGTCGTCGCCATAGTAGATGTCGTTGCCTACTACGGTGTAAGCGCTTTGCCACATATCGTCAACGAACTGGAAGGAGGGAACTTCGAGGCCGAGGGTGTAGGTAGCCGTAGCTTCGTCGGACATGTTGCCCATCGTGTTGTCCATAACAACGGCGCGGAGCGTCGTAGCAGCGGTGATGGTGTAGGAAGCGGTGAGCGTACCCGTCGTAGCGTCAACGAGGTCAGCGTTGGTGTTGAAGTCGTAAGAATCGCCACCTAATTCAGCGGGATCGCTGCCGTCGGTCGTAACGAGCAGGGTAGCTTCGGGGTCGCTGTAGCTAACGGTAACAACCGTGCCTGCGGGAACTTCGCCAGAGGCAACGCTAATGACGGGAGCCGTCAGGTCGCGCAGAGCGATGGTGTATTCTGCCGTAGCTTCTTCAGAAGCCTTACCGTCAGCGTCGTAAGCAATGGCGCGGATGGTCGTAGCGTCGTAGATGGTTACAGTAGCCGTGTTAGCGGCGGTAGTAACAGCGGTTTCAGACGTGGCGGGGTCGGTGCCGTCGGTGGTGTACTTCAGCGTGCAACCTTCAGCGGCGCTAACGGTTACTTCCGTTTCGTAAGCCACTTCGCCAGCGGCGGGGCTGAACGTGGGCTTAGCCACTGCATCGGGGTTTTCGTGCTTATCAAGAGATACGAGGTAGTTGTTCTTGTCGTACTCAGGAGTTTGGCCATTATAGTTCTTCAAATTACCAGCAACAACCACGCTGTAACCTACAGCAAGGTCTTCTTGAGCAGCGAAGTCGGCACTTTCCAAACCTTTACCGCTATACACTTCAAGCTGATTGTCCGTCGTACCATCGTCGGAAATCCAATAAGTAATGCTATGGTATGTGCTATTATAGCCATCTACCTGAGAGATGATACCAGCAGTGTAGTAGGTGTTACCGTCGGAGCTCGTACCGTTTTCTTTAGCCTTTGCAATGGCTTCAGCTACGGTGAAAGGATCCGTGGCCGTACCAGCGTGAACGTAAGGATAGGTAACGGTGAGGGTGTAGCTTGCAGAAGAAGCTTTGTAGTCGTTGCCGCCTTCGTATGTGGCGGTAATCTTGGCAGAACCCACAGCAACGGTGGTAACTACACCCGTTGCAGCGTCAACCGTTGCAACGTCGGTGTTGTCGGATTCGTAAGTAACGGCGGGAGACGTAACGACATTGCTGTTAGCGTCAACGACCGTGGCGGTGGGAGCGGTGAAAGCTTCACCGAGTTTTACTGAGTAGGCACTGGCGGGGAAAGAGGTCGTCGTGGCTACGCGGGTGTCACCAGGGTTAGTAGAAGCAATAGTGACCGTTATTTTCGTAATTGTCTTGTTCTTGGATGTGTGGTTACCCTTGAAAGTAACGGAAGTCACACCACCAGCTGCAGGAGCCGTCCAAACATTAGAGCTAACAGAACCACCAGTTGAGGTAGTTTCCACTACAGTAATGGTGCCCTCGAACGCAATAGAGGAAATTTCCCCGTCTGTTGCGGTCACACTAAACTCATTATCTTTATAAGCACGAATACCATCACTCCACCAGCGGAGTTTGGTAGAACCACCTTGTTCGTACTTAAAAGTAACGTCACCATTCGTGAATGATGTTCCTACAGCAATGTCTGAGTTACTTAGAGGAGTAACACCAGAACCGTAATCGTTTGTGTTTTGCATGAAGTCAAACACAACGTCGGTCTGTGCAATTGCCGTCCCCGCGAGCAAGCTGAAGACAGCCAGCAGGAGGAACGTCCTTAATTGGTACAATTTTTTCATTGTAGTTGTTATTAAAGTGAATAAATTAAATTAGGTTGTTATGTTGCGAAGTGATGTGTGTGTCTTCCTTAGAAAAGCTCGGAGTGGGTTCCAAGTCTCAAGAGATGTATAAGCCCCGTTTGCTCGTCTCTCCATATCAGCAGGAAGTCTGAAAGGAGGTGGCACTCAAGGCATCCTGTATAGCGGCCCTACAAGGTGTGCGGTTTGTAGTGTGCAGGAATGGGCGTATCGGTCTCTAAGTATTTGATTATTTCAAAAAGTCTCGCAAGCTTTTTAGCATTGTGCTTATAGCGCTTCGAATCTTTCCGAAACTGAGTAGAGAATACGATTTGCCTCATTGCGTGATGGAAGCCACCATAGCATCTATACTGCTTGTATCCACAACCCCTGCATACTCGCCGCGCTTTGCTTCTTCAATAGCCTGCAACGTGGCGGTATTGGCAGTTGAGCGGGTTTTACCTGGATTTGTTACCACTCTGAACAGTCCGCTATCGAGCAATGCGGCCAACATACGTCTGATGGCGCTGCTACGGGCGTTGTATTCTAGAGTGATGGTTGCCATGATTTTTATAGATAGTTTGTTGATCGCCTACTAGTACTGTGACGAAAAGGTTTTCTCGTTGCATGATAATTCTTCTCGCTGCAAAGGTAATCATTACATACGAGCTAACAAATATTTTTGGGTTAAAAGAAAGTTTCTTTTTCGTTTTGAGGCGTTAAGGGCAAGGATTGACAAGTAAAGTTGTCGGTTTCATGGAAAAAAATAGGGTTTTCTTGGGGTCAGAGGGAGGGGGACGGGGTTGCGTTAACAACGCAACATACTGGACTGAGCGCGCGCATTTTCGCGCAGCTATGAGCAGGCCGCCCGACTTTCAAAGCCTGAAAGGAGGACTTTCAGAGCCTGAAAGTGTGACTTTCAAAGCCAGAAAGTGTGACTTTCGGGGCCTGAAAGGAGGACTGGCGGGGCCTGAAAGGACGGCTGGCGGGGCGTGGAAGGTATGGGACGCAGGCCTCCTGGGAGCGCGGGCGCCTCGCCCGCACCTAACTGGGTACGCAGGCGTCTCGCCTGCACGAATCGGCGCAACGCGCCGAAGCTCCGGCGCAGAGCTTCGCTGCTGGCGCAGCGATTTGGGGCGGGCGAGGCGCCCGCGCTCCCAGGACGCCCTCTAACACGCGTCTTCCCCGCTCCGAAGGGGCTCGGGGCGGGGAAGGTTGTATAGAGGTTATGTCGTGGCGCGTTATTGCTTCACGACGGTGATGTGCTGGAGCATGCCCTTCTTACCGCCTTTGGCGGGATTGAGGACGTTGGTGCGTGCGGCGCTGTTGTTGAGGACGTAGCGGGGTGCTTCGGGCTCTTCGTAGTCGCCGGTGATCTTGAAGGTGTCTTGGAACTCACCCTCACCGAAGTAACCTGCACTGACGTAGTAGGCGAGGTTGAGGGTGAAGAGCTTACCGTCGAAGTTGGAGCGACCGTTCTTGCCGGTGCCGTAGTCAACGGCGTCTTGTGCCCAGATCATGCCGTATCTGGAGTCTTCGTAACCCGTAGCGGTGGGTTCTACTTCGAGGATGTAGGCACCTGCTTCGTTCTGGTCGGAGGTAACTTCTACGAGCATGCCCTGGTCGTTGTCGATGTAGGGCAGGATGACGTAGCGGTTGGTGTTGCGCTCGCTCTGCAGCAGGTAGGCATTATAGCTGTAGGGGCCGCCGTCGCTACCTTTGAAGAACTCGGTGGTGAACGTACCTACCTTGACGGGGATGAAGACTTCGGGCTGGCTGTCGGAAGCACGGAGGGGGTCAACGACGAAGGTTGCGCCGTCGAGGGTAGCCTCGAGCTGGAATGCCTCGTTGTAGGCGAAGGTGACTTCCTTGCCGCTGTCTGTTCCTTTGACGGTGATGACGCCGCCTTCTGCTGTTACTTCCACGTATTCTGCATCGGCATCTTCGCTACCGATGATAGCGATGCTCTCTTCGGGGTCGAGGAGCATGAGGAGGTATTCGCCGTTAGCGCCATGACCTTCCCAGTAGCCAGAGGGTATGGGAACGGCACTGATGTCGTCGGTCTTCTGCGTGGTGCAGGTGAACTGGCGTGCAGCGTCGCTGGTTTGTAGTTGCAGGGTGTAGTCCTGCATGTTGTTTTGGTAGGCGAGGTAGGCACTTCCTTGGAGGCTGTCGGTGCCGTTGGCGCCGTCGCCGTAGAAGGTGACGTCGCTGTAGGCGGTGTACATACCTATTTCGCTGTTGTACTCTGTTCCGTCGTTAGAAACGAAGAGCATCTTGACGCTGCCGCTGTCCTTACCCGTGGGTCGGCCTTCGCGCACGATGTAGAAGAGGTCGTCGCCGTCGGCAGTCTTTGTGCGCACGGCGGTGTAGTCATAGTCGCCGGCGAGGTATCCGTTTTGCCATACACCCGTCTCGGCGAGGCCTTCGGCGGGATAGGTAACGGGCTTGTCCTCGAATTCGCTTACGCAGGAGGTCAGTCCGAGCGTGAGGAGCGCGGCGAGGGAAAGCATTATCTTTTTCATAATTCCTGTATCTTTTAAGAGTTTCAGCTATTACCAGTTACCTACGAGGTTTTGGTTTGTTTCGAGGTCGTTGGAGGGAATTTCCCAAACCCAGCGGTAGTTATCGGCAGAGATGGTGGCTCCGATGAAGAGTTCGGGCGAGGTCTGATAGATAACGTTGGCGGCTTGTGCTGCGGGGTTGCGGGTGAAGCCGTCGTGCCAGCGTTTGAGGCAGAAGAGGCGTTGACCCTCGCCAATCATCTCGCGCTTCCATTCGAGCTTGATGTCGTCGAAGAGGCCTGAGCCGGTCTTCGTGCTGGTGGAAGTGTTGCGTGCGGTGCGCAGGTCGTTGAGGTACTTCTGTGCGTTGGCAGCGTCGCCGTTGAGGTAGGCGGCTTCGGCAGCGATGAGGTACATCTCGGCCACGCGGAAGGCGGAGGGCTGGTTGTAGCAAGCGTAAGGGCTGTCGCCTTGACGGGCGAGGGCTGCATTGTTAGGATACTTCTTGAGGAGCTTCACGCCGGAGGCTAAGAAGTCGTTCTCGTTGACATCAGCATCCATAAACCAGGTTTGCAGGCGGATGTCGCCGGCCTCGTAGGCATCGATGGTGCTCTTGGCGGGTATCATGTCGGGGCTGTAGGCCTGCACGCTGCTGTTGTAGGCCTGCACCGTTCCGTCCCAGCTGGAACGTTCGTCGGGGCCGGCGAAGGGCGTGAAGAGTAGCTCAGAACCCGTGTTATTGGAGAACATGTCGAGCAGGTCGGCGGCATTGTTGACGAGGGCGAAGTTGCCGTCGTTGATGACGCTGGTTGCTGCGGCGTAGGCCGTGGCGTAGTCGTGGCTCCAGAGGGCTACGCGGGCGCGGAGTGCGTTGATGACCTGCACGCTGACCACGTCGCCGCTTGGCTCGGTCTCCTGCACCTCGGCGAGGGCGGTGTTGAGGTCGGCGTTGATGAAGTCGAGCGTGGCCTGGAGGGAGCTACGGGCGGGTTTTGCCGTTACGTCCACTTCCGTGACGAGGGGCAGGCCGAGGTCGGAGGCGGCGGTGGCGGGCTCGTAGTCCTTGCAGAAGCGCAGGGCCATGTTGTAGTATGCCCAGGCGCGCATGAGGTGGGCTTCGGCCTTATACTGGTGCATGGTAGCACTGTCGGCCTGGAACTGCTCCGTGGGGTGTGCGCTCAGGGGGTAGTCGTCGGGGCTCATCGTTGCGGCCACGGCATCGGCATTGTTGATGTAGTTGTTGGCTTGTACGATGTAGTTGTAGTTGCTGCTCCAGTAGCCAGCGGTGGTGGTGCTGGAGAACTGCCAGCTGTACTCTGTGCCGTTACGGTTGCCGAAACCGAGGGCGGGCTGGTAGTAGTCAACGAAATAGTCGCTGTAGTAGTAGCCTTGCGTGGCAAGCCCTTTGAGTTCGGCCTTGATGGTGGTGTTGAACTTCGTGGCATCGGCGAACGTTACCCATGAACCTTCGTTAGGAATGGAGGTTGTGGGGAGTTGATCCATTTCGCAGGCGTTGAACAGGGGAGCTGCAATGACAGCGAGCAGAGCTGCTTTTAATATACTCTTTTTCATATCTGTGTGTCAGTGCTTAAGTTGTTTAGAACGTGAACTCAACGCCGAGTGTGTATTCGCGCGTGTTGGGCACGGCACCGGCCTTTGTCAAGTTTCTGTCGTATTCGGGGTCAGCACCTGGCCACTTCGTCACGGTGAAGAGGTTGCGAGCGGCAGCCGTGAGGCGAATGTTGCGGATGAAGCCAGTAGCGTCCATCCACTTGGCGGGCAGGTCGTAGGAGAGGGAGAGGTTCTTCAGACGCATGAAGGAGCTGTTGTGGAGCAGGCTCGTGTCGAACTGGTTGTTGACACCGAAGCGGGGCACGTCGGTCACGTCGCCGGGCTTCTGCCAAGCACCGAGCATCCAGCGGTCCTGGTTGTTGTCGGTGAACTGGGAGTTGCGGGTGAAGAAGTCGAGGTTGTCAATCATGTACTTACCAAGCACGTAGGAGAAGTCCATGTTCAGCGTGAGGCCTTTCCACGTAGCGTTAAGGCCGAAACCGCCGTTGATAGGAGCGAAACGCTTCTTGCCTGTGTTGGCATAGAGGGCGTCGCTGTACTGCTCGGTGAGCTGTCCGGAGGCGAGGGCGGCGGCTACGCTGGTCACCTTCTTGTCGTAGTTGCCGTCGGCATCGGGCACGTACCAGAGGATGTTACCGTTGTCGGGGTTGATGCCGTAGCGCACGGGGATGTAGAAGTTCACGCTCTCGCCCACGACGTAGGAGAGGCCGTAGTCGGGCATGTTCCACGTGTCGAGGCCGTAGAAGAGCTTGGTGATCTTGTTGGCGTTATAGGTGAAGTTGCCATAGACGTTCACGTTCAGGCCGTTCCAGTTCTTCACAGCGTCCACGTCGAAGCTGATTTCAATACCTTGATTCACCATCTCGCCGATGTTCATGATCTGCGTGCTGAAACCAGTGGTGTAGGGCACGGGGACGTCCATGAGCATGTCCTTTGTCTTGCGGTGGTAGTAGTTCATTTCGAGGTTGAGGCGGTTCCAGAGGCGTGCGGTGAAGCCGAGCGTGGTCTGGATCTGGGTTTCCCAACCGAGGTCTTTGTTGCCAGGGTTGGCAATGCCCCAACCCGTTCTGCCAGCATATTGCAACGAGCCGACCTGTGCAAGGGCCTGATAGTAGCCGATACCGGAGCTGTTACCCGTAGAACCCACGCTGAACTTCAGGCGGAGTTCATCGAGCCAGTCGGTGGTCTTGAGGAAGTTTTCGCGCTTCATGTCCCACATCAGACCGCCGCTGTAGAAGGTTGCACTGCGGTTGTTGGCACCGAAGATGGAGCTGCGGTCGTTGCGGACGGTGAAGTTGGCGAAGTACTTGTCCTTATAGCTATAGTCGGCACGTCCGAAGAAGCTCAGCGAGAGAGCCTTGTTGTGGCCCATAATTGAACCGTCAGAACGACGACCGATGTTTTCGATGGATGCTTCTGTACCCGAGCCCAGCTCCATAAGGCGGTCGTCGCTGTGGCCGCTGGTTTGGGAGTTGAATTCGTGGGACGTGTTCTTGATACCTTCCTGACCGAGGAGGAACGTGAGGGTGTGGTCGGTGTTGATTTCCCAACGATACTCGGCGGTGTTGGTGATGGTCCAGTCGGCACTGCGGCTGAAGTATTCGTTGATACTTCCGCCCTGCGTGTTACCCTGAGCCACATACCAGGGAGCGGAGGGCAAGCGCTTATCGGTGGAACGGAGGTCCCAGAGGTCGCCGGCGAGCTGGCTCTTGATGGTGAGGCCCTTGACGGGGGTGAGTTCGATGAAGGCCGAACCCGTCAGACGGGAGTCGTTGGCGGTGTAGGGACCGTACTTAGCCCGGAGGTCGTTGTTCCATGAGCCAGAGGGCGGGATGGTCATGCTCTTGCTGCCGTCGGGTTCGTAGGGGTTGTAGTAAGGCAGGTTGACCACGGCACCCATGGCGGGGTTGTTACCCTGGTAGAGTTTGTCGGTCATGGAGTCGTTGGAACGCTCGTCGTAGTTCAGACCGAGGTTCAAGCCCATGCGCAACCAGTCGGTGGGACGCACGTCGAGGTTGGTGCGGACGTTGTAGCGTTTGAACTTCTGGTAGGGTGTCAAACCGCCCTTCTTCATGTAGGCCGCACTAACGTAGTAGCTGATGCGTTCGCTGGCGCCCTGCACGCTGAAGTTGGTGTTGTACATGGCGGCTGACTTCTTGAAGTAGTACTTCTGCCAGTCGGTGTTGATGCCAGAGGCTTTATAGACGGCATAGTCCGTACCGCTGATGACACCGTTGCGGAAGTAGTAGTCGAGGATTTCGGTAGAGTTCATGGGGTCGCCCGTGCGGCGTGCCAGCGAGCTCCAACCGATGCTCTGACCCACCTTGATCATGGCCTTCTCGCCGCTGCGGCCTTTCTTCGTGGTAACGAAGATAACGCCGTTGGCAGCGCGTGCACCATAGATAGAGGTAGCGGAGGCGTCGCGCAGGACGGTGTAGCTGTCGATGTCGTTCTGGTTCATCATATAGAACGCAGAAGCGTCAACGGGCTGACCATCGATAACGTAGAGGGGTGCGGTGGCACCGTTGAGGGAGCCGACACCACGGACGGTGGTGGAGGTACCTTGCACGTCGCCGACGTCACCGGTGTTGTTATAAATCTGCAC
Organism: uncultured Prevotellaceae bacterium; assembly: GCA_900317635.1. Lineage (GTDB taxonomy): Bacteria > Bacteroidota > Bacteroidia > Bacteroidales > Bacteroidaceae > Alloprevotella. The sequence goes on along the minus strand of ONHN01000004.1, from coordinate 1,140 downwards.
GCCGGCCACTTTACCCTGCAGAGCGTCGAGGGCGGTGGTGACGGGCTTGTTTTCAATCTTGTCGGAGGTAATCTTCGAAACCGTACCTACCACGGTACCGAGCTTTTTAGCCGTACCATAGCCCATAACGACGGCCTCTTCGAGGACGTTCTCCTTCAGCACTACGCTGACGGTAGCCGCCACGCTAACCGACTGCGTCTCCATACCAAGGTAGGAGATGTCCAACGTCTTAGCGTTGTTGGGCACCTTCGGGAGCGTGAAGTTACCGTTGGCATCAGTTTGCGTGCCCATTTTCTCGCCACGAACGCGCACGGTGGCACCCACGACGGGGTTACCGCTCTCGTCGGCGACGTGACCTGTCACGCGCTTCTGCGCCATTGCTGTCCCGAACGTAATCAGGGCAAGCAATAAAAGCACTAACTTCTTGTTCATAATATAACCATTAAATTAAACATGTATTTGCTTTAGAAGCTGTTTCGCCCTACCGCCAAAAACACTGAAGCGCGACAAGGGCATGGGAAAGAATAGCCCTGTCGGCATGGTACCAGCGTATGACGATAGTGTTTGTGAAGGCTCTGCGTCTTCGCGCGCGTACTATATATAATATTGTATAGGGGCGCGGAGGTGGCCTCTTGTAGGTGATTTGCAGCTGAAGAAGATCTGCGTTGCGACAGTTGCAAATGGCTTCACAAACGCGAAGATAGTGCATAATTCTTAAAAAGACAACACATTTGTTAGTTTTTTATCATTTTTCTTAACATTTAAGGGCGGGGAAGGGTGTTTTTGATAACTTAATTTAGCAAATGCGGGGCGGCGCAGGGGCGATAACTGGGAGCGGCGGGCGGGATAACTGAGTACGCAGGCGAGACGCCTGCATCCCTCGGCGGCGCATGTCCCTGGGAGCGCGGGCGCCTCGCCCGCACCCAACGGCGGCGCATGCCCCTGGGAGCGCGGGCGCCTCGCCCGCACAAATCGCTGCGATAGCAGCGAAACTCTGCGGCGGGGATTCGGCGCGTTGCGCAGAGCGTACCGCACATTAAAAAGAATAGGTTGTGTCGAAAAGAGGACTTGTAACGTGCAGTACGCTCCGCGCACTGGCAACAACGCCTCACACCTACCGCGCATCCCTCCTCGCTACGC
>ONHN01000034.1 GCA_900317635.1 uncultured Prevotellaceae bacterium | reverse complement strand
CATCCCCAATTCCGTCACCAGCATCGGAGACCTGGCGTTCTATGGCTGCACAGGCCTAACGAGCATCACTATCCCCAATTCCGTCACTACCATCGGGGGCAGTGCGTTCGAAGGCTGCACAAGCCTAACGAGCGTCACCATTAATAGTAATAACATCGTTTCAAAGGCATATACATACAACTCAAATCTTAGCAACATTTTCGGTTCACAAGTCACAACATATATCTTAGGAGATAACGTCACCAGCATCGGGGACTATGCGTTCTATGAATGCACAGGCCTAACGAGCATCACCATCCCCAATTCCGTAACCAGCATAGGGTGGTATGCGTTCTATCACTGCACAGGCCTAACGAGCATCACCATCCCCTCCTCCGTCACCAGCATCGGCAGCTGTGCGTTCTATGACTGCACAAGCCTAACGAGTATCACCATCCCCACCTCCGTCACGGAGATCGGCAGCTGGGCGTTCAAGGACTGCACCGGCCTGACGAGCATCACCATCCCCAATTCCGTCACCAGCATCGGAAACTATGCGTTCGCTGACTGCACAGGCCTGACGAGCATCATCATCCCCAATTCCGTCACCAGCATCGGAGACTATGCGTTCTATGGCTGCACCGGCCTAACGAGCATCGACATCCCCAATTCCGTCACCAGCATCGGCAGCGGTGCGTTCTCAGGCTGCACAGGCCTAACGAGCATCACCATCCCCTCCTCCGTTACCAGTATCGGCAGCGGTGCGTTCTCAGGCTGCACTGGCCTAACAGACATCTATGCCCTGCGCACCAATCCCGAAGCGTATGAATGCAGTATAGATGTGTTCGAAGATGTCCCCACTTCAACATGCACCCTCCACGTCCCCAAAGGCAGCAAAGAAGCCTATAAAGCAATTGACCCCTGGAATCAATTCGAAAACATCGTGGAAGACGCGAAACCCTCGACCGAACCTGCCGACCTCAACGGCGACGGCGCTGTGAACGTGGGCGACGTAACCACCCTCGTCAACATGATTCTGAGCAAAACGCCGATGTCCGACGATGCCGACCTCAACGGCGACGGCTCGGTCAACGTGGGCGACGTAACCACCCTCGTCAACCAGATTCTGGGCAAATAGCCACACGCCCCCGCGCCTACCTTAGGCCGCCGAACAAAACCATGCAAACTTCAGAGGGCATGCGATGCCACGTTATATAACCCACCTATACGCATCGCACAGCCGCTGAAGCCCCGCATTTCTGTTGTGGTGTTTTTATGCGGACACCAATAAAAAACATTAAAACGTGGGTGGCATACCCCTGCGTTCGGAAAGATATTTATAACTTTGCACGGCATAGTAAAGCTAATGCCGTGCTATTTTTATGTCAAGAAAGAAGAAACCGCTACCACTATTAGAAGATATTCCCATAACGGGCTTAGCCGCAGAAGGCAAGGCCATAGCGCGCGTTGACGGGCGCGTGGTGTTCGTGCCGTGGGCCGTGCCGGGCGACGTCTGCACGTTGCAAGTGCGCCGCAAGAAACAGAGTTTTATGGAGGCCGAAGTCGTCAGTTTCAAAGAGCTTTCGCCCCTGCGCCGCGAGCCTTTCTGTCCGCACTTTGGCGTTTGCGGCGGTTGCAAATGGCAGATGTTGCCCTATGCAGAGCAACTGCGCCAAAAGCAGCAACAAGTGGTTGACGCCCTGACGCGCATAGGCCACCTCACGCTGCCTGCCGTCAGCCCCATCCTTGGCAGTGAGCAGGAATGCGAGTATCGCAACAAGTTGGAGTTTGGCTTCTCAAACAAACGCTGGCTGACGCGCGAGCAGATAGCCGAGGGTGAAGTGGTGGAACAAAAGAACGGCCTTGGCTTCCACATTCCAGGAGCCTTCGACAAGATTCTCGACATAGAGACGTGCCATTTGATGCAGGACGTGAACAACCGCTTGCGCAATGGCATACGGCAGTATGCGCTGGAACGCGGACTGACATTCTTCGACCTGCGCGAGCAGACGGGCCTGTTGCGCAACATCACCATCCGCACCGCCCAGCAGACGGGCGAGGTGATGCTCATTGTGCAATTTTGCATTCGCACCGCCGATGAAGAGCGGCAAGCCCACGAAACGTTAACGTGGATGCGCGATAGCTTCCCCGAAGTGACCTCGCTGCTTTGGGTGAACAACACGAAGTGTAACGACACTATTGGCGACCTTGACGTGCAGACCTTTGCTGGCACCTCCTTCATTACGGAGCGGATGGAAGACTTGCAATTTCGTGTAGGCCCGAAGAGCTTCTATCAGACCAATACGCGACAAGCCTATACGTTGTATAAGGTGGTGCGCGACTTTGTCGCATTGACGGGTAAAGAACTCGTCTATGACCTCTATACAGGAACGGGAACGATTGCGCAGTTCGTGGCCCGCCAGGCGCGCCGCGTGGTGGGCGTAGAGTACGTGCCCGAAGCGATTGAGGACGCTCGTCTGAACGCCGAACTGAATGGTCTGACGAACCTAACGTTCTATGCAGGCGATATGAAGGACGTGCTGAACGACGACTTCATTGCCCGCAATGGTCGTCCCGACGTACTCATCACCGACCCGCCGCGTGCGGGTATGCACCCTGGCGTGGTGGAAACCATCCTGCGCACAGCACCGAGGCGCATCGTCTATGTGAGCTGCAACCCAGCCACGCAGGCACGCGACCTCGCCGCCCTATGCACTCGATATGACATTCAGGCCGTACAGCCCGTGGATATGTTCCCACAGACTCACCACGTTGAGAACGTGTGCTTGTTGAGCATTAAACAATAAACATTATGGGCTACGCCGATGATAGTGGAAACCACTGCGTACACTACATACCTCACCACAAACACAGCACCTCCACGCATCGAGGCAAAAGAGAAAAGCAGTGTCCGTAGTATTATTGCAGTGTCTGTAGTGGTTCTCAAAAAACGTTAAACATTAAATGCCACGCACCAAACGCAAGTGTATTCGTGATCATTTGCTTACATTCGTGCCTTTCGTGGTTTCATTAAATACTAAACTTGAAACGTCACAACCCACAGTTAGAACGTCGGCTGAGTACCGCATTGCAAGCCAGTCCTGAAGCCTTGAAGGACGTGCTGGCTTCGTTGTCGAATGCCGACTTCCGTACGGCAGGTTATCTGCTGGGCGAACGGCTGTTACCGCAACTTGACGGCGAGGCGTATTGGGCCATTTTCGCTTGCATCGTACCCTCTTCGCCCAAAGCTTATCTTGGGACGTTCCTTAAAGCGGCGGTGGCTATACAGAAGAAGGGGCAGTTGCTGCTTTCCGATGCACGTTTTGCCGCCTTTGCCTCTCAAGCTTCCGCCATCGACCGCCGTAAGACGTTAGAGACCTTGCTGCCGCATACGCTGAGCGTGGCAGACTGCGGGCAACTCGTGCGACTGTTTGCGCGCGAAGATAACGCCTTAGACATAGCAGCCCAGCTCGTTGCTACAGGTACACCAGCGGCTTATTACGAGCTGTTGCAGCTCTTACGTCGCTATGATGTGGCCGATGCCGATGTGCGCACAGTCTGCTTAGCGTTATTGCGGCGTGCCGACGGTCGTTCGTTCCGCATGGCGCGCTTGCTGCAAGCGTATTTTGGCATAGAGAAATTGCCAGCCACCTTCTCCTTTCCCATAGCCGACTACGAACTAAGTAGGTTGGACGGGAATTACGAACAGTTCAGAAAGTTGCTTGAGAACGTTAAACAATAAACATTAAACGTGAACCACTAAACACACAAAATATGCTTTGTGCACTTTGTGGACTTTTGTGTGTTTGTGTGGTTCTTCAATGTGAAACATTAACAGCTAAACATATAGTAGTATTAGTATGAAGAAATACTTGCGACACATTGCGCTATCTTTTTGCATCTTTGCGTTAGCACTTTCAGCATCAGCCCAAGCTGGTTTGATGGGTGTACAGAAACAAGGTAACGACTGGTTTCTGACCGTGCCCGACAGTTTGTTGGGGCGTCGGATGCTCGTCACGGTGCGCTATACCTCGGCCCCAGCCAATACGGGGCAGTATGGCGGCGAAATGGTGAACCAGCAAACCGTCTATTTCGAGCGTCAGGCCGACAAACTGCTGTTGCGCTCAGAACTCCTCGTTAACTACGCCGATTCGCTTAATGCGATCAATCGCGCCGTCACCATTAGCAACGCCGCCCCCATCATTGGTGCTTTTAAGCCCGAAGGACGTGCGGGGAAGGCTACGAAAATTAAGGTGACCGAGTTCTTCAACGAAGACAATCCCGCCCTTGGTCTGACGCCCAGCCGCAAGAAGCAGTTTGGCGTAGCAGGTCTGATAGGTTCCGCTTCGTTCATTGAAAGCATCAAGACCTTCCCCCTCAACACCGAGGTGCGCACCGTGAAGACCTTCTCTTCGCCTCAGCCCACCACAACGGCAGGCTACCGCACGGGCAAAGTGACGCTGGGTCTGAACATCTCGTTCGTCTTGCTGCCCAAGAAGCCTATGATGCGCCGTTTGTTCGACCCGCGCGTAGGCTACTTCACCGACCAGTTCTCTGAGTATAGCGACTATCAGCAGCGCGTGGAGCCTAAACGCTTCATCACGCGCTGGCGTCTTGAGCCCAAGAACGCCGAAGATGCCGAAAAGTGGAAGCGCGGTGAGCTCATTGAGCCTAAGAAGCAGATTGTTTATTACATTGACCCTGCTACGCCGCGCCAATGGCGCCCCTATCTTATTCAAGGTGTGAACGACTGGCAAGTAGCCTTTGAGCAAGCAGGTTTTAAGAATGCGATTGTAGCGAAGGAATGGCCCGACTCGGACAAGACGATGTCGATGGAAGATGCTCGCTTCAGCGTTATCCGCTACTTGGCATCGCCCATTGCCAATGCCTATGGTCCGCAGGTGCATGATCCCCGCAGCGGCGAGATTTTGGAGAGCCACATTTGCTGGTACCACAACGTAATGACGCTTGTTCACGACTGGTACATGATTCAAGCTGGTACGCTTGATGAGGCAGCTCGCCAAATGGTGTATGGCGATGAACTGATGGGGCAACTCATTCGTTTCGTCTCCTCCCACGAGGTGGGTCATACGTTGGGACTTCGCCACAACTTTGGTTCGTCCAGCACCGTGCCCACCGACAGCCTGCGCAACAAGGCATGGGTTGAGGCCCACGGCCATACGCCTAGTATTATGGACTACGCCCGCTTCAACTACGTGGCGCAACCCGAGGATGGTATTAGTCACGAAGGCATTTTTCCCCGCATTGGCGACTACGACAAGTGGGCCATTCAGTGGGGCTATACGCTGACACCCGATGCTTGGGACGACGTGAGCGACCACGAAGAATTGGAGAAGCTCTTTACGCCCGCCGTGAAGCAGAACCGCCGCCTATGGTTTGGCGATGGTGAAACCAACTCTACGCGCGACGGACGTTGTCAGACCGAAGACCTTGGTGACGATGCCGTCAAGTCTTCGCGCTATGGCATTATGAACCTTAAGCGCATGCTGCCCCTTTTGCCGCAGTGGACCTATCAGCGCAACGATATCTTCGGTCGTAACCTCAGCGGTATTTACGGCCAACTGACCAACCAGTATTATCGCTACCTTGGCCACGTGCTGGGCAACGTGGGTAGTGTGGAGAAGGACTATGGCACCGTTTCGGAAGGTGGCACGCGCTATCGAAATCTGCCACGCGCTCGCCAAAAGGAATGCTTGCAGTTCGTGCTCGACGAAGTGGTGCTTAACGAACCGCGCTGGCTTATTCAGCCCGCCTTCGTTCGTACGCTTTCGCCCGATGTGCAAGACTTCACGCGAAGTTTAGGTCGCAACATCACGTTGCGCATACTGAGCGGCAGTTTGCTTGAAGAAATGAATGCGGAATATCCCGTCACGGACTACATGTCCGACCTTCGCACAGCCTATTTCGCCGATCTCTATAGTGGAGCCAACGTGCCCGATGCGTATCATCGCAGTTTGCAAAATGCCTTTGTTGGTACGCTGTGCAGTAGGTTCGGCGGTTTAGAACTTGACAATCGCTCACGCCCCGCTGTGCTGCAAACATTACGCACGTTGCAAAAGTCGCTGAAAGATGCGCCTGCCGTTGGCGACGCTACCGTGCAAGCTCACCGCGAGGCACTGCTCGATACGCTTGAGCGCACATTAGCAGTGAAAGGACAATAAAGAGTGACAAGTTACAAGTTACGAGTGACAAGTTACGAGTGACGAGTTTAGGCTACGCCCTTATTATCGCGGTTGCAACTCGTAACTCGTCACTAAAAATAAGTCACTTGTAAACTTTGACAAATCAACCATAAATCTTTATATAATGAAACGTATCTTTATGTTACTTATGGCTTGCCTCGCTTTAGGTTGGCAAGCACAAGCACAGAGTACGTGGACCATCGGCGTTGCCAACAACGGCACGATGGGTGGCTACTTCGAAACGGCCGACGGTGCTTCGCAGCATGCCGTGGCCTACAGTACGACGTGGCCTTCGAACAATCTTGTTCCCACACTCTACATCCACTTCCCGCAAGGGTCGTTTACGGTGACATCGAGCAACGCCGCTGCCGTTCGTGCAACGGTCGTCCGCGTGGCTACCGAAACGACGATTGTTTCCTCGCAGAGTGCTCGCAACTTCTCGCTGACCATTCCTGCCGAGGGTTGGTATAGGATGAAACTCACGGGGGGCACGGCTGGTAGCACCACGCTCAGCGATTTCACCGTGACAGGTACCGCCAGCGGCACCAACAAGAGTGGCAACGTCTTTCTTGCCAACTGGCGCAGTGTGGCCTCGCTCCACCTCAATGGTTTCAGCAGCACGGATACGTCGCTTCCCAGCGGCAATGCTTTCGACTGGGCCTATACGGAGGTGCAGATACCTACCGATGCCGACTTCTATGGCACCTACGTGGAGAGCTTTGGCTTCTCGGGCGGCTATATGGGCATTCAGAACAATGGAGGCAACAATGCGTCGGGTGGACGCACGGTTATCTTCAGCCTTTGGGACAGTGGCGACACCGACACCGACCCCACCCTGGTCGACTACAAGCGTAGTGGCGTGCTTGCCACGGGAACAGCCGAAAACGTTGTCAGTACACGCTTCGGCGGTGAAGGTACGGGTGCCAGCGTGCGACTGACGGGCGAGCTGTGGAAAGCTGGACAATGGGTGAAGTTCCTTGTCAATAGCCGTCCCGAAGAGATTCCCCTTGAAGACGGGACGTTGTGGCAAAACACGCTCGTCTCTGCCTGGTATTGGGCTGAAGGCGTTGATACCGAGTGGCACTACATCGGGACGATGCGCCAAGCAGGGGTCAATACCTACGTCAATCCTGCCAATGCCTTCCTTGAAGAATACACACGTACAAATACCTCGCAGGGAAACAAGGCCCACAAGGCCTACTATCGTCGCATGTTTACGCGTGCCATGCAGAGCGGACAGTGGTACAACCGCAACTCTTTCTGGTTTGGTAATACCGACAACAGCGACGGACATCGTGGCGACTTCTATCAGACGGGTGTTGACGACTACCAAGGCGAACCCGCTATGTATATGGAGAGCGGTGGCTACACGCGCTATGGTGGCGAGCAAGGCACAACCAGCATCCCCTTGAAATCACCCACAGGTATCGTTCCTACGCAGACAGAGCTCGATGCGCTGGTTCAGCGCGACGTGCTCCCCGCCATTCAGCAGCAAGACGAAGACCGCATGGCCTCGGCCATCGGTGGCAAGACGATGGACGAAACCACGGGCTGGACCGTTACTGGCTATAGCGACGAAGAAACCGTGGGCGAAAGTAGCGGGTCGCAAGGCTTAGCCAGCCTCTTGACTGACGGCGATGAAACCACCTATTGGCACAGTAAGTGGTACGGATCGTCGAAAGCATATCCCCACTACTTTGAACTCACCCATGCCGACGGTCTCGTAAACGTTGACGACATTGTCATCGTGGGCGAGAGTGGCCACACGGGAACAAACTATCAAGCCAAGACGGTTGACGTTTATACCTCAACCAACGGCACACGCTGGACCTTTGTGGAGAGTTGCACCCTGAGTGCTGGCTTCCCACAGACGATAGCACTAAGCACTACGCTCAACACGAAATACCTGAAGCTGAACTTTACCGAGTCGATGAATGGTACGAGCAACAATATGTGTATTGCCGAACTGACGTTCAAGTACAATAGTGTTGACAAAATTCGAGCCTTGGCCGAGACCTACCTCAACAATGCCGACCAGTTCAACGGCTATAGCACCGCCGACCTCGCCGCCTTGCAAGCCGTTTACGACAATGCTTCCAGCACATACGCCGACTATGAAACGGCACTGACGAACCTGGCCGCTAACGGCACCGTCCTGAAGTATGGCAAGCTGACAAGTGTTGCCTCCCTCTCTGCCGAGAAGGCCTACGTCTTGCGCAACGTTGGCGGCTTTGGCGACCTCGTCTATGACACAACGAACAGCCGTACCACCCTGCGTAATGCCGATGGCGATGCTCTCACCACAGCAGACCGCACGCAGTATAAGGACATTATCACGCAGCACGCCGACGTTACCGCCGATGCCTCCAACTGGATGTTCATCGCCGGCACGGGCGACGATGATGGTTACTACTACCTATATAATATAGGTGCAGCTGGGTACTTCGATCCCTCCACCTCTTCCTTCTCCGCTACGCCTACCCCAGTTGACGTGGCCTACACCAGTGGTTACTTCTATATCTATAAGAAAGGTACCAGTGCTTACTACAACAACTGCATCTGTGCAGCGCCCCAGTTGCCCGAAGGACAAAACGTGACGAAGTATCAGTACAACGATACGGGTTGCCAATGGTATATCTACGACAACTACAGCAATACGCCCTCCGCTGAACTCATTGAGCAGTTGCGTGTTGATGCTGGACTTTGCGAACCCTACCTCGTAGATAACGTGGACGTAACGTGGCGCGTGGTGGATGCCGACGGCGACGTACTCTATACGCTGACCAAGACCTACAACTGCGCTATTACCGCCTATCCCGAAGAGCTTACGGCCTACGAAGACGTTTACGTCAACTATCCCAACAAAGCATCCTTCGAAGGCTTTACGCCCACGGCTGCTATGACCTACGACGTGCTGGCCGAGCCCGCTGCCGACGCTCCCTTTGCTTGGGCAAAGACCTATGCCGCAGCTCGTCCCTACATCTGGAATATGAACAACCACGTGAGTGGACTTTCGCCTCGCTATATTACCAGCGCGGAAGTGCGTAGCACCCCATTGGCTCAAAACACCGCTTCCTATTATAAAGGAACCGAAACCTACGAGAATACGCCCGCCTACCGCTGGCGCTTCACGGGTAACCCCTTCACGGGTTTCTCTATCTACAATGATGCTTACGGCGCAACTTATACGCTACAAGACAGCGGCGGCACAACCAATCCGTCAGACAATACGACCTATCCCATCCTCTCTACTACGGGAACGCAGACGTGGGAAGTGCTACACAACAGCACGGGCACTGATGGTTTCACCATCAAGTTGCGCGGTAGCGAAAATGTATATATGAACAACAACCGTGGCATCGACTACCTTGGCTATTGGATTAGTGCCAGTGGCCTTAACGATGAAGGTGGCTATATGCAGCTCACGCCTGCCGACGAAGTAACGCTGACGTTCGCCCTTGAAGGAACAAGCCAGACGTTCACAACGCAAGCCGTTGTAGGCACTCCGCTGACAGCATATCCCACGAGCCTGACCGACTTTGCCACCGAGCACTACCTTGCACTCAATCCCGCTACGCCCTCCGTTACGCCTACGCAGGACGCTACCATTAACGTAGCCTGGAGTTTCAACGGCCCCTTCACGTTGGCTTCTTCATCGACCGATACCGAGGCCGACCTCTATACGTTGAAGCTTCGTGCAAGCTACGTCTTTGCTGGTGCTCCAGGTGATGGCAGTGCCACCTCGCTCGCTACGGTGCCCTCGCCCGTGGCTCAGAGCCGTTGGATTTTCACGGGTAGCCCTCTTACGGGTGTGCAGGTGTGGTCTGCTGCCAATCCTATGCTTGGTCTGACGGCAGGTCAGACAACGGTAGGTATTTCCTCTTCGCCCACTACGTGGGACCTCGTGCGCGTTGACGACACCAACTTCTCGCTGCGCAATCCAGCTACGCAGACCTTTGCCAGCGACTGGGAGACGTACATTGGTTTCTGGTCCGACAATTCCAACATGGGCATGTACTTCCAGACGGAAGTGGCCGATGTGTCTGACGACTTCGAAGGCGGCTATTTCCGCATTCGCAACGTAGGCAGGCCCGCCATGTATCTCACCACGGCGAACGGCCAACTGGCCGTGACCGACCAGACCACCGACTTGGCCGAAACCACGATGCGCCTCACGCCGCGTGGCGATGGCTTCTTCACGTTGGGCCGTTTGGGTGAATATACAAAAGAAGTGGCCACCGCCGATTATGGTACGGCCGCCCAGACTACTACTGAGGCCTCTGAAGCATACCCCGTCTATGTCGGTCGCAACAGCAGTGGCGAATACGTCTTTACTATCTACACCAATGCCCTTTACGGCTACGCTCACATCGATGCCGCAAGCAACGTAGTGCGTTGGGAAACAACAGCCAATAATTCTCGCTGGCAGTTCGAACCCATCGATGCTGATGCCGACGTGAAGCTGGCTCTCACCGCATCGCCTCAGCCCATTGGCGGTGCCAGCGATATGGCCATTGCTACGGCCTATATGCCCTACGCTTATGCCTTGCCTGCAGGCGTTGAGGCCCTCGTCGTTCGTCCCAACGAAGCGCGCACCCGCGCAGAATACTTTGTACTGGCAAGTGGCTACGTGCCCGAAGCCACGCCCGTTGTGCTTCTTGGCGATGCAGGAACTGATGCTGTGCTTTCGCCCTGCATCGTGAGCGATGCCGACGTTAGTGCCGATGCCAGCCTGCTGGCTCTGAACGAGCTGAAAGGCACGTTCGTCAGTCTGCCCTCGCAAACAGGTATCCTCGTGATGAACGTAGTTGACGGAACTCCTGGTTTCTATCAACTGAAGTTAGGTGTCAACCTCTTGCCCTATAAGGCATACCTCGACTTCACGTCGTCGGCAGGCGTTCGTGGCCTTAACCTCGTCGCAGGCGATGCAACGGGTATCAGTGCCGCCGAGGACCAGCTTGAAACCGAAGCTGCCAGCCTCTACGACCTCACGGGTCGCCGTGTTACCACCATGCAGCGCGGAGGCATCTACATCCAAAACGGCCGTAAGGTCTTGCGTTGAGGTTAACGAGCGATAAGCGTACATATATTATATATAGTACGAGGGGACAAGCCGATGCTTGTCCCCTCGTTGCATGTTCGCCGAACAGACGGACATTATGAGGCATTCGCTTTTTCAGCGTATTATGGGATTTCGCAAAGTTTGTGGGTTTGCAGGGAGAGCCGCCAGAGGGGATGGGCTTTGCAATAGTCGATAGCGGCGGCGAGGATGAGGCGGTTCTGCTGGGCGTTGCCCACGTCGCAAGGTTGCAGGAAGTGGTGTTTGGCACTGATGTGGGTGTGCGGGTTGAAGGTATCGCTGGAGCGGAAGACGAGTTTCAGCTCATCGCAAACCGTCAGCAGGGGCGCTGCCTTGGGTTCAAAATCGTCTTTAGGCGATAGTGTCACCCAGTCGAGGCCGTGGGGTAGGGGGTGCGTACCGTTGGTTTCTATTGCAACATACTTGCCCTTTTCGTGCAAGGCGGCGATAAGTGCTTCGCATAGTTGCAAGGTGGGTTCGCCCCCTGTCAGCACGACGTGGCGGGCTGGATAAGCAGCCGCTTCTGCGGCAAGGTCGCTGATGGCGCGCCACGTCCCTTCAGCGTGGTGTGTGTCGCAAAACGCGCAGCGCAAATTGCACCCGCTCAGGCGGATGAAAAAGGCGGGAGTGCCCGTCCAGAACCCTTCGCCTTGCAGCGAATAGAAGGTTTCGTTAACGAAGAGGCGAGCGGTCATAGGGGAGCATTGAGGGCATCGTCGAGGACATAAACGGCTATGTTGCCTTCGCTTTCTTGGAAGGAGACTTTATAGCAACCAGGTACGCGCTCGCATATCCAACGGGCCATTTGTTCGGCCGTGGGGTTGAACGTTACGAGGTCGTTCAGGCAGCGATGATCAAGCTCCTTCTTTACTATTTCTTTTACGTGCTTGAAGTCGATGACCATTCCTTCGGCGTTGAGTTCGCTGGCACGACAAAAGACTTCGATAATGGCATTGTGACCATGCAGGCGCGTGCATTTGCTCTCGTAGGGAAGGTCAAGGCGATGAGCAAAAGATATTTCGATGCGTTTTTTGATGTAGAACATGATTGTTTGAAGTTGAAGAGTAACAAGGATTCAGCCCCTCTCTCCCCGAGAGGGTGATATGCCTGCGTACGTTTCATGTTTATTGAAACCACGAAGGTTACGAATGCTTTCAAATGAACACGAAGACTTTAGCGCATTTTAGGTTTATGAGAACCACTACAGACACAACAATAATACTACGGACACGGCTTTTCTCTTTTGCCTCGAAGCGTAGGAGGTGCTGTGTTTGTAGTGGGATATGTAGTGTATGTTGTGGTTTCCACTATCATCGGCGTAGCCCATAATGTTTATTGTTTAACGTTTACCCCGTATTTGGCCGTTAGGCGCCCTTTTAGCTCCTCTTCTTTGTCGAGGGGCGGTGCCAGTCGGAAGGTCATACCCGCTGCGTCGTAGTCGTAGCTCAGAATGTTGGCCTCGCAGTCTTGGGCGGTGCGTTTGAGGAAGTCAACGAGCTCATAGGGGGCTGTGGCCACGATTTCGGCGCGTAGTGTTTCTTCGCGCAATGCTGCCGCGTTTAATGCTTCAGCCGTAGCCGCGCCGTATGCGCGCCCGAGGTTCGCAGCTCCGAGTTGCACACCTCCAAAATAGCGGACAACGCAAACGAGCACGTTGGTCAGTTCGCGACTGGTTATCTGTGCCAAGATGGGGCGTCCGCCTGTTCCACTCGGTTCGCCATCGTCAACGGTGCGTGTGCGCTGGTTGGGGAGGACACCGATGGAGTAGGCATAGCATACGTGGCGCGCATCGTGGTATTCGCGCCGCAACTTGTCAACACAGGTCTTAACCTCCTCCTCCGTGGCGACGGGATAGGCATAGGACAAAAACCGACTACGTCTTTCAACGTAGCAGCCTTCTGCGGGAGCCGCGAGCGTGAGGAAGTGGGCGATGGGCATAGCGTGTGGGGGACGGGTGACAGAAACTACGAATTAGCACGAACGTTAGCGACATATTGCCAGAGCGTATGCGAATAATGAAAACGAAGGCAAGTGAGTTACGAGTTACGAGTTTGGCTACGCCGACGACAAGCGCTTCTGCAACTCGTCACTTGTCACTTGTCACTTGTTAACTTAAGAAAAGTAGTACAAGAACGTAGCCACGCCTTCGAGGGCATGCTTGCGTTGACCTTCAATTTCGATGTTAAACTTCACCTCGGCCTTGCAAATGCCGCGCAGGTTTTGTATGCCTTGCAGCGTAGCATTCAGGCGGATGCGCTGGCCGCTGAGGACGGCTTGTCCGAAGCGCATGTTGTCCATACCGTAGTTGACCATCATTTTGAGGTTGTTCACCTCAACAAGTTGGTTCCACATAAAGGGAAGGAGCGAGAGGGTGAGGTAGCCGTGGGCTATGGTCTGCTTGAAGGGACTTTCTACGGCAGCACGTTCCGGGTCGGTGTGAATCCATTGGTGGTCGATTGTGGCATCGGCAAACTGGTTGATGCGCTCTTGGGTAACTTCTACCCAATCGCTCGTACCGAGTGACTGCCCAAGGTGGGAAGCAAATTCTTCGTAGTTGTTGATGATGACTTTATTCATAGTAAGTGTTATGCTTGTTTTCGCCGTTAAAATCTTGTTGTCGTACTATCAGCTTCGGTGCCGAAGAGGTGGTTTATGATTTCGGCTTCACGGCGGCGTTGTTCGAAGCGTTGGTTTTCGAGGTTGTTGCGTTCGTGCATCGCTTTTGAGCGGTACGTGCCGTTGGGGTGCTGACTGAGATAGCGCGTGAATGCCTCGGGGGTGTTTTCGGCCACGGCATAGACGTAGTCTAACGAGTCGATCTTGTTGTCGGCCAGGCGGTCGTAGTATGGGTCGCGATGTCGGTTCTTGAAGTTGACGAACGCATCGGGCGTATCGTCGGCTACGGCATCTCGCCAGTCGGCTTCTATCTCTTGCAGTTCGCGCATACGCTGTCTGACGCGGGGCGCGTTTTCGCCATTAGGAAATCGGTCGAGGTAGTCGCGCAGTTGGCTCATATCGTGTCCGTCGGCAGCGATAGCCTGGTAGGCTTCGGCTTCTTCGCGACTTTCACGTTCGTGTTCTATATAGAGATACACGCCGCCTGCTGCGAAGGGGAGCGAGATAAATATCACGGCAAGAAACGTCAGCCAACCACTGCGACGTTTCTTCTGTGGTTGCCTTGGTGTGGCGATGGCGGCACGCCGACGTTTGGGAGGTGGGGGAGGGGGCATGGTGTGTTATAGGTTTTAGGTTCAAGCCCGACCCTCCTTGGGATGGGAGGGAGGAAACACGAGAACCACGAAGATTACGAATGTTGACGAAGGGACACGAATACTTTAGCGCGTTTTCTTGTCACTCGTCACTCTTCACTTTACGTTATACAGGAGGAGAGAGAGGCTGTCACTCGCCACTTCTGCCCTTACAACTTCACCTCGTCAAGGCGGACGATGCCGCCCACGATGGCGTAGATTGTCAGGCCCGAGACGGAGTGAATGTTGAGTTTGCGGAAGATGTTTTTGCGGTGCGTCATCACGGTGTTGACCGAGATGAAGAGTTTGTCGGCAATTTCCTTGCCCGACATGCCTCTCACGATGCACCCCACGATTTCTTTTTCGCGCTCGGAGAGCGTTTCTGCGGGCGGAGGGGCTGTCTGCTCGTTTTCAGCCTCGTTGCAGCCTTCGGCAATTTGCATTTCAAGGTGCTCCACGGCCGGAACGAAGAGGTTGTCCTCAACGGCGCAGTGTTGGCGGAGGTCAGCTTCGCAGGTGAAGATGTCGAATAAGACGCTGTTGAGTTGTTCGCCCGCTTCGGCTTTGTAGTATTTGATGATGAGGTTTTTGAGTTCTTGCAACTTCTTGTCGATGCCTACGTGGCTTCGGGCAAACTGCCCTATGCGGAAGCCGCCCTCGGGTGGTAGCTTCCCCTCCAACAGCTCTTCCACGTAGCTGAAGACGCGTTTCTCTTCGAAGGCCATGTGGCGGCGCACGTCGCCCATGTATTCATCGTAGAAACGCAGGATGAGGTAGGCCACCTCGTTGCTGGCACAGTCGATGGCCGCAATGAGTTTGCGGCGAATGGCAGGCAGCTGGTAGTCGAGGAAGTAGGCGTGGGCTTGTCGCAGGTAGGTCGTCAGTGCGCGCACGGAAATCTGCGCGACGTCGTAGGTACCCGTGTTGGGGCCATGCTTCATGTGGTTGGCCACGGCAAGGAACGTCTTCGTGTCCACGCCCTCGGCCTCGCATACTTGGCTGACGGTTTTCTCTCCAAAGCCCATTGGTATTCCGAAGCGGCTCATCATCTGCAAAAGGTGAAACTCATCGCAGATGACATCAAACATCTTGTCGGTTGCTTTATAGCCCATAATTCCTTAATGAATTTCACCGCAAAGATAGCAATTTCTTCCCACAAAACTCAACCGCGCGGGTAAAAAACGAGCGTAAAACGCCAATGCGGGCGAATTATTTGCATCTGCGTGCTGTCGTGCGCTAAAAAATGCGTAACTTTGCAATAATTTGTTGTAGGTGTCGTTTATAAAATAGAGGGAGTGCGCCTCGCAGCATTCATCTTTATAGCGACACGAGCTTATGATAATGACCAGCGTGAACAGACGCAAAGATGCGCAGGCAGTGCGTTGCTGCCTGACACCACGACAACGCAGAGCTAAACGGCTTTTTGATATAGCGGCATCGGCCTTTGGGCTGGTGTTGCTAAGCCCCGTTTTTCTTTGCGTTTACGTGGCGCTGAAGCTTCAGGCGAAGGGTAGCGTCATCTATCGCCAAGAACGCATTGGCTTAGGTGGCAAGCCGTTTAATATACTGAAGTTTCGCACGATGACTGTCGATGCTGAGTCCGACGGACCTCAGCTCGAAATGGAGAACGACCCGCGCCTGACACCCGTAGGCCGCTTCTTGCGCCGCCGCCATCTCGACGAGCTGCCCCAGCTGTGGAACGTCCTGCGTGGCGACATGTCGATGGTGGGCTATCGACCCGAGCGCAGTCACTTCATTGCGCAGATTATGCAACACGATGCCCGCTACGAATGTCTCTATCAGATGCGCCCCGGCATTACGAGCGAGGCCACGCTCTACAACGGCTACACCGACACCATGGACAAGATGCTGGAGCGGCTGAACCTCGACCTACGCTACCTCGAAACGGCCTCCCTGCGCAAAGACTTAGGCCTTATCCTGCGCACCTTTGGCGTCGTTTGGTGATTACGCTTAGGGCTTGTAGGTCTGGCTCCGCCGCGAAGAAAAGCCCACGTCCCCTCCGACATAGATACACAATATTATATATATACTCCGAACGGAATTATGAAAAAGATATTCGCCCTTACCCTGCTCCTGCTTCTTACGTCGCTGCCCCTGACGCTGTATGCGCAGACAGGTATGACCGACAGCCAGATTATGGAGTTTATCATCAAGGAAAACGAGAAAGGAACCAACCGCTCGCAGATTATGATAAAGCTTATGGAGCGTGGTGTCAGCGTGGAGCGCGTACGTAAGATACGCCGCAACTACGAGAAGCAGAAGAAAGGCGACGTGCCAGGTGCTATCGACATCAGTGGCTACGACAAGAAGAAGCAAAATCGCTTGCGCAAAGACAACAGCAAGAAGAGCGATGCCTCCGACGACGATGAACCCGCCTTTCGCCGTCGTCGCAGCACGGCAAAGGACGACATGATTGACGAAACGCAGCTCACCGAACGTCAGCGCAGACTCTACAACGAGATGAAGCAGGAGGAGATGGAAGAAGAACTCGACTTCGCCCTGCCCGACTCGCTCGAGATGTACGACGACATTATGGGCTACGATGCCGAGAGCCGTTTGACAAAGAAGAAGAAAGGCAAGCAGGTTTTCGGACGCAATATCTTCAACAACAAGAAGCTCACTTTCGAGAGCGACCTCAACATCGCCACGCCTGGCGACTACCGCCTCGGTGCTGGCGACGAAGTCTATATTGACGTATGGGGAGCCTCCAACAAGACCTTCCAAGGCACCGTCTCGCCCGACGGCAACGTCGATGTGGAGGGCTTCGGACCTATCAGCGTGGGCGGCCTGACCGTCACGCAGGCCAACAAGCGCGTCCGCGCCACCCTCGGACAGCGGTACCAAAAAAGCCAGGTGAAACTCACCGTAGGGCAGACCAAGACCATCACCGTCAACGTGATGGGCGAAGTGGAACGCCCCGGCACCTATACGCTGTCGGCCTTCAGCACCGTCTTCCATGCCCTTTACATGGCGGGCGGCACAAACGACATTGGTACGTTGCGCAACATCAAGATCTATCGCTCGGGCCGCGAAATAAGCACCGTAGATATCTACGACTATATCCTCAACGGCCAGATGCACGGCAACGTGCGCCTGCAAAGTGGCGACGTTATCATCGTCGGCCCTTACGAATGTCTTGTCAATATCACCGGTAAGGTGCGCCGCCCCATGTACTACGAAATGAAGCGCAACGAGAGCCTCGGCACACTTATCCAGTATGCTGGAGGCTTCACGGGCGAAGCCTATCAGGGGCTCATCACCCTCATCCGTAAGTCCAGCGGTCAGCACTTCGTATATAGCATCGACGAGTTTGAGCGCGGTTCGTTCCAACTGCAAGATGCTGACTCCGTCAACGTCGATAGCACGCTCAATCGCTATGGCAACCTCGTTGAGGTGAAGGGTGCCGTCTATCGTCCAGGTAAGTATCAGATGGACGGACAGATAAGCACCGTGCGCGGCTTGCTCGAAGCCGTTGGCGGCCCCACCGAAGACGCTTTCATCAATCGTGCCCTGCTCCACCGTCGCAAGGAAGACCGCACACTCGAGACCATGGCCATCGACGTGCGTAGCCTGATGGAGCACCGTGTTCCCGATGTCCCCCTGCGCAACGAAGACGTGCTCTTCGTGCCCAGCACGCGCGATATGCAGGCCGAACAAACGCTCACCATCGAGGGCGAGGTGAACTTCCCTGGCATCTATGAATATGCCGAGAACACCACGCTCGAAGACTTCATCCTGCAAGCTGGCGGACTGAAGGATGCCGCCTCGCTCGTGAAGGTTGACGTCTCGCGCCGTTTGCGCAACCGCCGTGCCGTAACCGCCGAAGACCGCATAGCCCAGAGCTTCTCCTTCGAACTGAAAGAGGGGTTCGTTATTTCAGGCCAGGAGGACTTTAAGCTCGAACCTTTCGACGAGGTGTATGTGCGTCGCAGCCCTGGTTACGTTGAGCAACAGCATGTCCGCGTGGAAGGCGAAATAGCCTTCGAGGGCACCTACGCCCTCACGCGCAAGGCGTCGCGCCTGAGCGACCTCGTTACGGCAGCCGGCGGCCTCACGACCGAAGCATACGCCAAGGGTGCCCGCCTTGAGCGCAAACTCACGCCCGAAGAGAAAATACGTCAGCAGATGATGCTCCGCATTATTGCCGCCGGCGACTCCACGAACCTTGCCAAGGTAGAACTTGGCGACTATCGCTCCATTGGTATCCACCTCGACGAAGCCCTCAAGAACCCGGGCAACGACCAGTTCGACATCGTCCTGCGCGACGAGGACCGCCTCGTCATTCCGCAGTACAACAACACCGTCTCCATCAACGGCGAGGTGATGTTCCCCAACACCGTGGCCTACAAAGAAGGCGAAAAGCTCAGCTACTATATCAACCAGGCGGGCGGCTACAGTCAGCAAGCCAAGAAGAGCCACGTCTTTGCCGTCAGCATGAGCGGCACCGTGACGAAGGTGAAACATGCCAGCGACATACAACCAGGCTCCGAAATCGTCGTACCTGCCAAGAGCAAACGACGAGGTCTGAGCTTTGGCGAAATCCTCAGCCTCAGTTCGATGGGTATCAGTATGTCGGCTGTCATAGCCTCATTGTTTAAGAGATAAATCGTATAGCAAAATATGAGTAAGCTACTCCTGATTGTCGATACCTTGCACGTCGTCCTGCGCAACTGGTGGAAGATACTGCTCTTCACCCTGCTCGTTGGCGGACTGAGTGCCTATTATATCGTGGCTTTCCCCCGCACGTACAAGAGCGAGGTCATTATGTTGCCCGAAGTCTCGAGCGAAAACTCGTTGGCGGGCGGATTGGGTTCCATGGCCTCGTCGTTGGGGCTTAGTCTGGGAAAGAATGGCAACAACGATGCTATCTATCCCGAGTTTTATCCCAAGGTCATCGGCACGCCCGACTTCCTTTGCAAGTTGCTGCAAGAAGAGGTCGTACCGAAGAAAGGAAATCGGCCCGTCACGCTGTTTTACTACCTGACGAAGATGCAGGACGAACCGTGGTGGAGTGAAGACCTCGACGCGTTTAAGAAGAAGTATTTCGACACGCGCACCGAAGAGGAGAAGCGCGAGGTGCTCACCGAGAACATCGACCCCCACAAGCTTACGCGCAAGCAGTTCCAGCTGCTGAAAGACCTCGGCGGCTGCATTTCGAGCTACGTCGATAAGCGCACGAATATGGTCACCATCAGCGTTGAGATGCAAGATGCCGAAGTGGCAGCGCAGATTGCCACGAAAGCCTCCGAGATGCTCCAACTCTATATCATCGACTACCGCACGAGCAAGGCCCGCGTCGATGTGGAGTACATACAGAAGATTGCCGACAAGGCCCTCGAAGACTACAAAGAGGCGCAACGCGTCTATTCCGAATTTGCCGATGCCAACCAAGACCTCGTCCTCGTCAGCGTGCAACAGGAAGAGGAACGTCTTGAGAACGAGATGCAAATGGCCTTTACCAACTACAGTAATGCTTCTACGCAGCTGCAGGCCGCTCGAGCCAAGGTGCAGGAGCGCACGCCCGCCTTCACCATTCTGCAACCTGCTGGCGTTGCCGTGAAGCCCAACGGCCCCAAACGCGTTGTCTTCACGCTCATGATGACGTTCCTGGCCTTCCTCTTCTCTACGCTCTGGGTGCTCATTCGCCATGCCTACAAGAAGGCTAAGCGCGAGCGCGATGCAGCCCAGCGGCAGCCAGCCGAAGAAGGCGAAGCGGTTGAACCCGCTGCCGAAGGGGTCCCTCCCTCTGAACCTGACGAGACTGAGGCTGACGATGCCGCGCCCACGCCCGAAGAGCCTAAGCGCAAGTCGTGGCGCGAACGCCTCCGCTTCAGCAAGAAGAAAGACGACGGCGACCAGTGATTTTGACAATATAGACCTGATAGCCACAGACTACGCACGCCAACACTTGAAGGCGTAGTCTGTGGTTAGCATTATTATTTACCACGTGGGAAAGCTTACGTCATTACTCGAAAATAAGCACGAACTGGCCGACACGCTCTACCTCATTGTCCTGCAGGCCGTGAACAAGCTCTTGCCTATCATCGTGCTACCCTACCTGCTCCTGCACCTCGGTGCGGCGGGCTATGGGCGCGTGATGTTTGCCTTCGCCGCCGTTATGTATTGCTGCATCGTGGTGGAGTTTGGCTTCGACCTGAGCGCTACGCGCGAGGTGGCACAGAAGCGCGACGATGTCCGTGCCCTGAACCGTACGTTCTGGGCCGTGATGTGGGCGCGCACGCTACTGCTTTTCGCTACGGTGCCCTTGCTGCTCTTCATCGTGTTGCTGGTGCCCGCTTTCCGTCCGTACATGCCCGCTGTGGTGGTAATGTTGCCTATGGCCGTTGGCACGGCCTATACGCTGATGTGGATGTATCAGGGAATAGGTCGCGTGCGCGAGATGGCCGTCATCAACACGCTATCGAAGTTCCTCCTGCTGCCCCTCATCTTCTTTTTCGTACATACCGAGGCCGACTATCTGAAGGCCGCCTTGTTGCTCTCGTCTGTGTTTCTGCTGACGGCTGTCGTTTCGTGCTGGTGGCTCTGGCGTCGCTATCCCGTTGGTCGTCCGCAGTGGCGCTGGGCCGACGTGCGGCGTGTCTTCTCTGAGAGCGTTCCGCTCTTCCTCAGTCGTGCTTCCACCAGTGTCTATACGCAACTCTTCGTCCTCATTCTGGGCCTCTATTGCACACAGGAGGACGTAGGCCGCTACACCAGTGCCGAGCAGGTGATGCGCGCCCTCTGCTTCCTGCTCTACCTGCCCCTGACGCAAGCCTTCTTTCCGCGCATCAGCCGCTTGGCCACGACCGACCGCCCCGCCGCCCTTCGCGCTATGCGGCAGGTGCAGTGGCTTGTTGTGGTGGCTATGCTGGTTGTGGGGGCGATGCTCTTCTTCGGTGCACCTTTTGCACCACACTACCTTGGTGCCGACTATGAAGGGCTTGACGCCCTCCTGCGTTTGCTTGCCCCTGCCCCCCTGTTCATAGGTCTTGGTGCCGTTTATGGGCAGATGGGTTTGGTGGCCTTAGGCAATGCGCGCGCCCACCGTCAGTTCCTCTACGTCTATGTGGCTGTGGCATTGCTGTCGCTTGTGTTGGTCTTTGCCTTCGTGCCGTGGCAAGGTGCCATGGGTGCCGCGTGGGCACTGCTTATTTCCGAAGGCCTCGTCTGCGTGCTGATGTTTGCTTGCTATCAGCATAACACTCGCCTATCACGTCCGTCTTAAACATTTTACTTACAACAGAAACTATGCACACCGACAAAAATCAAGCCCAAGCCGCCGTACGCTTTGTCCGCCGCTGGAAAGGGCGCGGCTACGAGCGTGGTGAGAGCCAAACCTTTTGGCTCGACTTGCTCATGTCGGTGTTTGGCGTGGCCGATGCCACCGCTTTCATCCGTTTCGAAGAACAGGTGAAGGTCGATACGACCAACTTCATCGACGCCCACATCCTCTCCACGCGCGTCCTCATCGAGCAGAAGTCGCTCGACAAAGACCTGCGCCGCCCCATCGTGCAGAGCGACGGGACGCACCTCACGCCCTTCGAACAAGCGCGGCGCTACGTGCTCGGCCTGCCTCTCTCGCAGCATCCGCGCTGGATTGTGGTATGCAACTTCCGCGAGTTCCTCGTCTATGACATGGAACGCCCCAACGCCGAGCCCGAAAGCATTCTGCTCGAAAACCTGGGCCGCGAGTACTACCGCCTCTCGTTCCTCGTCGATAGTCGCAGCGAGGCACTCAGGCGCGAACTGGAAGTGAGCGTGGAGGCGGGCAACATCATAGGCACCATCTACGACGCGCTTCTCTCCGAGCCGCCCGCAGGGATGAGCCAGGCCGACTATCTGCACGCGCTCAATACGTTCTGCGTGCGCCTCGTCTTCTGCTTCTATGCCGAGGACGCGGGCGTGTTCCGTCGCAACCAGTTCCACGACTACCTCATCCGCTTCCATTCGCAGGACTTCCGTCAGGCCCTCATCCAGCTCTTCGACGTACTCTCCACGCCGCCCGAGCGTCGCGACCCCTTCCTCGAACCCGCCCTCGCCGCCTTCCCCTACGTCAACGGCGGCCTCTTCGCCTCT
>ONHN01000048.1 GCA_900317635.1 uncultured Prevotellaceae bacterium | reverse complement strand
TTAGGTGCGGGCGAGGCGCCCGCGCTCCCAGGGGGGGCTACGCCGATGAAGGTTACCTATTTAAGTTTCGGAAGTTCATGCTGCGATGGTGCGCAGCGCGCACCACACTATGCTCGGGCCGCGTATTCCGATGAGCAAAGCGAAGAGGAATGCGCGGAAGGTGACGGGCAGATAAAGTCGGTGCGCAGAGCGTACCGCACCATGCTTAACCGCGTACCGCGAGGAGCGTAGCGACGAGTGGTGCGCGGTAGCTGTGAGGCGTTGTGGCCAGTGCGCGGAGCGTACTGCACGTTACAAGTCCTCTTTGCGACACAACCTATTCTTTTTAATGTGCGGTACGCTCTGCGCACCGCTTCATCCGTTGCGCCCTATCCGCGCACCACTCGTCGCTTCGCTCCTCGCGGTGCGCGGTTAAGCAAGGTGTGGTACGCTTCGCGCACCATTTATTCCACCCGTATTACAACTTCCGAAACTTGAATTACCTATATAAAACGAGTGACGAGCTTCTTGTCACTCGTCACTTCTTAGTAACTACTCCCCCCTCGCCTTTTAGGGGAGAGGGGGGCAGTGGGGAGAGGGGGGCTTCTCGTCTTCCTCGTCCTTTAGGGGAGAGAGGGGCTTCTCGTCCGCTCATCGTTTCCTTAGTCCGCCCAGCAGCGAGGTGAAGAGCGGCGAGGCATTGCTGGCATCGGCAGTTTTCAGGTCGGGGTAGGCAATGCGCGTGTGGTAGATGTTTTTCAGGCTGTCGATGAGCACGCGCTTGGCGTCGGCAATGTCGCGATAGGTGATGTCGCATTCGCGGAAGTAGCCTTCGCGCTCTTGCGAGTCGATGATGTTGTTGACGAGGGTCGTGATGCTCTCTTCGGTGTATTCCTTCAAGCTCCTGGAGGATGCTTCTACGGCGTCGCACATCATGAGGATGGCCTGCTCCTTGGTGCTTGGGTTAGGCCCTGGATAGGTGAAGGCTTCTTCGGGCGGCTCTTGGCCGGGGTGGTTGTTTTTCCACTGAATGTAGAAGTACTTCACGTGGCCGCGCCCGTGGTGGGTGGTGATGAAGTCGCGCAACTGGCGGGGCAGGTGGTACTTCTCGGCCAATCGGACACCCTCGGTCACGTGGTTGATGATGATGCGCGCGCTCTGTTCTTCGGGGCTTAGGCCGTCCTTCTCGGTGAGTTCGTCGTGGGGGTTGACGCCACTTTGGTTTTCGGTGAAGAAGGCGGGGTTGAGCATCTTGCCAATGTCGTGGTAGAGGGCGGCGGTACGGGCCAACTGGGGGCGTCCGCCTATCTTGTCGGCCACTTCGGCGGCCAGGTTGCCCACTTGCATGGAGTGGTTGAACGTGCCTTGCGCTACCTTCGAGAGCTTGCGGATGAGGGGGTTGTTGATGTTCGTCAGCTCAACGAGCGTCACGCTGCTCGTGAACCCGAATACGCGCTCGATGAGGTACATCAGCGGGTAGGCAAAGAGCAGCAGGAAACCGCTGAGGGTGAGGTAGCTGTAGCGCGAGAGGTCGGCGGTGGTGAGGTCGATGCCTTGCGAGAGGTCGTAGGCCATCTGAACAACGATGCCGCCGAAGGCTGTCAGCACTGCAATGCGCAATATCTGGGCGCGCTCCGTCAGTTCCTTTATGCTGTAGATGGCTATCAGCCCCATGAAGAGTTCAACGACGACGAACTCGTAAGGAATGCGCAGGCCGAAGGAGCAGAGCACCAGCTGCAGGATGAGCGTCATCGTGGCCGTGCGCGAATCGAAGAAGATGCGCACGAACAGGGGCACCATGGCGTAGGGAACGACATAGACGCTAAAGTAGTTGTAGCGCACCATGAGGTACGTCAGCACGGGGAACGCCACGATGCCTACGAAGATGAGCAGGAGCTTATGGATAGAGTCCATATAGTCGCGGCGGAACATGCGCAGGTAGAGGGGGAAGATGCACATCGCCAGGAGGATGAAGAGGGCTTGGCCCGCTATCTGTCTCCAGCGGTGGGTGCCGGTGCTCTGTTGCGATGCGTCCTCGCGCAGGAAGCTGTCGAGGATTTGCTTGTGGCTGGGCGTGACGATGTCGCCTCGGTCGATGATGCGTTGGCCCGTCAGCACCATGCCGTCCGTTGTTGAAACGTCGCGCATCAGCTCCTTGCGCGCCGTGGCCGTTTTAGCTTCGTCGGCGGTGAGGTTGGCCGTCAGGTAATGGTTAAGGTCAAGAAGCGTCATGACGTCGCGCCGATAGTTCAGCGTGTCGGCCGTCATCATGTATTCGTAGGCCGAACGCGTGGAGCGCAGTTCGTCGAAGCCCACCGACGTGGCTTGCTGCTCGCTGACGATGCGCACGCGCTTGACGCTGTCAGAGCGAAGCGCATTGTATTGCTCGGGGGTGAGGATGCCCGCCTCATACACCTCGTCTAACAGGCTGGCGGCATGAGCAATGTAGCTGGCAGGGACGCGGGCAAACTTCCCTGACGCCGCATCGCGCCTTAAGGCCTCGGCTTGGTTCAAGCCCACCTCTTCGCTGCGGTCGAAAAAGGGCTGAAACGCGCGCATGGCACTGTCGCTGGCTGCCCGTATGTGCTCTTCGCTCTTATAGATAGGGAAATCGAACGAGGCAATCAGCGGAGCGTATTTCCATGGTTGACCCACTTCGTAGTCGAACGTGCTCTTCTGCTGGCGCGGCAGCAAGGCAACAAGCAGGGCGGTGCTAAGAAGAATGCAGGATATGATAAAGAAGATTTTCTTCATAGGCGGGTGAGGGGCTTGTTTTATTGTTCAATATACGTATCGAGGAACTTGACGCCGTCGCCATCGGGCTGAACGTGGAGCTGCGCCGTTGTGGCGGGAAGCAGTACGCTCTGGCCTGCTTGCAACTGGAGGCTTTCGCCGCCAGAGTTGAGCCTCATGCGGCCTTCATAGCAAATGATGATGACGAAGCTGTCGATACGGGAATAGTCGAGCGTGAGGGGCTGCGTGGCAGCCGTTTGGCGCGCCGTAAACTCGCGACAGTTCACGAGCATCGTGGGACTTCCCTTCGAGGCAGGGTAGGGGATGGGCGAGCTGGCGCAGTCCACGAAGTTGAGCACCTCTTTGGCCTGCTCAACGTGCAACTCGCGGCGTTGGCCAAGGTCGTTCACGCGTCCAAAGTCGTAAACGCGAAACGTGTCGTCACTCGTTTGCTGTATCTCTATCAGGAAATTGCCCGCACCAATGCTGTGGATGCGACCAGCAGGAATAAAGTAGCACTGTCCGGCGAGGCTCTCGTGCTGACGAACAACGTCCATAATCGTGTCGTCGCGCAAACGCTCGCTGTATTCGCGCGCACTGAAAGGGCGGTTAAACCCGCTGATAATCTTGGCCCCGGGGCGAGCAGAAATGATATACCACATTTCCGTCTTACCGTTGGGATGGCCTAAGCGCCGAGCCAGCGTGTCGTCAGGATGCACCTGCACGCTCAGGGCCTGACCAGCCGAGATAAACTTGACCAAGAGCGGAAACGTTTCGCCATAGCGCCGCAGGATGTACGAACCCACAAAGTCGGCACCATAGCGCCGCGTCAGCTGCTGCAGGCTGAGGCCCTCGTCCTCGCCGCAAGCCACAACCGTCTCGTCGCCCGGCACACCGCTCACCTCCCAACTCTCGCCAATGTAGTGGTGCGAGTCGGTCGTTTGCTTTAGCTTGATGATGTCGTCGCCGCCCCATAGCGTGCGCTTTAGCAGGGGGCGAAAGGTGTAGAAGGTTTGCACAAGAAGTTGAAATTATGACTTTAGGGAGTCTGCTTAGCTTTGTTCCTTTATCTATTCTTTTGTTGCATCATCTCAAGCCACATCCTGCGCTTCGAACGCCGCACGTAGTAGAAAACCAGTAGCACAACGCCGATGGCAAAAGGAATCACGTCGAACGCGAGGAAGATCACCGTGACAAGTCCGCCAAGCGGGAAACCCTGTCGGCACGGCACAGGACCCGTTTCTATGGCACTAATGTCGTCTGCGCATTGCATAGCAGTCAGGCTGTCGCCCTTAGCCTCCGCCGCAGCTTGACGTGCTTGAAGCTCCTCAATTTTTATGCGGCGGTTCGTAGAGTCGGCTTCCCAGCGGTCGTATTCGCGATGAAACGCTTCTTGCTCTTCGCTCCACTTTCGCTCATCCTCTATCCAAAACAAGATGCTCAGTGCGGCCACCAGCAGACTAACGACTATCATAATCCAACCTACCACACCCGCCCACGTATGGGCGCGCGGCGGCATAGGTTGTTGGTAAGGAGAAGGCATAGGATTTTAGAGTATTTAGGGAACCACGAAAGGCACGAAGACATTATCAAATGAATACGAGTCACTCGTCACGTTATTAGTAACCACTCCCTCCTCGCCCTTTAGGGGAGAGGGGGGCAGGGGGAGAGAGGGGCTTCTCGTCACTTCAAAATATCACTCCCTCCCCCTCCGCTGGGGAGGATGGAGGGAGCGTCTGATCTGCGTAATGATAAGTTAGCTTAGAGCTATCCTTATTTTGTGTAGAGCAACCACGCGTCTTTGAATTGGCTTTGCAGTTCGCGGCGGCTCTGTGCGGCACTGGCCTTATCGTTAAAGCTGGAAGCTACCACGCGATACCAAGGCGTGATGCCTTTGATGACTTCGTTCGTTTCAACCAAGCGAGCATCGTAGCCCTGACCTTGCAAGCGTTGCGTCAAGCTCTGCGCGTTAGCCTTCGAGGTGAAACTACCAACAACAACGCTAAACGTCTTCAGCGCGTTACCGCTAACGGAAACAACGTCGCCACCCAACGTGCGTGTAGGCGTGTCGTCAACCTCGGGCGTAGTCGTGATAGGCGTGCTGACCACGGTGGGCTGCTCCGTCTGAACGGGCGTGATTTTAACCTCTTGCGGGGTATCTGTAATTTCAACAACGGTCGTACCCGTGTTAGTCTGTGCGGCTTCAGCTGCCTTGGCGGCATCGTAAGCTTGTTTGTAAGCACTTTCGCGGCTCTTGCAGGAAGTCAGCACGGCGGCGGCGCAAAGGCCTGCGGCCAAAAGAAGCGTTTTGTTCATACTTAATGTGTTGGTGTTTGGATTTTATGGTTTGTGTATTCTTTTTATGCTGCAAAGATAGCGCACAAAAAGCGAAGTTTAGACCTTTTACGCGTTAAACTACATTAAACAACGCGTTTTTTTGCTATTTTCCGTTTTTTAACGCCTAAAAGGTTGCTCAGTTTGCAAAGAATGCTGTATATTTGCCATGAAGAATTAATCAACCTCGATAGTTTAACTTCTTAAACGCTTACAACAATGAAAGGACTAAACATTCTCCTGACGTTCATTGGCGGTGCTGCCGTAGGTGCAGCTTGTGGCCTGCTGCTGGCTCCCGAAAAGGGCGAAGAAACCCGCCGTCGTATCAAAGACCAAGGCCTGCGCATAGCAGACAAAGTGAACGAGACGCTTCGTAGCAAGGGCATCAAGCTGAGCCGCGAAGACATGGAAGATATGGTCGACGACATTGCCGACGAACTAAAACCCGTTCTTGACTAAGCAAAACCTGAGTTACGACTTTGCTTGCTTGCCCCCATGCAGGCAAGCAAAGTCTTTCAATTGTCTCATCCTATGCTGTCATCCGACCAAAACGTAGAGCAGATCACCAAGCTCGTCGGCGAGGCCAAGGACTACGTCAAGTTGCGCGGTAAGCTGTGGCGCTTGCTCTTCATTGAGAAGTCGTCCGTCCTCCTCTCAGGACTGCTGACGGCCGTTCTTGCCCTTGTGCTCTGCTTCTTTGCCGTGGGCATGCTTTCCGTCTGCGCCGCCCTCTTGCTCTCGCCCGTAGTAGGCTCGTTGGCTGGTGCGTGTGCAATCGTAGCCGCCGCCTATCTTGTGGTGCTACTCATTGTTTACCTCAATCGCACAAACTGGATTGTCAACCCCGTCACGTCCTTCGTGGCCCGCACCATCATAAATGCCACGCGCAACGTGCCTGGACAAGACGAACCCCTCTGACCTATGAAGAAACGAAAATATACCCTCGAAGAAATTCGCCAAAAGCAAGATGTCTTGCAGGCCGAGCTGAAGCAGAGCGAGGTGCGGCTAACCGAAGGCATCAACGTCCTGCGTCAGCCGCAGGAAAAGCCCGTTGGCTTTGTGGCTGGCGTGTTGGCCAAAGCGCAGCAAATGTCCTTTGCCATTGACGGCGCCCTCCTGGGCTACAAAGTCTATCGCGCCCTGCGAAAGCCCAAGAAACTCTCCCGCAGACGCTAAAAACCGCTTCCCCCAAAGGAAGCGGCTTTTTTGTAGTACGAGCGGAGGGGAGCCTAAACTATTCATTCAGTTATTGAAACTTCTTGCCCGCTCCCCAGGCTTTGCCTACGCTGTCGCCTACAGCGCGATAGCATATTCCAGCAGCATCGAAGACGATGGGTTTGAGCTTGGCCAAATCCACTTTTCCGTCGGTGAGGATGCTCTCGTCGGCACTCTGGTTCACCACTTCGCCGATGAGCATGCCGTCTTCGAAACTCACCACGCGACACTCCAGCGTGAGCGGATATTCGTTGATGATGGGAGCATCGACGTTCGGACTCGGCGTCACGGTGAAACCTGCACGGGCCACCTTGTCGGGCACGTTGTTGCCGCTCACCAGTCCGAAGTAGTCCGACTCGGCCACTGTGCGCTCGTCCGCAAAGCTGACGGTGAAAGCACCCGTCAGTTCCAAATTCTCCGTTGTCTTGTGCTTCGACAGGCTAATCACAATCTGCTTATAGTCCAGCTGTCCGGCCCATGCAGCCATCATCACGTCGGGATTGTGGTCCTTGTCCCATGTGGCAATCATCACGCAGGGCTGCGGTGTAGTTACCAGTGCGTGGTCGGCACCGAAGTTCTTTCGTCCAGCCACCTCTTTTACTTCTTCTTTCATAGTGTTCATTTTCTCGTTCGCATTACTTTGGTTTGACTTCTCACCCGCGCAACTTGCCAACGCGAGCAACAATGCGGCTGCAAATAGCACTTGTTTCATGTTTATGAGTGTTTTGGTTTAAGGGGTGTCCTATAAATCATTCAGACCTAATTTACAGAACACCCCTTAACCTTGTTTTGTTATGATTTTTAATATCGTGTTACTTCACCAGCACCTTGCGACCTCCTTGCAGGTAGATGCCGTGGGCGGGCTGAAGTACGCGGCGGCCTTGCAGGTCGTAGGCGGGGCGGGAAGCATCGTAGGCGGGGAGGACAGTGGGGCGGTTGATGCCCGTTCCTTCGCCCGTGCTAACTACGGCGTAGGCCGATTCGCCTTTGTCATAAACGGCGGTGACGAGGAGGGCGACGGCACCAGCGGGCACGTTGTCAAACTGCGTTGTTTCGAGCAGTGCATCGTTCAGGCGGGTGCGTGTGCCGTCGGCGGCTTCGGCATAGACGTTGTAGCCGCGCAGGTTGAGGTCGCGGGCGGCCAAACTGTCGGGACAGAACGTCACGTCGTCAATGGCGATAGCGAAGCCGTTCTCCGTTATCTTGCGAATGGCGAAGTAGCGCGCGCCTTGAGGCAGTTCGTAGCTCTTCAGCGTCCACGTGTCGGGGGCCACCTCATCTTCTTCGTCCACGGGACGGAAACTGTCGGCGGTGGGGTCGGTCTTGGAGTAGAGCACTTCGAAGTGTTCGAGGCCGTAGCGCGTCGTGGGCGTATTGATCCAGAAGCTAATCGTCTGCTCAGAGCCCGAAAGCTGCGGCGAAATGAGCCACGAGTCGTTCACGCCAATGGAGCTGAACGAAATCATGTGCTTGTCGCCTTCGTGTGCGGTCCATATCCCCGGTGTGCCGTCGCTGTATTTAGTGGGATAGCCAGCGGCCTCGCAGTTGAAGACGATGTAGGCTTGCGGCGAACCAGCGTTGGCATACGAAGGAGCGGTGCCATCGGCCAAGGCTGCTACGTAGGTGCGGCCCGAGCGCGACGTGTAGAGCGTCCAGTCGCAGAAGTTGGTGATGCTGAAGTCAGGCGCGTCTTCAAAGCCGTCGGTCACTACGCCGTCTTCCGTGCGCGGTTCGTCGGGTTGCTGCCATGTGAGCGTGGTGCCGTCCAGCATGACGTTGTTAGGAACGGGGAAGTAGTTCGGTTTCACCGTTACCTTCTCGCTCTCCGAGATGTCGTTGTCGTTCACCTCGTCGGCCTCAAAGTTCACGCGTGCTGTCACTTCGGTTTCGGCTGGCAGATCGATGTCGGCACTGACGGTCAGTGTGAACGACTTGTTGGCACCCACGGGTTCAATGGCCTTGCCTTTCGTGCGAGCCATTTCGCGTCCGTCGCAGAGCAGGCTGACGCTGAAGTCGGCGGCCTCTACCGCCTTGGCTCCGAGGTTCGTCACTAAGGCCGTGAACGTGCGCTCTTCACCCACTTTCAGATCGCGCGGCAGGGAGGTCAGGCGCGGCGTGAGGTCGTAGTCGTGACGGTCGTAGATGTTGATGTTGTCAACGTAGAGGCAACTGACGGTCGTCGTAGAGCGGCTGGCAAAGGCAATGCGCAAGTCCTTGGCACTGGCAAACTCCTTCAGGGGTACTTCGTAGTAGTTCCAGCGGTTGGTCTTGCCCTCGTCGGTGAGGTCAATCACGTCAATGCTGCTGAAAGGCTCGCCGTCCGCAGAAGCCTCGATGGCGAAGAGGTCGGCGCTGGCGTAAGGAGTATAATAGTAGAATGTCAGAACGGGGTTTTCGGCACCTTCCAGACTGATGAGGCCCGAGGCATAGCGCGACCATTCGCCCGCTTCGATGGGCGTGTAGGCAGCAAAGCCGTTGTCTTTGTCCTGAGTCCATTCGTTGCCAGGGGCGAAGCACGACCAACGGCTCATGAAGTCGTGTTCCTCTGTCCAGAAGTGCGAAGCGCGGCCACCTTTGAACGATTCGGCGTAGGGTAGGGTGTCGGGCGTGCCAATGGCCAGGCGGTTCGACGTACCCTCGTTGCTGCTACCCTCGTTGTTCTTAGCCGTTACGTAGTAGAAGAGCACGGCTTGCTTCTCGGGCATGGTGGGCGTGTCGGTCACGCTGAGGGCTTCCGTGTCGCGCACAACAACCGTTTTGTCGCGGCGCGTCACGGTGTAGGTGATGCCTTCGGGATCAACGTAACCTCCGTTAAGGCCCACGGTGGGAGCTTCCCACGAAATGGTCACCACGCCGTCTTTCAGCCGAGCCGTGATGTTGGCGGGAGCGGCTGGCTTGTCCTTGCCGATAAATACGCTTTGCTGTACGGCCTGTCCTTCGCCACTGGCGTTGTAGGCCAAGGCACGGTAGGTGTACGTGGCGCGTGCCGATACTTTGTCGTCGTATTCGAGCGTAGCACCAGGAGCAGGATTGTCGAACGAGACGATCACGTTGCTACCACGCAAAATGTCAAGGCGCGAGATGCCCGTCAGTGCATCGCCCGAAGCGTCGGTCGTAGGCGCTTTCAGCGAGATGTGGGCACTCAGCTCGCCTTTTGCACCAGGCGTAACGGTGAAGTCGGTAGGTGCTGCTGGCACACTGACGGCGGCACCATCGGAAAGGGTGAGTTCCGAGATGCTGAGGCTACCGGCGCAGGACGTGGCCGACGTGTTGTAGTGTACGCCAAGGTAATAGTCGCCCGAAGTCTCAACGCTGAAGAGGGCGAAGTATTCTTTGAACGCATCGGTTTCAACCGATGTCGCTAATAGTTCCTTCGTATGCGTCACGGGGTCAACGTCGCCGCCCAGTGTGAGACGGAACGTTTCGGCCACGTCGCGCGAATAGCCTTTGGCGCGTACGGCAATTTTGTAGGAGCGTCCAGCTTCAAGCGTTACGACCGGGCTTATGAGCCAATCGTCCGCACGGCTATCGCGACTGCAAAAGGCGGCGTAGTCGTAGTCGTCGTATTGCCACGTCTGGCCATCGTGGTTATCGTCGGTCACGGTGAACGCATCGAAGTCGGCCGATGTGTCGAACTTGAACGACGGGAAATCCTGCGCGGCTAAGCTGCCTGCCGTAAGGAAGGCGAAGCCGCAAAGCAGTGTTTTAAGGTAATGTGTTGTCATGAGATATGTTGTTTATGATGTGTTTTAGCGTTTAGGGAACTTCGTAACCACGAAGGGCGCGAAAGCTTTAGCGCTTTTGTTGATTCGTAGGTTTCCTCCTGCGGCGTAGCCCTAACTGGATACGCAGGCGTCTCGCCTGCACCCCCTAATAGGTATAGGTAATAGTGTTAGAAGTATCTACTCCTTTTTCACCGCTTTGGATGGTGAGGGGATTGTCACTTTACAGCGCCACTTTCTTTCCGCCTACAATATAGATACCCTGTCGCGGCGTCACCACGCGACGGCCTTGCAAGTCGTAGGTTGCGGACGACGCAGTGCTTATCTGCGTTGGAGCAGCAATGGCGGCGGCGGGAGTAAGGGAGGTTTGTGCCGCGTTGAGCACGGCACCTGTGGGCAGTCCGCTTCCTGCTGCAGGTGCATCGCAGAGGAAGGCTACAAGCCGCAGGTTGTTGACGTTCCATGCTTCATCAAGGCTGATGTTGAAGGCCTGGCTGAAGTGCGTGTCGTCCCAGCTGATTGTCTGCCCTTGTAGCGTTGTGGGTATGGCACGCACGATGTTGTCGTGCGTAAACTTTGTGGGGTTACCCGCTTGTCCGTACGATGCTGTGCACCCGTCCTCTACGACGTAGAGGCAGAGGCGCGTAGCGGGGTGGAGGGCACTGAAGAAGTCGGCGGCTTCACCTTCAACGCCTACGCTAATGGTGCCGTCTGCAGCGGTAGCTTCCACGCTCAGCTTAGCAAAGGCAGGATGCGCAGCCGCTTCGGCTACAAAGCGCTTGAGCGCATCAACATCGCCTGGCGTTAGGGCGAAGGCGGCCGTTGTAGAGCTACCTACGACGGTGCGGTCGAACATCACCTCGGGGTTGCCTATCACGCCAAAAGCTGTCAGCGGGCGTGCCGCTTCAAGCGTAAATTCATCGTCGCGATAGCCTACGTGGTGCGCCGTCCAGATAATGTCCTGACGTGTGGGCACTACCTCTTCCAAGAGCTTGTCCGTCTCGGGACAGTTCACGCAGGGAATGCTCGTGAAGTGTTCCAACAGCACGTTGCGCGGATAGCTTTCGGCATAGACGAAGAAAGCGCGACGCAGGGTGTCGTTCGCTGTGTTCTCGTCGGCATCGCCTTCAAAGCTGACGGCGGCGGCCAGTTCGTGGGCACCAGGTGTGAGCGTGGCGAATGTTTTGCTGAACGACAGCGCGCGCGTCTCTTCCGTAGCGAGGTCGCTCACCTGGTCGGCCGAAACTTCTGCATTGTCAAGCAGGTAGCTCACCTTGATGCGCTCCGCCGTAGGCTGACCCAAGTTCTCAATCGTAACGTTCCAACTAATAAGGGCATTTTCGGCAGGCTGCAAGTCGGCGGCATCGAGGCTGACCACGGTCACGTCGCGCGTCGGCACGTTGGCTTCTACAACGGCCTGAATCAGCAGGGCGTCAACGCCGAAGCGGTGCATATCTTGCCACTGGTTGTCGGTAGCGATAAAAGAGGTGTATTCCGTTCCTGTGCCAGCCGAAAGAATGCCTTTTGCACCTTCGGCTTGTGCCACGGTGTAGCCCACGTATAGGTCGTTACCATCGATTTCGAGCGGGCGCGTGAGTTCCACCTCGTTCCAACCGTCGGCCATCGTGCCCACGCTCTGCACCACGCGCGAGCGCTCGTTGAGGTTGCTGCGTAGCCATACGGAGGCAGAGCTGAGGCCTTCAGCCTTCACGGCAAAGCGAATGGCCTTCACACTGCCGCCTTTGTAGCGTAGCATTTTGCTCTTAGGAAGGCAAATGGCCGCACTGAGGCGGTTTGTTGCGCCTGAAACGCCGTAGGCTTGCGCGTCGGCGGGTAACTCGTCAGGGCAATAGCCGAGGCGATAGGAGGATTGTGCCGAGGCACACGTGGCCCACATAAGCAGGCAAGCAAGCAGGAAAAGTGTTTTCTTCATTGTGCTGATAGTGTGTTTTGCAAAATGCGCCACAAAATTACACTCAAACATGCTAAACACCAAACTTTTCGGTTTCTAAAATGCGACCTATAGCTCATTTTGCAGGCTAAAACCCCACTCAAAGTCCGATAAACACAGGTGTTCCGAGCAATCAAGCTACCTTGAGCGATAAATCGACGGTTG
>ONHN01000005.1 GCA_900317635.1 uncultured Prevotellaceae bacterium | reverse complement strand
GCAGGTGGGACACTTGCGGCTCATCATGCGGGCGAGGCGCCCGCGTACCCAGCAAGCAAGCGGCATCCCGCACCTCGAAACGAGGGCAGGATGCCGCCTAAATATGCGCCCAAATAAGGCGTATAGAGCTGTTTTAGAGTAACTTAATAGGGGGGGGTAATTTTGGCCTCCCAGCTCAGAGAAACGCCGTCAGAGCGCAAATCTCGCACTGACGGGGAAAGAATGTCGGGGGTATAGAGGGAGGCGTTCATAGTTCGTGGGGGCTTTCGCTGGCAAAGATAATGAAACCGGACGGAAAACGCGCCAAGGGCGAGGCGGAAATTTTCGGATGACCACGTGCGCGGCGGCGCCGCCGCGACCTCGAAAGAGGGAAAACCACCGTTTTTCTCGTCCCGCCACAAAATAAATCGCCCTGTTTGCAGTTATATATATATATGTATAGACTGCGCCTGCGCCACATACTTCCGCTTGGCCTCCTTGCCACGCTGCTTGTGCTCTCTGCCTGTTCGACAAAGAAGAACACGGCAGGCACGCGCTTTTGGCATTCTTTCACCGCGAAATACAACACGTTCTACAATGCCAGTCAGGCCTACAAAGAAGGCATCGAGGCAAAGGAGAAAGGCAATAGCGACAACTACACAGCCCGCTTGCCCTTCTTCCTTGTGGGCAACGAGAAGTCGGCTCAACTCGGCAAGAGCAATTTCGAGACAGCGGTGGAGAAGTGCGAGAAAGCCATTCAGCTTCACAGCATTAAGAAGCGGCCTGAGGTGAACCCCAGCAAGGCTCGTTCGGAGAAGACGAAACAATACTTGGCGCGGCGCGAGTTTAATCCTTTCCTGAAGAATGCATGGCTCCTGATGGGGCAGGCGCAATTTCAGGAGGGCGAGTTTCTGGAAGCCGCTGCCACGTTCTCCTACATCACACGGCTCTACGCCCCCGAACCCGACGTGGTGCAAGAAGCGCGCACATGGTTGGCACGCTGCTATGCACAGCTCGACTGGTTTTACGATGCCGAAGACGTGTTGACAAAACTCGAACGCGAAGAAATTCCCCGCAAAATCTTGCAAGAGCGCGATGCTACGAAGGCCGACCTATTGCTGCGCCAGGAGCGCTTTGAGGAAGCACTGCCCTATTTGGAGCGTGCCACGAAGAAAGAGCCCCGGCGGCTGCAACGCGCCCGCCTCTACTTCCTGCAGGGGCAGGTGCAACAGCTTCTTGGCAACAACCCCGCTGCCTATAAAGCCCTATCGAAGTGCGTACGCCAAAATCCGCCTTATCAGCTCGCCTTCAACGCCCGCATCCTGCAAACGGAGGTGCTCAGTGGCGGCGGTCAGGGCCGAAAGATGATAGGCACGTTGAAGCGCATGGCCCGTTCAGACAAGAACAAAGACTACCTCGACCAAGTCTATTACGCCATGGGCAACATCTACCTGGCGCAGGCCGATACCGCCGAAGCCATAGGCTGCTACGAGAAAGGGCGCGCAAAGGCCACCCGCGCCGGCATAGAAAAAGGCGTGTTGCTGTTGCGCTTGGGCGAAGTGTATTGGGACAAAGGTCGCTACGATAAAGCACAGACGTGCTATACCGAGGCTATCGGCCTCTTAGACAAGAAGCGCAAAGACTATCCCGACATCCTGAAGCGTAGTAAAATCCTCGATAAATTGGTGCCTTATACCTCCGCCGTGTTCCTTCAAGACAGCTTGCAGGAACTTTCGCGCATGAGCGAGGACGACCGCAATGCGGCCATCGACCGCGTCATAGAAGAACTGAAAAAGAAAGAGAAAGAAGAAGCTAAGGCCAAGAAAGACAGTGCTGCGCAAGCCCGCCAACAAGCTGGCGGCGAACTGCCCGACATGGGCGGCGGCACGCAAACCAGCCGACCGAATACGGCCAACCAGCAAAGCAATCAGATGTGGTAC
This sequence comes from uncultured Prevotellaceae bacterium, assembly GCA_900317635.1. GTDB lineage: Bacteria > Bacteroidota > Bacteroidia > Bacteroidales > Bacteroidaceae > Alloprevotella. The sequence goes on along the minus strand of ONHN01000005.1, from coordinate 130,713 downwards.
TTCTATAACCCGATGCTTGTTTCGCAAGGTAAGCAGGACTTCCAAAAGCGCTGGGGCGCACGCAAAAACGAGGACGACTGGCGCCGTTCGAACAAGACCGTTGTGCAGATGGACGACGGCGGCGGGGTTGACTACGATGCCCTCGACTCCATAGAAGCCGCACAGGACAGCATTGATGCCCTGGAAGAGAAAGCAGACAGCGTGTTGGCACCCGAAGACGACCCCCACTGTCGCGAATACTACCTCAAGCAGATACCCTTCACCGCCGAACAGAAGGAAGCTTCCAACCTCATTATCATGGACGGCCTCTACAACGCCGGTTTGATAGAGAAGGACGAGTTGGAGGACTTCCCCTTAGCCAGTCGCACGCTGACACGCATCGTTAGGCAGTATCCAGAATACGAGAAGATCTACGATACCTACTACCAGCTCTTCCTGCTCTACAGCCGTTGGGACAAGCCCGACGAGGCCGACTACTATAAAGGTATGATGGCGCAGGTTAATCCCGATAGTGCGCTGACTAAACGCATTCTCGACCCGAACTTCCTCACCGATGCCCGCAACGCCAAGGCGCGCGAGGCCAAGCTCTATGCCGAAACCTACGATGCCTACAAGGCGTCAGACGTGAGCGGCGTGAGCAAGGGCTTCCAAATCTCCGAACAACTCTTTGCCGACGGCGCACTGCGACCTAAGTTCATCTTCCTCCATGCTTTGAGTCGCATAGGCAGTGCCGACAATAAGGACATTGCCAACGAACTGCGCGAACTCGTCAAGACGTATCCGAAGAACGACGTCAGCGAGCTGGCAGGCCTCATCGTGCGCGGCATAGACGAAGGGCGCGAACTGGGCAGTGGGAACTACGACTTCGGTTCCCTCTGGGGACGGCGCTCGGCAGCCTCGTCGGCAGATAGCCTGGCCACCGACTCCACAGGCCTGTCGGCAGAGAAAGATACGAAGTACGTCTTCATCACCGCCTATCCACGCGATAGCGTTGACGACAACCAGCTGCTATATCAGATAGCCCACTACAACTTCACGGGCTTCCACATCCGCCGTTTCGAGATAGAAAAGGTGGTGGAAACCTTAACGCCTACGGCTAAGAAGGAAGCTGATGCCGACGTGCCCGCCCTCGTGCAGTTCCGCATTCGTGGTCTTAAGAACTACGATGAGGCCTTGGCCTATGCGCGCGGACTGTATCAGGAGCCAGCCTTGGCCGAGATGTTGCGCAAGACGCGCATCTTCCTTATATCCGAAGACAACCTGAAACTCATAGGTCGGCGCTATAGCTTCGAAGACTATGCCGCCTTTGCCGACAGCGTCTTTACCCTTGAACCCGACACCACCCTCACCAACGCCCGCATAGATGCAGGTGGCGATACGGAACAACAATACGAGGAGCGCCTGCCCGAAATCTATCCGTTGCAGCCGAAGGTGAAACCCGCTGACGATAAAAAGGAAGATGCCGATAAGAAGGAGGATGATGCCGCCACGCCCGCCACACCTCCCGCCACCAACGAGCAAACTGCTGGCGAACCCGTTACGCCTGTCGGTCCTGACGACGATTCCTTCCCTGCCGACGAACCCGCACCTAAGCCTCAGCAGCCCGTAGAAGACGAAACCGTAGAAGACGTGCCAGCGGAACAACCCGCGAAGCCTGAAACCCCATCTCCCGCAGAAGAGACCGTGCCCGACGATGAGCCAGCTACGCCTTCGACTCCTGCACCTCCTGCGCCCAAAGAGGAGGAAGAGACAAAGCCAGTCGAACCAGCCAAACCTGTGCAAGATACCAAACCAGCTGAACCCGCGAAACCCACGCCACCCGCCGAGCCCGAGGATTCTTACCCCGACGACGAAGAAGACTCTTATCCCGACGACGAGGAGGGCGAGGTGAACCCGCTCCTGCCGCAACCCGTTGAAGAGGAAGAGGAGCCAGCAAAGCCCGCTACGCCCGCACCTTCAGCACCTCAAAAAGAAGAAAAGAAAGAAGAGGAAGTTCCCGTTGAAACGCCTCAAAAACCCGCTGCGCCCTCAACGCCGCAGCAACCCGCCGAGGAAGATGACGGCGAGTGGTTCCCAGCGTAGGTCGGTGGGCATAAACAGCTCCACACCTACATAACTTTGGTAATGCCTCTGTAAGCTTGCGATATTTTTGTTAGTTTGGATAAACATAGGTATTCAAGTTTCGTGAGTTCTCTTGCTGCGATGGTCCGCTTCGCGCACCATGCTCCCACCTATATCACAACATGCGAAACTTGGATTAAGCGTCCGATACTCCTTTGTTTTTATCCCCCGCACAAAATTATTGCGTTTCTTTATTTTTCTGTAACAATAAAAATTCTTAACTTTGCCCGCAAAGCCGCTGGCTAATTACAATGATGATGCCTGCTGCGCACTTATTTAATGGGTCTTTTGCCTGCAAGGTGCTTATACTTATGCATTTGTGTACTTTGTGGGGAGCTAAAGTGTTGTCTTTTATAATAGATGAATAGCCGCATTCAGAAAAGCATTATGAACGCGAAGGTGAATACTATCTTCTACGTTCTGATGCTCGTTTTGGCATTCTTCTCACGCAAGTATTTCCTTCAGAACCTCGGCAAGGAGTTTGTGGGGTTGACGGGAACGCTTGGCGATATGCTCAACTTGATGAACATCACCGAGCTGGGCATTGGCACCGCTGTTGGCGTGACGCTCTACAAGCCCCTCTTCAGCGATGACCGCGAAACCATCACCGACATCGTCTCCGTCTTCGGCTTCCTCTATACCCGCGTAGGGGCCATTATCGCTGCGGCAGGCCTCATCCTGTCTTGTTTTTTCCCGCTTATCTTTGCCGATGCCGGCGTGCCGCTCTATGTAGTCTATCTGATGTTCTTCTCGATGTTGTACGCCTCGCTTCTTGGCTACTTCATCAACTATCGGCAAATCATCCTCTCCGCCTCGCAGCAAAACTACGTCATCATGATCCGCTACAACACAGCGATGATCGTGAAGACCATACTCCAAATCTTCGTTTCCTTCCTTCCTTCTGGCTACATTTGGTGGATCCTCCTCGAAGCCCTTGCCATCACCGTCTATTCCTTCATCCTCAACCGCGCCATTCGCCAGCATTTCCCCTGGCTCGAAACCTCCATTGCCCGCGGCAAAGCGAAGTTTAAGGAGTATAAGGGGCTGTGGACAAAAACAAAGCAAGTATTTGTTTTGAAACTTTCTCATTTGGTGTTGAACAGTTCCACCAATATGCTGACCTTTGCTTTCGCAAACTTGGCCACGGTGGCATTATATGGAAACTACTTAATGCTGATGAGTAAAGCAACATCCTTTGTGGATGGAATGTTTACGGGAATGGAAGCCAGTGTTGGCAATTTAATCGCCGAAGACGATACACGCAAAACATTGAAAGTGTTCTACGAACTGTTGAGTATCCGCTATTTTTTAGCAGGTCTTTGCAGCATAGTGCTATATTTTACGGTGTCTCCCTTCATCAATGTTTGGTTGGGTGAAGACTATGTGATGTCTCAAGTAGTTGTTATCTTACTATCGCTTCATATCTTCATTCAGCAAGCTCGTTTAACCGTTGACAATTTCAAGAATGGATATGCGCTCTATCAGGATGTTTGGGCTCCCGTTGCTGAAGTGATTATCAATATAGTGTTAGCTTGTATCTTAGGGCATTTTTTCGGTCTGGCGGGCATTTTGGGAGCTTTGCTAACGAGCGAAATCCTTATTAAGATGCTTTGGAAGCCCTATTTCCTCTTCAAAAAGGGTTTTAAGGCCTCAGTATGGAAGTCCTATTGGCCATTGCTGCTGAGGTATGTCGTTGTTTTTGTGCTAACGATATGTGCATTGTATTATATAAGTCATTATCTACTGCACTATTTCTCGGTCAGCTCTTGGCTGATGTTAATACTCTATTGTTGTGCTATCGGTTTGTCCACCCTTTTGATCTTGTCTGTACTTTTCTATATGGCAGATCGGAATTTTGGCCGTTTTGCAGCTCATTTGCTGTCTTACAAGAAACGATGAAGTATATATCCATTGCAAACGCTTGTTGCGTTAGAGTAGAAGGTGCCAATCAATCTTACGCAATAAAGGTGCTTGAGGAAGAGTTTACTCATCATCTTTCAGCGACAGAAAAGGGGCAACCTATTGTTGGCACCATAGATTATGAAGCAGCTTTGGTCTTGCCGGAGGCTGCTGTAATGCTTCTTGATAAAAAATTGTTTGTTTTTCAGGACGACATATTCGTTTGTGAAGGCTGTTCTGTGATACGAATTCGTTTAACAGAAGATACCTTTCATATAACAGCAAATAACGCAGCAGACGAATACGCACTTCCCGTACTCCTACAAGCACTTCTAAACTATTATTTACCCCTTTACGACCGCGTCTTCCTCCATGCAGCCAGCTTTTCATACGCCGACAAGGTGTATGCGCTGCATGGTTTTGGCGGTGCGGGTAAGAGTGAGGTCATGGTTTCAGCTTTATCAAAAGGAGCAACCTATCTTTCCGACGACCTTGTGGTTTACGATACAAAAGGAAATCTTTATCCTTACCTAAGGAAAATAGGATTACACGACTATGCCTTTTCCGATGCTCAGATAGAAACGTTGCAGTTAAACCGAAGACTTTATCGCTTTAAGTGCTTGGTGCAAAAGCGCAGTGATAGGTTATCAAGGTTTCTTTATCGCAAACTTCGGGGACGCTTCAATATCGCAGTAGATTATAAAGTATTACAGATCAACGATAATTACCCCCCCCTACAAGCGTATTCCGTCGCGCGCAACTTTTGGTTAGACGCGAGTGACCATACAGGACGCAGCGAAACTTCACGCAGCACGATTGTTAGGAAAATACAATTTTGTATGTTAAACGAGTTTCGCCAATATGTAGATTTTGATGGTTACTTTGGACTGGTCTATCCGTTTTGGGAAACTCGCCGTCGGCAGCACGCAGACACCATAGAGAAAACGCTTCAACACTTATCAATAGAAACTTTCACACTAAAATCAAAAGACTACGACACATTGGCGGAACTGATTATTCATTCCGATGAAAACTCATAGAATTCATTTTGCCAATACCTTTTGTGTCAAGTTATCTTATAGCACCGAAACCATAGCTACAGTCAAAATCCTCGACGAATACCATTCCATGCTGTTGGGGGCGTCAGAAACATTGCCTGTAGTAGGAGATGTTATCGTTGACGAATCTTTAGAATTGCCTTCAGGAGCTGTTGAACTTCGGAAAGGCATTCTTTACGAAACATCCGAAGGCCTCTATCTCCATAGCGCCACATCAATCATAAAACTCGCCCTTTCTCCCGCAAGTTTTCGCATAGTGCTTGGAAGCAAAGCTGATGCTGATATAGCGTTTTTTACGTTAGAAATGTTGGTGCGCATTTATGCCCCTCTTTTCAATTTGGTGTTTCTTCATACGGGTGCTTTTATCTACGAAGGTCGGGTCATAACGGTTAGTGCCTTTGGCGGTGTAGGGAAAACAGAGGTGATGCTTTATGCTTTAGAGCGGGGTGCTAAGTTTATCTCTGATGATTTTGCCATATTGAATGCTAAGGGCGAAGTGTTTCCTTATACTAAAAAGATTTATCTTTGCGAGTATCCCTACACTGAAACTATGCTTCGGCGTTTGCACAAATCAAAGTGGCTATATCGTCTAAAGACCTTTTGCTTGCATCATCCAGGGCGGTTCAAGAGTCATGTGGCTGATTGGCTCGAGTCGCGATATTTTGGTGTGAAACTTGACTATACCGATATAACATCCACAGAAACATCAGCACAGTTTTACCCAATTAGCGATTTCTATTGGGCCGAGAGTAGCGATGAAACCAAAACATCCTTTATCTCAAAAGAGGACTTTGTTAAGAAAATGTCTCTGTGCCTTGATATAGAAAGTCGCCGCTATTTCGACTATGATGGTTATCTTCGGTTGAAATATCCATTCCTCGAAACGCATAAGGCAAAACAAAGAGATGTGCTAACGTCTATAGCAAAAAATGTTGAGGTAAAGGCTGTAACCGTTCGAGGAAGAGACTTTGACGACTTAGCCCAGCTTATCCTTCTAAATCGTTAGTGCAACAAGCCACAATGATAAGGTTCCTCCTCAAATATTATTTCTTTCATTTTCCTAACGTCAATATCAATTCTCAATATGAGCTACCGCATTAACCACCTTGGCCGGGCTGTCCTGTTTGACACTTCTGGTATTCGCAACACCTATCTTCAAGAATCTGCCGATGCAGCACTGCGAAAATTATTTGGATATTTTCTTCCTTCAGAGAGTAAAGATGTTGCATTGACATTCGTTTTCACCGACCATCTGAAGGACTTTTTCAAGTCGGGTCCAGAGGCTATTATGTGCGAAACAGCCCGCACCAACGCGACGCAGGCCTTTATGTTTGGTCATGGCAACGGCTTTGGCTACGATTTTGAAGAAGGGCGTTTGAAGCGGGTGTATTTCCAATTGGATGCTCCTACAAAAATCGAAAATGAAAAGCGGCGGCCACTTTCGCGTGAGTTTTTTTCCGCTGTTGAACAGCAAATCAATAGTTTCTATACGCGTGGTTATCTCAACAGTGTGCAGCAAGTGAATATAGCCGATGGGTGTAGCTTCCTTCACGCCTGCTCCTTCGCTATCAACGATGAAGCCTACGTCGTAACCGCTACGCCAGGTGCAGGAAAGAGTTCGTTGCTACTCTCTCTTCGCTTTGCAGAAGATTTAGATTTCGATTTTATCTCCGATGATTTTTCGGCCATTGACCAGCAAGGCCATGCCCACCAAATAGGGCGAGCCATGGCTATGAAGAGTCACCAATTGCAATACTTTCCTCAACTTGAAAACGTGGTGCAGCATATGTCGCGTTGGCAGCGCTTGCAGTGGTTCTTTATCAAACAGAGCGGATTGAAATACCTTGCTTCGCCGCAGGAGCTTTTTGGAGACCGAATAACAACCAATAAGCCTGTTAAGAAGGTCTTTTATCTGACAAATCACGGGAAAGAAACCTTCGAACACGAACCAATGCCTATTGCAGAGTTTGCCCGCCTTAATGCCAATATGCTTTTTAGCGAACTATATCTTGGTATGGAAATCTTCAATCATGCCTTAATGCTCCCAAAGTTTAATCAAATGACTTCTGTGGCCGATTTCATTTTGAAAACGCGTGCAAACATAGAGGCTTGTTTCAAAGATGTACCTTGCACCCTAGTTAAAGTCCCGTTCCGATCTGATCCTCGCGAATTGTTAAACTTCATGCGCCGCGAGCATCTTATAGGGGCTTAAAAATAGAAGTGTTACGAGAAGAACACATATTAGTATGTCAAAGCGTATCAAAGTATTTCTTGGGGGTTACGTCAATTTCCTGAATGCGCAGAACATCAATTGTCGCGCCCTTTCCGAGCATCTCAACAAGGAGCGCTTCGAGGTGTGGACCATGACGTTCTGGTATCAGAATGCTAACGATTTTAAGAAGCTGCCAGGCGTGCATTATCTGCATGCTTATCGGCCCATCCGCTTCTTAGGGTGGATACCTTATTTCATCGGTATGTTGCGGTGCGATGTGGCGTATCTGCCAAAGGGAGGTTATATGGGCCTATGCAGAGCTGTAGCCAAGCTTTCGGGTTGTAAGATTTTTAATACCGTTGAGGGCATATTGAGTGCTTCAGATTTGGCGAAGGTGCCAGATTCAGACAAGATGTTAGCCGATTATAAGCAATGCGAACCTCATTTGTACGCTATAACACGCCATATCCAGCAAGTTGTCTCTAAGAAGTTTGGCTTCACCTTTGCACAGAAAATTCTTTATCTGGGTGTAAACAGCAAGCAGTTCTTGAACTCGGTAGCGCGTCAGCGACCTTTGCAACAAGTTGTTTTTATCGGGAACAATCTCATCAATAAAGGCATCGACGATTTCTTCAAGATATCAAGAGCTTTTCCTTCTTTATCGTTCCATATCATTGGTGTCAACAATCTGTGGAATGATGAACGATTAGAGGATTATCTTAAGCGAGAAAAACTGACCAACGTTACCTACCATGGCCGCCTCGACCATACTAGGATGGCCTCCTTGTTGCAGCAGATGGACTTGATGTTCTTTCCCTCGCGCAGTGAAGGTTTTCCCAAGGTAATGCTCGAAACGGCCTGCGCGGGTGTACCCACTTTGTGCTACGACGATTATGGAGCACAGGAATGGATAACATCGGGTAAGGACGGCTTCGTAGTTCATACCTACGATGAGGCCGTGGCGGTTGTAGAAGACTTAGTGGCGCATCCCGAAAAACTTCCCGCCCTTTCACAGCATGCTATAGAGTTAGGAAAGCGTTTCGACTGGTCGCGCCACGTGAAAGACTGGGAAGAGGTGATAGAGGAAATCTATAAGGGGTGAACGCTTATATCGTAAACTTAAACCACTAAAGACACAAAAAGAGGCCACAAAAACCACAAAAATTGAACACAAAACACACAAAAAACTCTTTGTGTCCTTTGTGGGACTTTAGTGCCTTTTGTGGTTAAAACAAAGCATTGATTATGCTTCATCGCCTTCTCGACATATTCCATTCCTTCCTGCAAATCGCCTTTCGCATCATTTTTGCGCGCAAGGCGCAGGTGCTGTTCTATTATCCGCAACACTTCAATCGCTCTGCCGCAGGCACGAATCCCTTTTTCGACCCCCTGTTGCAGACTTGCGAGGAGGCTGGCATAAGCTACAAGCTCCTTGAGGAACCCGACTGGGGCACCGACAAACCGCGCAACCCCCGTGCCATTAAGGCCGATGCCTTCTTCGTCCTTGTTCTCATTCTGAGGAAACTGGTGAAGCTGGCAGGCATCAAGGATTTCTATGCCGCCGAACCCCATGTAGCCCGCCTCGTCAACATCCTTACCTTTGGCCGCCTGCGCTATCCGCGCTACGTCACTATCAGCGGGTCAATGCAACATTTGTTCCTCGCGCTTCATACGAAAGCGATAGTGTATGACACGCAGCATGGTGTATTGACCAAATATCATAAGACCTTCTTTGATGAGCACAAACAGCTGCGTTCAGCTTTTACTGACGCTCGCCTTCATTGGCTCATGTGGGGCGAAGGTTATCGCAAGGCTTTTATTCGCGGAGAAGAAGATTTGTTGTCCGATAAAGTTCATGTCATCGGATACCCCATTGCAAAAAACGTAATTAGTAATAGTGGCTTTAGAGAAAAGATTATAGTTATTTCTTTACAGCTAACAGCCGACTATGACGAAGAAACTCTTCACATCGAGAAAGAAATGGTAGGCGACTTCATTGCTCAATTAGATGGGATGGGTTATAAAGTTCTTATCAAGCATCACCCTCGTTATAACAACATTATATCAGTTGACGATTGGTTTGAACGCTACAACTTTATTGAAGAGACTAAGCTACCGCTGATAGAATTAGTTAAAATCGCAAGAATTCAATTGATTGTGCATTCTACTACGACTTTTGAATTTGCAGAATATGGCATCCCGTCGTTCGTAATGATTAATTCGAAGCGAGTAATAGGAAAGGAAGTATTTTATGACGATTTCCAATATCCCCTTTATAAAGGGTTGTCTCTGCATGATGTCTTAACGCGTATTGAAGACAGAAAGCAATACCAAGCAGATGGAGAAGTTGTAAAAGACTGGTACTATAAGTTTTATACACCTTTCAGAAAAGATGTCTTCCTGCATCTGATAACCAAATAATAAAAGCATCGCGATGAAACGTTTAGCTATTATCCCAGCCCGAAGTGGTTCTAAAGGGCTAAGGAATAAAAACATTATAGACCTTTGCGGAAAGCCATTGATGGCATGGTCTATTGAGGCTGCAACGCAGACAGGCCTATTTGAAAAGGTACTAGTTTCAACCGATTCGGAGCATTATGCCGATATAGCACGCCAATGGGGTGCAGATGTCATGATGCGTGGCGAAGCGCAAAGTAGTGATACGGCTACAACCTACGACGTGATGGAAGACCTCTTAGGGCGCCTAACGGAGAACTATGATAATTTTTGCAGTTGCAACCAACCTCGCCACTTCGTTCTGCAAAACATGTGCGCGAAGCTATTGAACTTTTTGATGCTCGCATTGATGAATTTGACTTCTTGACGTCGGTCAAAGTAGCTGATCATCCCAGAGTGCTTGTTCACGAATTAGACGAGCATGGTGCACTCGGCTATTTCCATATCGACTATTCCCGCTATCGCCGACAAAACTATCACGACATTACACCTAATGGTGCCATTCAGATAGCAAAGATTCCCGAATATCTCGCACAAAAACATTACTACGGCTCGCGTAGCTTAGGCTACGAAATGAACAATATCGACTCCGTAGATATTGACTCTGCACTTGACTTAATGGTCGCAGCGGAAATCATCAAACGTGGGCTGAATACGCGATAGAATACCCCTTATAAGCACTCCCTTTATTATGATACAAACATTGGCCGACTTAAAAAGCTATATCGCTGCCGACCGCAGAGCCTATGGTTGGCCTGAGCACTTAACGCTGAAAGAGCGCATCGTTCATTGGCTTTTTCCCGATCGTCACGTTCGCTTTATGACGTACCTACGTTTTTTGGAGTACTATACAGCCAACTCTGGGGGGGGTAAATCGCGTTAAAAGGCTTTATTATAGTACGAGGCTTAGTAAGTTGCGGGCTCAAACGGGCATTGAACTCTCCCCTGGCGTAGCAGGGCCTGGATTGCACTTATCTCACGGAAAGGTGGTCATCTCTGCGATAGCTAAGATTGGGAGCAACTGCAAAATCCTCAGCGATGTCACCATTGGCGGACAAGGGCGCTACGACCGCCATGGCGCGCCACAAATAGGCGACAGCGTTTTTATAGGAAGTGGTGCAAAGATCATCGGAAATATCACCATCGCCGACGATTGCGTCATAGGCGCCAATGCCGTTGTCACGAAAAGCATCACCGAGCCTGGCACGACGTGGGCAGGAAATCCCGCGCGGAAGGTGAGCGACACGGGATCCTACCATTATCTGCATCGCGAATGAGTGCTTTGCATAACATATATTATAAACATTCGACAATAGCGGTTTTGTACTTTTCCGTTCGCAGTGGAACCACTACACACACGACAAGCTATTACAAACACAGCGCAATTCATTTGTGAGCATTAAAAGTGCAGAGCTTGTAGTGTTTGTAGTGGTTTTAAGATTTATGCTGACGAAGAACCCGAAAGTATTGGACATCTGAAGCTAGAATTAAGTCACCCACAAATAGCTCATTCTTCGCGCCAACCGAACAAGTACCGAACAAGCTCATGAGGCATTGGCTGATGAGGCTGTCCTGCGGTTAGTCTGTGCGCTGGGTGCCTCTTCTTTAAGCGTGGCCGAGGCGATGCAGAAGTTGGAATTGAAGCATCGTCCTACTTTCTTGCAGCGCTATCTGCATCCAGCCCTCGATGCTGGCCTCGTGCGACGCTTCTATCCCGATGCATCCCGCCATCCCCGCCAGCGTTACCTGCTGACGGCCGCAGGCCTCTTACTGTGGGGAAAGGCAAAAAAGGGCGAAGAAATTAGCGCAAAAGGATGAAGACTTTAGGCCGATGAAAACGTGCGAATTCGAGTCGCCATTTTTTTCTGGCTCTGACGAACATAAAGTAGAGTCAACGTGAAATAAAATTAAGTTTAATCTGGGGTCAACCCTTATCGTGAGTAAGCCCACAAGTAGTCAACTACAATCGTTAAACTACAAAAGAACGTTTTTTCTGGCTCTGACGGGCCAACTTTCAGGCTTTGAAAGTGTTCCTTTCAGGCTTTGGAAGTCCGACTGTCAGGCTTTGAAAGTCTTCCTTTCAGGCTTTGAAAGTGCGGCTGTCAGGGCAAGGCGCAAATCATCTGCCACAGAAAAACGTTTTGAAACTCCTATTTGGGAAACCGCAAAAAACATGAGGACTTCGAATGCGATAGGCTGATTATTTGCAATAATGCTTTCGTGTTCATTCGCAAACATTCGCCTCTTTCGTGGTTTTAGCCTTTCCGTTTTGTTATGTTAGCAAAGATAGTTTCGCAGTGTTTCCCCGCTTCTTCAACGCGCAATTCGCGGGTTGAAGCGTTGCGCATTGGTGCTATCTTGATGATATGCGGGATGCACGTGCTGGGTTCGTATTTCCAGACTACGAACCCTGCGAACCGCGAGTTTATCGTGCTGTGGAATGCGGTAGGCAATGCAGGCGTGTCGGTGTTTGTGTTGATTAGCGGTTTTTACGGCATACGGTTTCGCTTGGAGCGTCTTGTGCAGTTTTGGCTGCTGATTTGGACTTTTTCAATGCTTTTGCTGCTATGTCAGGCAGCGTTGGGCACGGAGAGCATCACGGCGCAGACGCTTCGCAACGCGGTATTTCCTATCGCCTCGCGCCGCTGGTGGTTCGTGACGGCCTATTTCTTGCTGTTCTGCCTTTCGCCCGCGCTGAATGTGGCGGCGGAGCGATTGGGCCGAAGCGCGTATGGGAAGGTTGTAGGCTTATTGTTGCTGCTCTTGGTGGTAGTGCCTACGTTGACATTTGCCGATCCTACGGGCGATAAGGGCAAGGGGACGTTGTACGTGGTGTTCCTCTACCTGGCTGGGCGCTACTACGGGCTCTATGGGTTTCCGCGCCTCGTGCGCGAGCATGCGTGGCTGTTGCTTGCGGCGGCGTTTACGCTCATCTTTGTGGGCAATAGCGTGTTGAGTTTGCGCAGTGGGAAGGTGGCTCTCGACCTATGCCACGACACCAATCTGCTCATTTTCGTTGAGGCCTCGTGCATCGTATATCTTGCGCAACGCGGGACGTGCGTTGTTCGGTGGGTGAATGCGCTGGCGGGATTCGTCTTTCCGCTCTATCTTTTCCACGGCCTGCTGTTGCCATATTGGAACATGGAAGCCGACAGCGCGGCGTTGCCTTTGTACGTCTTAGGCAAATTGCTGATGCTGCTGGCTGTGTGCGTCGTAGTAGAAGTGCTCCGCCGGCTGTTGTTGGGGGGCATCACGGCGCGGTTGGGGGAGCGCATAGTGAGTGGGTATAGGCAGGTGGAAATGAGGATCCACGACTATTTGCGATTTAGCTCTTAACTACAAAAGACTCAAAAGTCCGCAAAAGACTCAAAAATCCGCAAAAGACATAAAACTTTAACCACGAAAGACGCGAATGCTTTCAAATGAACACGAATACTTCTGCGGCTTTTGTGTGTTTAGTGTTCTTTTTGTGTTTTTAGTGGTATAAATTTTATCCGTATGCCCAAGGTTTACCTCATCCTGACGCCCTTCTTTCCCGAGGCCGACTCGTTTCATGGCCCGTTCATCTACGACCAGACGCGAGCCATCGAGCGCGTGAGCGATTATCGCGTGGTCGTGGTGAAGCCATACGCTTTTTGGCAGCGCGGAGGGGACTATGAGTTTGGGGGCGTGCGCGTGTTGCGGTGTCCTCACTATGCACCGCCCAGTTGCTTGCTGCCCAATGGCCTGAGCGATGCGCTGTCCGTGAGGGCCTTGGTGCGAAAGCTGAAGGAGGAGGGCATTGCGCTCCACGACATTGCCGTTTGCCATGCCCACGTGACCGACCTCGGTTTCTACGCCGTCCGCCTGAAGCGCATGAACCCTGCCATCAAGACCATCGTGCAGCACCACGGCTTCGACGTGATGAGTGAAACCAGTGGGCGGTTGGCCCGTTTCGACTGGCATCAAGCGTGGATGCGGCGCTACGGGCGTGCTATTTGCAACGAGGCCGACCTCAACGTGGGCGTAAGCCGCCGCACCTTGGACTACGTGAAAGCCGTTGAGGGCGTGAAGTTGAAAGCTGAGTACGTGCTATATAATGGCGTAGATACCTCGCTCTTCAACCCTGGCGCTGATAACGTAGTGCACGAGGGTTTCGTTATTGGTTGTGTTGGCAACTTCTGGCCTCTGAAGGACCAGCTAACGCTTATCCGCGCTGCCGAGCGCCTTATCCGCGATGGAATGGACGATTTGCGCGTGCGGTTTATTGGTAGCGGTCGGACTCTGGCCGACTGCGAGGCCTATGTGCGCGAGCACGGACTGTCAGACCACATCGCGTTCTTAACAGAAGTGGCTCATGACGAGCTCCCCGCCTTCTATCGCAGTCTGGACCTCTTCGTCCTGCCGTCCTATTGGGAGGCCTTTGGGTGCGTCTATACCGAGTCCTATGCTTGCGGTACGCCTTTTATGGCGGTGAAAGGGCAGGGCATTGCAGAAATCGTGGCAGCAGAAGAGGCCGACAAATGGCTCATAGATAAAGGCGATGACGAGGCTCTATCAGAAAAGATAAAGGCCTATCGACAAGCGCGCTACGCTCAGCGGCTGACGATAGACGTAGGGATTGATAGCTTAGTACGGCAGTTTTTGGAGGAGCATGTTGAGGAAAGTTGGAACCACGAAGGGCACGAAGAGGGAGCAAAATTCACGAAGACAATAGCGCGATGAGGTGTAGTGGAGGAATTTAAGTTTCGGAAGTTCCTGCGGCGATAGTGCGCGGAGCGCACCACGCCATGCGCGGTAGCTGAGGGGCGGATAAAGTCGGTGCGCAGAGCGTACCGCACATTAAAGATATGAATTGCTAAGAAGTTCTGTTGCAAAGAGGACTTGTAACGTGTAGTACGCTTTGCGCACTGCTATCTCAGTGCTTGTCTTCCGCGCACCACTCGTCGCTGCGCTCCTCGCGGTACGCGGTTAAACAAGGTGTGGTACGCTTCGCGCACCATTTATCCACCCGTATCACAACTACCGAAACCTTGAATTGGGAATTGTCCTTAAGTATCGTTTGTTGCATGGGGGATCAAGATAGTAAAAAAACTGGATAAGCGTTATTATTACCGCAAATGTTGCGGAGATTAAGGGCATTATTCTCCGCATAGGCATATTCAAAATCTGTATGTATATCTGGCAGCAGGAGGAATGGCCTCGTTTCCACTGGGATAATCGCGCTGTCCTATCTTCCTTGGCGCGTGTTCGTTATGAGCTGGGTTTGCTACTCGGGAAGTTGCAGGCTATGTGGAAAAACAAAGATAGAACACCCCTAATAAAACCAACTATTGATATGAATAACCGGCTTTCGTTTTTAATGTCTTCGTGTGATGCGTATGAAGACCTTTGGCATCCTTTTTTTGATTGTATAAACAAGTTTTGGCAAGATATACCCTATCCTGTCTATCTTAGCACAGAGCATAAACAATTTGTTCCGCGTCAAGAGTTAGCTTTTAGTGTGAAGACGCTAAACCAGTTAGACAAGTATGGCGATAAAGCTATTAGTTGGAGCCGTCGTTTTGCTGATGCGTTAAATCGGATAGAGTCAGAGTATGTATTCCTTGTGCTTGATGATTTCTTTTGTTGCGACCAGGTAGAAACATCTTACTTTGAGGAGATACTTGATATTATGGATAAGGACGCAAGTATCGCCTCATTCCAATTTAACGGAACGCGGATACGCAACTTGAAACCTTCAGAGTATAATGGAGCTAAGGCGTTGGAATACAAGTTGATACATCGCGGAGGGTGGAAGACGCACTTCGTGCCAACCATTTGGCGTAAAAGTGTTCTCTTGAAGTGGTTGCGCCCATGGGAGAGTATTTGGGGATTTGAAGGATATGGTTCAGCACGTGCCCGTCGCTGGCCGTCCCGCTACACCGAAAAGGTCTATATTGTATCTTCTCCTCCAATCTATGATTATCTTTGGATAAAAGATTGTTCAGCCGTCATAAATGGGAAATGGTTAAATGAGCCTGAATTGATAGAATTCTTCGCTAACAACGAGATTGCTGTAGATTATGGTTATCGTGGGAAGATGACTCGACAAGAATACGAGGCCGTTTCTATGAGTGATGTTCTAAAGCGTTATACTTTCAGGCAAAAGGTTGTCAAAGCTTTTAATTTCATGCGCTCTTATTTTTAGGCAAGGGTGTTAACTTTAAAGGAGCGGCTTCTTTATAGGTGATTTCTATAGCTTAAGCTGATGGTAGCATGTAATTACCACTATTATTATGCAATTTCTACGAAAATATCTTTTGTTGTTGTTTATTGTTGAAAACCTTTTAGCGCAAACTAAAATCCTTGGATTTCTGTCGGGGACATTATTTTATGTCTTCTTGGCTTTAGGCCTGTTATTAGTGCCTTATTGCCTTTCAGCGAAGGTTTACAGTGCATGCAAGCCGCTTTATCTTTTAGCTGGCATCTATGTGTTGTATGAGTTTACGCTGGGTTATTCCACAATATCAGCAGAAACTTTGCTCTATGTGCTATCCAAAGTTGTTGTTTTTGCCATTGTGATAGCCGGAGTTACAAGCAATTTTAGTTTCTACTTTCAAGAGTCATCTCGCCTCTTTGCCTTCTTGATTACGGGCGTATTGCTGTATTCTATATTATTTGGTGGTATGGGGGAGTTATCCAGTAATCAGCGTATGCAGTTAGGCTTTACAAATAGCAATACAACGAGTATGATGGGTACAATAGCCTTAGCCCAGTTCCTTTTTTTCTTCAAACGCATGCCGTGGTATGTTTGGCTCTCGGTGTTGGTGTGTTTGATAGGTATATTGGGTGGTGGTAGTCGTAATGCTATGCTGATGGCAGTTGTTATTTTATTTGTTCGTTATGGTCTTACCCTGAGGATTGTTTTGGTAAGTTTAGTTATGTCTTTTATCGTCTTTTATGCCTTGCCTCGAATGGGTATTAAAACTGTTGGCGTTGAGCGTATGGAAAATACAATAGAAGGTAAGGAAGGCAATAATCGTGAAGTAGAACGCGAAGCGGCTAGAATAATGATAGCCCAGAAGCCTATTTCGGGATGGGGGTATCGGGCGCAAAATGTGGGTAAAGCAGCCAAGTTGTCGGTTTTAGGTTCGCATAGTGGCTATTTGGAGCACATCAAGTTTATGGGTTATCCTTTTGCATTGCTCTTGTTTGCCGCAATATGGTTTTACGCTCTTCATTATTTTCGTAAGCTATACCCAATTCGTCATGTAGCTGTTCGCTTTCACATAAGCATCTTACTTAGTTTGATTGTAGCTGCCTTTTTCGAAGCCGTTTGGGTTGGTGTGCACGAAATTGAGAATACATTGTTTTATATGTCGATGGCTGTGTTGTCGGCCTATCTATATGCGTATAATAGGCGAAAAGTTAAACCTGCAAAATTAATGATGGCAGATGATACGTCTGTATAACGAACTATCAAGTCTTGAAAAGCAGAGTGACACGTGGAAAGAATTAGTGACTTCGTCAGTTGGGACAACAGCCTTTCAGTCTTTCCTCTATTTTAAGACATCCTGGGAGCATTTTCATTCGCCTGGCGATAAACCTTATGTTCTGTTTTGCTATAAGAAGAATGGGGCAGAGCTTTGTGCTATTATGCCATGCGTATTAAGTAAAGATGGAACTCTATCTTTTTTGAACGAAAGCAATACAGATTTTTGTGATATCATTGTCGATGCAAAAAGCCGTTCCGACTACCATATATATGAGGAAATAGCCGACTACATACAAGCCGATAGCGACGTACGTAGGATGTGTTTTAAGAACATTCCTGCGCAAAGTCCGCTTTTAGCTTTTTTGAGGTATTTCCTTAAGGGCTCTATTGTTTCGTCTGAAGCTGGTTATTCGCTTGTAAAAGTTATTGCTGGACAACGAGAGGATCTTTTCAAATGTTTGCCTGCACTGAACACAAAAGAGCGCTATCGCTTGAAAAATGTAGATAAAAAGGCTACTAATGTAAGAACGGAGATTGTTTCAGCAGAACAGACCGCTTTTCCAGAAGAGGTAAGAAAAATCATTGGCGAGATGATAGCAGCTAAGATGCGCGAAGCATCCTATTTTTCTGAAGACTTTATTTCTTTTTTGCAAACGCTTTACGAAGGCGGCATGTTGCACATTGCTTTGACGAAATCTGCGGAGGATGCTGTTGCTGCCAGCCTTTTAATACCCGATTTAAAGGAGAAGAATACTTACATACAGTGGATAGCAATTTATAAGGAAAAAGCACACAACTTATGGAATGTGTTGGGAGTGCTTAAACAACTATGTGAACAAGGTGGGGGAGAACTCAACTTTGCTCGCGGATGGTATCCCTACAAAGTTCATAATTTCCGTCCTCAGCTTGAAAACCTCTATACTTTTAGGTACGCTAAGGGTTATTGGGGACAGATAAAGAACATAGCATCGCTCAATTTCTATCTCTTAAAGCAGATTGCTAAGCAAATTTTAAGGAAGTGACGAACAATGAAAGTCTTTGCCCTCCTCTACGAACCTGCCAACTATACTATCGACCGTAACAGGGCGGTATATGAGCCGCTTGGCGTTAAGTGGGCGTATCTGTATGGTCAGTCGTTTGCACAGCGCGAGGGTGAAAGAGTTGAAAGTGTGGCAGCGGCTTCCTTATGGCAGCGGTTGCGTTTTGCGTGGAAAACGCTACGCAGCAACGATGTTGTCATCCTCAATGGGTATAGCAATAGTACGAACATCCTCTTTTTCTTGCTCAACTTCGTGCTACGCCGTCCTATCGGTATAGATTCCGACACACCTCTCAGCATCCCAAGCAATCGCGTGGCTCGCGCGGTTAAAAGTATGTATCTGCACCTACTGTTTCAAAGGAAATGGTGCTATGGCTTGGCAGGAGGAACAAAGGCTCACAAAGACTTGTTCCGACATTACGGGATGAAGGAGGAGCGCATCTTCTTAAGTCCGATGATGGTGGATAACGAAAGGTATAAGCCTACTTCCGTGCAGGAAGAGAAAAGGGGCTTCCGATTTCTTTATGTTGGGAGGCTGGTAGAATGCAAGAACCTTCGCGTCTTGTTGGCAGCCTTCAAACAAGCGTTTCAGGGTAATCCCGCCGTTGAATTACGAGTGGTTGGCGATGGCGATTTGCGAGAGGAGTTGCAGGCAGCCTATCAAGCCCAGACGAACATCTCTTTTGCTGGTAGAAAGAGTGGCGAAGAGCTGGTAAGAGAGTATCATCAAGCTGATGTCTTTGTCTTGCCTTCATCCTACGAACCTTGGGGACTTGTGGTTAATGAAGCGATGGCCGCTGGGTTGCCCGTGATTGTGAGCGACAAGGTGGGAGCCCGTTACGACTTAGTAGAAGATAAAGGTACGGGTTTCATCTTCCCTTATGATAGTGGGGAAGCCCTTGAAGAGAGGATGAAACTTTTGTATAAAGACAATGCCTTGCGAAAGCAATGTGCAGAGGCGGCCTACAACCTGATGCATCAGCATTGGAATTATAGGCTATACCGCCAAAAATTAGAACATTTTCTAACGGCAGCTTATGATAAGAACGTTAATTAAAAACGCGATGTTGCTTTGTGGCGCTTGTCTTTTCAGGAACACGAAGAGCAAGCTGCTCTACTATCACGATGTGTTTGCCAGCGTGCAATACACGGATATGGGCACGCCGTTGACCTTGTTTCAGCAGCATGTGAGGATGATACGCGAACAAGGTTTTAAGATTGTGCCCCGCATCAGCGAGGCCGAGCGCGAAGTGGCTTTGCTTTTCGACGATGGATTTCGGGGAATTTACGATGTGCGCGACTATTTTCGGAAAGAGAATATATGTCCTACCGTCTTCCTTGCCGTAAGCCTGATAGGGAAAGAGGGGTATCTGAATAAAGAGGAGATAAAGGAGCTGCAAGGGCAGGGCTTCATCTTTCAGTGTCATGCGTGGAGCCATGAAGATCTCACCACGTTCACCGACGAAGAGCTGAAACGCGAGTTGGGCGAGTCGAAAGCCTATTTGGAAGATTTACTCGGAAAAGAAGTGGACGAGATATGCTTGCCAATAGGCTATTTCTCCGACCACTTGCTTGAGGAGATAAAGAAGTATGGTTACAAGCGTGTATATTCCAGCATACCGGGCAACTACTTCGAACCCGTTGTGGGCGGTATGACCGCGCGCAACTTGGTGCAGTTTGCCTCGGCGCTACAGGTGAAGTATATGCTGTATGGCGGAAACCAACTCATCAAGAAGCGCTATGAGCGTATGCATTATAAGATGTAGGATTCAAGTTTTTGAAGTTCCTGTTGCTTTGGTGCGCAGAGCGCACCACACCTTGCTTAACCGCGTATTCTGATGAGCGAAATGAAGAGGAATGCGCGGTAAGTGGCGGGCGGATAAAGTCGGTGCGCAGAGCGTACCGCACATGATAAGAATGTATTACCAATAATATGCATAGTGGAGCCTTGTGACGTGCAGTACGCTTCGCGCACTGGCCATATCGTCGATAGTTTGCCGCGCACCACTCCTCGCTTTGCTCGTCGCGGTACGCGGTTACGCATGATGTGGTACGCTTCACGCACCATCTTTACCTCTGTATCATAACAGCCGAAACTTGAAATTGTAAGTATATGCTACTTGTTGACGCTCTTTACATTTGTTATGGTGGAGCCTTAGGGCTCTTACGCTATTTGGTTCGTGGTCTTGAAGAAAGAGGTGCAGACTTTTTTTTGCTTTATGATGCGCGATGTGGGGATGAGTTTATGCGGTTGCCTCATGTGGAGAAGCGCGATGCCATGCTAAAGAATAGGAAAGCTTTCTATCAAGAGCATAGCGGAGCGTTTAGCTCGGTGTTTTGCTTTGGCAACATACCGCCACCCTATAAGCTGAATGTGCCTGTCTATACCTACTTTCATAACATCAATATGCTGACGCTGGCTGATAGCCGCGATTGGAAGCAATATTTGCAGTTGTGGATGAAGCGTACTTACATAAAAAGATTGAAGAGGCACACCGACTGCTGGTTTGTTCAGACAGAAAACACCGAGAAGCAGTTGCGCAAATACTTTGCAGAGCCGCAAGAAAGAGTAGAGCGATTTCCGTTCTACGATTTCCCTGCGCCAGCCTTGACGGGTGAAGAGCGGCGGGAGGATTATGTGTTCGTTGGCGAATATACAGGGTCGAAGGGTCACCAAGAATTGCTGAAGGCATGGACGATGCTCTACGACATAGGATTTAAGAAGACGCTACACCTAACATGCAGTTCCAGTGCCGACGATTTCATGGAGCGCTTAGACAAGGCCGTGAAGGCGGGCGTGCCCATCGTGAACCACGGGTTCGTTTCAAGAGAGGAGGTAAAGGCATTGTATTTGCAGAGTAAGGCCACGATTTACCCCTCCTTCAACGAGAGTTTTGGTTTGGGACTGGTTGAGGCTTTAGGTTGTGGTTGCGATGTCATAGCTTCCGATAGAGCGTTTACGTATTCTGTATGCAAACCATCGGAGGTGTTCGAACCAAGTTCGCCAATCTCTATCGCAGAGGCCGTGTTGAGGTACGAAGAAGGGAATGCGGCGCGATCGCAACAGCTTGTGTTTGATAGGTTGCAGGATATGTTGGATAAGATTTGTGAAAAGTAAGTAATACAAGTTTCGGAAGTTGTGATACGGGTGGAATAAATGCTACGCTTTGCTCACCATTTATCCCATCCGTATCACAACACCCGAAACGTGAATAGTTTAAAACTCATGAGTACTATCACCACCATCATCCTCACCTATAACGAGGCGCGCCACATTGAGCGGTGCGTGCAGAATGTGCTTCAAGTGTCGGAGCGCGTTATTGTGGTCGATTCGTTTTCCTCGGACGATACCTGCACGTTGGCTCGGCAAGCAGGGGCGGAGGTTGTTCAGCACGAATATGTGAACCAAGCGCAGCAGTTTCAGTGGGCATTGGAGCATTGCGAGATAACGTCGGAATGGACCATGCGCATTGATGCCGACGAATACCTGACGGACGAGCTGGTAGCTGAAATTCGAAATATTTCGACCAGCCTGACGGTTGGAGTGACGGGGGTGAATTTCACGCGGAGCGTGAAATTCTTGAACAGATACCTGCGCCATGGCTACATCAAGCCCGTGCGTTTGCTCCGTTTGTGGAGGACGGGCTGTGTGTATATGGAGCAACGCTGGATGGACGAGCGCTGCGTGCTGACACAGGGCGAAGCCGTGAACTTCAAAGGGCTGCTGGTTGACGAAAACCTTAACGGACTGACGGCGTGGACGCAGAAGCATAACAATTATTCTAATAGGGAGATTGTTGCAGAATTAGACAAGCAATACCACTTCTTCTCTGCATCCGAGTCAGAAGACTTGAAGGGGCGCAATGCGCAAAAAGGGTTTTACTATCGCTTGCCCCGTTTCTTGCGCGCTTTTGCCTATTTCTTTACGCGCTATTTCCTTTTCCTGGGTTTCCTTGATGGCGCTCCAGGTTTGGTATGGGCCACGCTGCAAGCCTATTGGTACCGCTTCCTCGTAGATGCCAAGCTCTACGAAATGGAGAAGCGTCTTGGGAAAAGTCCGACAAAACAGGAGGTCGTTGCATACATAGAAAGTAACTTTGGAATACAGATAAAATAAATAGAGAATATGTCAGTATTTAAAGATAAAACGCTCCTTATTACGGGGGGCACGGGGTCGTTTGGTAATGCGGTGTTGCGCCGCTTCCTTGATAGCGACATCAAAGAGATTCGTATCTTCTCGCGCGACGAGAAGAAGCAGGACGATATGCGCCACGCGTTGCAGTCGGCCAAGGTTAAATTCTACATTGGCGACGTGCGCAATAAGACGTCGGTGGATGTGGCCATGAGCGGTGTGGACTACGTGTTTGCAGCCGCAGCACTGAAGCAGGTACCGTCGTGCGAATTCTTCCCGATGGAAGCCGTGAAGACGAACATCATCGGGACGAACAACGTGCTACTGTCGGCCATAGAGCACGGCGTGAAGAATGTCGTGGTGCTTTCTACGGACAAGGCCGCTTACCCTATCAACGCAATGGGCATGAGCAAGGCCTTGATGGAGAAAGTGGCCATTGCCAAAGGGCGCGAACTGGGCGACGATGCTAAGACAACGATTTGTTGCACACGCTATGGCAACGTGATGGCCAGTCGAGGCAGCGTCATTCCGCTTTGGGTTGACCAAATGGAAGAGGGGAAGCCTATCACCATCACAGACCCCGCCATGACGCGCTTTATGATGACGCTGGACGATGCCGTTGACCTCGTTATCTACGCCTTTACTCACGGACGCAATGGCGACCTCTTCGTGCAGAAAGCACCAGCGGCAACGCTTGATGTCCTGGCGGAGGCTCTGAAGCAAACCTATGCGCAGGTGAAACCCGAATACGGGCAGACCGAGGTGCGCGTGATTGGTACGCGCCACGGTGAGAAGCTCTACGAAACGCTCGTGACGCGCGAAGAAATGGCGCGCGCTGAAGACATGGGCGACTACTTCCGCATTCCTTGCGATACGCGCGGACTGAATTACGACAAGTTCTTCACCGATGGCAATGCCGATATGTCGAAGATAGAGGACTATCATAGTCACAACACGAAGCGGCTCACCGTGGAGGAAATGAAGGCACTCTTGCTGAAACTGCGCTTCGTGCGCGAGGATTTAGGCCTTGAGATCCGCCGAAAAGCTAAGGAAATACGCAGCGAATAAGCGACTAAGGCCTAGCAATGAAAGGAGGAAACTACGAAGCGTCCGAAGAGGGAGATACGAGAACAAAACACGGTAGGAAGAAGGACTAATCTTTGTGTGTATTCGTTTTAATTCGTGGTTTTTCCTTTTCCTTTCAACGTCACGGATATTATTCCAAAGCACAAATAGACGTATAAATGAAGATTCTTTTAACAGGTGCTAAAGGTTTTGTTGGTAAGAACCTTTGTGCAGCCTTGCGCAACATTCGCGAGTCGAAGGACCGCACGCGCCCTGCGCTGACGGGCAACGTTGAGGTTTTCGCCTACGATATAGATTCTACGCCCGAAGAGTTAGACGCGTATTGTGCAGAAGCCGACTTCGTGTTTAACCTAGCTGGAGTCAATAGGCCCAAGGAGGCATCGGAGTTTCGTGCAGGCAACTTTGGCTTTGCCTCCATCTTGCTCAGTACGCTGAAGAAGCATGGCAACACATGTCCCGTCATGCTTTCCAGTTCCATTCAAGCTTCCCTCGTAGGCCGTTATGCCGAAGGAGAGTATGGGCGCAGCAAGCGCGACGGCGAAGACTTGTTTTTGCAGTATGCTGCCGAGACGGGGGCAAAGGTGTTGGTCTATCGCTTCCCCAATCTCTTTGGCAAATGGTGCCGACCCAACTACAATAGTGCTGTCGCCACGTTTTGCCACAACATTGCCAACGGTTTACCCATACAGGTGAACGACCCCTCAACGCGGCTCACCCTCCTCTACATAGATGACCTCATTGCAGAAATGCTGGATGCCTTAGAGGGGCGCGAGCATCGCTGCGAATTCGACGGGTTGCAACCTATTTGGAACGAAGCAGGGCGTTACTGCTACGTGCCAACGGAGCACAGCGTGACGTTGGGCGAAATAGTAGAACTCTTACACGCGTTTCACGAGCAGCCCAACACCTTGGTTGTCCCCGAAATTCCAGCAGGTAGCTTTGCAAAGAAACTATATTCCACCTATCTGTCCTATCTTCCGCGTGAAGCTGTGGCATTTCCTTTGCAGACGAATAGCGATGCGCGGGGCAGTTTCACCGAACTGTTGCGCACCGTGAGCGGCGGACAAGTCAGCGTGAACATCAGCAAGCCAGGTCAGACGAAGGGCCAGCATTGGCACAACACAAAGTGGGAGTTCTTCATCGTGGTGAGTGGCGAAGCCCTTATTCAGGAGCGTCGTATTGATACCGACGAAGTGTGGGAATTCCGCGTGAGTGGGAAGAACATTCAAGCCGTGCACATGTTGCCTGGTTACACACACAATATTATTAATCTATCGCAGGATGAAGACCTCGTCACCATGATGTGGGCCAACGAGCGTTTCGACCCTGCTCATCCCGACACCTTTTACGAAGAAGTATAATGAAAACAGATTTTTCAAATGTAGCATTCCGTGCCGATGGCAGGCTGAAGTTGCTTATCATCGTAGGCACACGTCCCGAAATCATTCGTTTGGCAGCTGTCATTACGAAGTGCCGTCAGTATTTCGATACCATTTTGGCACATACAGGCCAGAACTACGACTACAACCTGAACGGTGTCTTCTTCCGCGACTTGAAGTTGGAAGAACCCGAGGTTTACTTAGATGCCGTGGGCGACGACTTAGGCGCTACGATGGGTAACATCATCGATGCGAGCTACAAGCTTATGGTGCAAACGCGGCCAGATGCCGTCCTGGTGTTGGGCGATACTAATTCTTGCCTCTCCGTGATAGGGGCAAAACGCCTGCACATACCTATTTTCCACATGGAGGCTGGCAATCGTTGCAAAGACGAATGCTTGCCCGAAGAGACGAACCGCCGTATTGTGGATATCATTTCCGACGTAAACCTTGCCTACACCGAGCATGCCCGTCGCTACTTAGCTGATTGCGGCTTGCCCAAGGAACGCACCTACGTGACGGGTTCGCCTATGGCGGAAGTGCTCTCGGCTAACTTGCAGGATATTGAAGCCAGCGATGTGCACACGCGCTTGGGCCTGGAGAAAGGGCGCTACATTCTGCTTTCGGCCCACCGCGAAGAGAATATAGACACAGAGAAGAACTTCACGAGCCTGTTCACGGCCATCAACCAGATGGCCGAGCGCTACGATATGCCTATCCTCTACAGCTGCCATCCACGTTCGCGCAAGCGTCTTGAAGTCAGTGGGTTTAAACTGGACCGTCGCGTGATACAGCACGAGCCCTTAGGCTTCCACGACTATAATTGTCTTCAGATGAATGCCTTCGCTGTGGTGTCCGATAGCGGAACGCTCCCCGAGGAGTCGTCGTTCTTCACCAGCATCGGCCGGCCTTTCCCCGCCGTTTGCATCCGCACCTCTACCGAGCGCCCCGAAGCCCTTGATAAGGGCTGTTTTGTATTGGCAGGAATTGACGCTGGTAGCCTGCTGCAAGCCATTGAAACTGCAGTTGAAATGAACCGCGCGGGCGATTTCGGCATACCCGTGCCCGACTACGTCGATACCAACGTCAGCACCAAGGTTGTTAAGATCATTCAAAGTTATACGGGCGTTGTCAACAAAATGGTTTGGAGAAAGTTTTAATGAAAAAGGTACTTATCCATACACTGATTTTCGGTCCCGATGGGGTGTCAACCGCTTATCTTTATAACGATATAGCGTTGCGCTTTCAGCGTGAGGGGTATGAAGTGGTGGTGTTGACCACAACGCCCCACTTCAACATCGTTGAGGAGCAAATAGCCCAGCAACCCTTGCACTGGAAAATATGGGGATTTTGCAAAGAAAGTTCGCTCAACGGCATAAAGGTCTATCATATTCCGCAAAAGAAATTCCATAGCACCTTATTGCGCGTGTTGGGCTTTGTGTATTGGCATATCGTATCGTTCTTGACCGCCTTATTCATACGCAACGTCGATGTGATCCTCGCACCCTCGCCTCCGCTGACAGTGGGGGCTGTGAGTGTGTTGCTGGGCAAGCTGAAGAGGTGCAAAGTCATTTATAATGTTCAGGAGATATACCCCGACATTCTGAAGCTTAAGCCTGGCCTCGTGCACAGTACGCTCAGCAAGTTAGAGCGGTTTGTTTATAATCATTCCGATGCCGTTTGTACAATCGACGATATATTCTATAACACCATTTTGCCACGGTTCAAAGATCAGAAGAAGGTCCACATCATTCCCAACTTCGTTGATACCGAAGTTTATAAACCCGTGGAGTGGAAAGGCGTGCTCAATCCGCAACTCTTTCCGCAGACCTCGGGGATAAGGCTGCTATACGCAGGCAACGTGGGCTATGCGCAAGATTGGGAACCACTCGTACAGTTGGCCGAAATAACGCGCCATGATGATGTAGACTATTTTATCGTTGGCGAAGGCGTTATGAAAGCCAAACTGGCAGAAGAAGTAGAGAGCCGCCAACTTGTGCGCGTGCATATACTTCCCTATCAGCCCCGCGAAATGATGCCAGCCATTATAGCCTATTCCGACTTGCAATTCATCTTCATGAATCCTAAAATGGAGCGCGAAGGTTTCCCTTCGAAGGTTTATACCATTATGGCCTGTGCCAAACCCTTGTTGATAGGTTCGGGGAAAGACACGCCACTCTACAATTTCTTAAGCGATAAGGGTTGTGCGAAGATTGTAGGAGGTACGAGCGCCGAAGAAAAAGCTGACGCCATGGCACAGTGGCTGAAGTGTGTTTCTAAGAAAGAATTGATGCAAATGGGGCTGCAGGGACAAACCATCATCCAAGGACATTATACGAAAGAAATCGTAACAAAACAATACGTTGATTTAGCTTTATCTTTAATATGAACATACTGATAACGGGCATTCACGGCTTCGTAGGCTCCAATATGGTGAAAGCGTACGCCAGCCAGCACACACTTTACGGTCTGGATATCGTGGCACCAGAGGTGGAAGGCGTGAAGAAAACTTTTTCGTGGGACGACCTTAGGCAAGGGAACTTGCCAGAGGTTGATGCTATTATCCACCTGGCGGGTAAGGCCCACGATACGAAAAACAAAGCTAAGGCCGATGTGTATTTTCAAATCAACACAGAGCTGACAAAGCAAATCTACGACTACTTCTTGGCTTCTACGGCGAAGAAATTCGTGTTTTTCAGTTCAAGCAAAGCGGCGGCCGATAGGGTAGAGGGGGATGTCTTGACAGAGGAAGTGCAACCCAAACCAAAAGGGCCTTACGGCGAAAGTAAAATTGCTGCCGAGCAATATATTTTTTCGAAAGAGGACGTGCGCGAAAAGGAAGGCAAGTCGGTCTTTGTGCTTCGCCCCTGCATGATACACGGGCCTGGCAACAAGGGTAATCTCAATTTGCTTTTCGCAGTTGTTAGGCGCGGCATACCCTGGCCCTTAGGCGCATTCGAAAACCGACGTTCGTTTACGTCTATTGGCAACTTAACCTTTGCCGTGGAGCATCTGTTAGCGGGTGAAGCTGCATCGGGCGTATATAATATGTGCGACGATGAGGCTCTTTCTACCAACGAACTCATAACGCTCATTTGCACGACAATAGGTAAAAAGCCACGTATTTGGCATCTTAGTAAACCCTTCATGGAATGTGTGGCAAAGATTGGCTCCGTGGCGCATCTTCCCCTCAACACTGAGCGCTTGCAGAAACTGACAGAGAACTATGTGGCTTCCAACAGCAAGATTAAGCAAGCCATTGGCGTTGAGCGTATGCCCGTGCGCGCCGCCGAAGGGTTAGAACAAACCATTAAAAGTTTTGAACTATGCAACTAATAAACACCGCCCTCCTTTCCGACGTCTGCGCGCAGGCTGCTGCGTCGCCGCGTTTAAGGATGAACTATAACTTCCACGACCGCCTTGACGCGCCTGCCCAGCGACTTATCAATGCGCTGCAACCTGGCACGGAACTCCCCGTTCATCGCCATCGCCACACCGCCGAGACCTACCTGCTCTTGCAAGGCAGTTTGCGCGTGATGTTCTACGATGACAACAAAAACATCGTTGAAGAGACCGTGCTAAGTCGCGAAAACGGCGTGATGGGTGTGCACATACCCGCTGGACAATGGCACACGCTCGAGGTGCTGGAACCCGATACGGCCATCTTCGAAGTGAAGGACGGACCCTACACGCCGTTGCAGGCTGAAGACATGCTTTAAAATATGAGCCTACCAACGTATTTCCTTGTCCTTATAGGCGCTCTCTTCGTGTTGGAACTCGTCTATTTCCGTATAGCCGACCGTTTCAACATCATCGACAAGCCTAACGAGCGCAGTTCTCACACGCGCATCACCCTGCGCGGCGGGGGCATCATCTTCTATTTGGGCATGGCCTTGTGGTTCGTCCTTTCAGGCTTTGCCCATCCTTGGTTCTTTGCCGCGCTAAGCGTGTTGGCCATCGTTAGTTTCATCGACGATGTGCATAGCCTCCCGCCCAGCATCCGACTCATTGCCCAAATCTCAGGCCTGTTGCTGCTTTGTGCCGAATGGGGACTCTTCATCTATCCTGAAGGGTGGGTCATCGTGCCCGTTGCCTTGTTCGCCTGTGCAGGCATCACCAATATCTACAACTTCATGGACGGCATCAACGGCATTACGGGAGGCTACTCGCTCGTGGTGCTACTGGCACTGCTGGCCGTTGACAAGTGGGCACTTCCCTTTGCTGATGAAAAAATGATGCTCGCCGCCATTGCTTCGGCCTTGGTGTTCTGCTTCTTTA
Source organism: uncultured Prevotellaceae bacterium (assembly GCA_900317635.1). Taxonomy (GTDB): domain Bacteria; phylum Bacteroidota; class Bacteroidia; order Bacteroidales; family Bacteroidaceae; genus Alloprevotella. The sequence goes on along the minus strand of ONHN01000005.1, from coordinate 101,596 downwards.
ATTTCCGAACAAAGGCCCGCTGCTTTGCCGGCGACGTAGGGTCGGTGTCGATGGCCGTCATCGTTATTTTCCTGTTAGGCCAGCTCATACTGGCCTCGGGCGATTTGTCGTGGCTTGTATTCCTCGTTGTATACGGCGTGGACGGCACGCTGACCATTCTGCACCGCTTGCAACTGGGCGAGCGCATCTCGCAGCCCCACCGCAAACATGCGTTTCAGCTCCTGGCCAACGAACTGCACTGGCCTCACGTGTGCGTATCCTTATTATATATGTCGTTGCAGGCCATCGTCTGCACCTGCTGCTTCTTCTTTCCCGTTTGGCAAGTATTGCTCTGCGCCTCGCTCGTTTTAGGCGTGGCCTACATCGTGTTTATGAAGAAATACTTCCACCTGCATTTGCAACGGCAATTAGTCATAAGAGCGGGGGCACAAGATGTGCTGACGATAGCGCACGAACAGGCAACATCCGAACAATAGAATTCCCAAATATCAACCTATGTCTTTCTTTCAGAAACTAACGAACTGGTATTTTAAGAAAGAGGCACTGCCTTACTGGATTATCATCTTGCTTGACTGTGCTATTATCTTTCTGACGTACATGGCCGTCTTTATGGTATTGCGCCCCGGACTTATCCACGAACCAGGCAGCGTACTCTTAGACGTATTGGGCCGATACTCGTTAAAAGTCGTTGTTGTCTTGCTGGCGTACCTCATAGGGTTCCGCCTATTTCGCACGTATGCAGGCATCTTGCGCTATACCACCTTCGTCGATCTCCTGCGCGTTGCAGCGGCCATGCTCGTCAGCAGCGTGCTGGTGTATATCGGCCACTACTTCGCTTTTGTTGAAGACAATATGATGGAAAACGTGCGCACGCGCGACATCTTCTTCGCTTCGTTCGTCGCCATGTTGCTGATGTGGCTCATGCGCATGCTCGTCAAGGCCGTCTTCGACTCGTTCTACGGCGTAGAGCGCGCGCAAAAAGCCTTTATTTATGGCGTGAAGGAAGGCGGACTGGCCGTGGCAAAGACCATTCGTGCCGAGAAACCCGCCCGCTTCGAACTGATGGGCTTCGTGGCACAGCCCGGCGAACTACGCAAAGGCGACGTCCTGCTGGGGAAGAAGGTCTTTTTTGCCGACGACAACCTCGTGGAACTCATGCAGAAGATGGACATCGAGGCGTTCCTCATCTCATCGCTTAAAAAGAAAAACTTTCTGCACCATACCACACTGCGCAATAAACTCTTAGACGCCGGTATCAAGATATACTTCTCCTCGCCTCTGACCGAGTACTCGGAGGACGCCATGCAGACCATGCAGCTCAAGAAGGTAGAAATCGAAGACCTCCTGCAGCGCGACACAATAGAGGTGGATTTGAACGCCGTTGCAGCCGAGCTGACGGGTCGGTGCGTGCTGATAACAGGCTCGGCGGGCAGCATCGGCAGCGAAATCGTCAGGCAAGTCGCAGCTTTCAATCCGGCACGTATGGTGCTTGTCGACCAAGCCGAAACCCCGCAGCACGACGTTCGACTCATGATGGCCGAGAAATTCCCGAAGATAGAGGCAAAAACGATAGTGACGGGCATCTGCCGCCCCGGGCGCATGGAGGAAATATTCAAAGAGTATCGTCCCGACTACGTCTTCCATGCCGCTGCCTACAAGCACGTGCCGATGATGGAAGACAATCCGGCCGAGAGCGTGCTCAACAACGTGCGGGGCACGCAAATCTTGGCCGACCTCGCCGTGAAGTACGGCACGAAGAAATTCGTCATGGTATCTACCGACAAAGCCGTCAATCCCACGAACGTCATGGGATGCTCCAAACGTCTGTGCGAAATCTACGTCCAAAGCCTCGACCGCGCCATCAAGGCGGGCGAGGTGAAGGGCATCACGCAATTCGTCACCACGCGCTTCGGCAACGTGCTGGGCTCCAACGGCAGCGTCATTCCGCTCTTCCGCAAACAAATTGAAGCGGGCGGCCCCGTCACCGTCACCCACCCCGACATCACGCGCTACTTCATGCTCATTCCCGAAGCATGCAAACTCGTGCTTGAAGCAGGTACCAAGGGACAGGGCGGCGAAATCTTCGTCTTCGATATGGGCGCACCTGTGAAGATTGCAGAGCTTGCCAAGTTGATGATAAGCCTAAGCGGGGCGCAAGGCGTAAAGATTAAGTACACAGGCCTGCGCGAAGGCGAGAAACTCTATGAAGAGGTATTGGGCACGGGCGAGGCAGACAAACCCTCGTTCCACGAAAAGATAAAAATAGCCGCCGTGCGCGAGGCAGCCTACGACAACGTGTGCGAGGAACTGAAAAAACTCTACGACGCCGTGGCGCAAAACGACGACATGGCCATTGTGCGCCAAATGAAGCACATGGTGCCAGAGTACAAGAGCAACAACTCAAAGTACGAAGTGCTCGACAAGTAAGCCTCTATCAGTTGCGGCAAGGCTCCTCGTAGCCTCTCCTTGTGCTTAGGAAACGTTTTTAGCGCGCAGACACCACATTCCATGCGGGGATGGAATTCTTTCCACGCCCGCATGGAATTTTTTCCACGCCCGCATGGAAACGATTCCATCCCCGCATGAACACTTTCCGAAAAAGTAGCTTGTCAATCACGATAGAGCCACCAAAAAGCGCGATAAGCCCCCGTAGCACACGCCCATAGCTTCAAAATAGTTCTCCGCTCAGCAAGCACGACCTCTGAGCACCAACGAACTGAACACCCCAGCCCATGGTGTTCAGTTCGTTGGTTATAGACGGGAAACGCTTTGCGGCTCATGAAGAAGCATCTTTTTTCGTAAAATATTGAGAAAAAAAGCCGAAACGTTTGGCTGTTAAAGAATAATGTTGTAATTTTGCACCCGCAAAAGTAGGAAACGACAGGTACCTGCTTTACTTTTAGCACTCATTCCGAGTGCGTTATGGTTGCGAAAACAATGCAACGCCGTGCCCCGCCAAGCTCCCTTTGATGGCTGTGCGGGCTACGCGGCCGAAAGAAAACACATACACAACATTTATAAACAAGTAACACTGAAATGCCAGGATTATTAGGAAAGAAAATCGGAATGACTTCCGTTTTCGGTGCCGACGGCAAAAACGTGCCGTGCACAGTAATCGAAGTAGGTCCTTGCGTGGTAACTCAGATCAAGAGCGTAGAGAAGGACGGCTATGAAGCTGTCCAGATAGGCTTCGAAGAAGCAAAAGAGAAGCGCACCTCCGCTCCGCTGATGGGTCATTTTAAGAAAGCTGGAACGACGCCTAAGAAGCATTTGGCCGAGTTCAGCGGCTTCGACCGTGAGTTAAACCTCGGTGACACGCTGACGGTAGCCGACGTTTTTGAAGGCGTCAGCTTCGTAGACGTAGCCGGCACGAGCAAGGGTCGCGGCTTCCAGGGCGTCGTGAAGCGTCATGGCTTCGGCGGCGTGGGCCAGGTGACACACGGTCAGGACGACCGCTTGCGCAAGCCGGGCTCCATTGGTGCGTGCTCCTATCCCGCCAAGGTCTTCAAGGGCCTCCGCATGGGCGGCCAGATGGGCAACAAGCGCGTGACGACCCAAAATCTGAGAGTCTTAAAGGTTATCCCCGAGCACAACCTGCTCTTGCTCAAAGGCAGCGTTCCCGGATGCAATGGTTCAATCGTAATAGTGGAGAAGTAAGTCATGGAAGTAAGCGTATTAAACATCAAGGGTCAGGAAACTGGCCGCAAGGTCACGCTCAATGACAGCGTGTTTGGCATTACGCCCAACGACCACGTCATCTACCTCGACGTGAAACGATATTTGGCCGCTCAGCGTCACGGAAATGCCAAGACCAAAGAGCGCAGCGAACTGAGCGGTTCGACGCGTAAGCTCGGTCGTCAGAAAGGCGGCGGCGGCGCCCGTCGCGGTGATATCAACAGCCCGTTGCTTCGTGGCGGTGCCCGCGTGTTCGGCCCGAAGCCCCGCGATTACGGCATCAAGCTGAACAAGAAGGTGACCCAGTTGGCTCGTCGCAGTGCGCTGAGCTATAAGGCACAGGAGAATGCTATTGTCGTTGTGGAAGACTTCACGTTCGACGCCCCTCGCACGAAGAACTTCATCGAAGTGTTGAAGGCTCTCGGCGTAGAAGGCAAGAAGCCCCTCTTCCTGATGGAAGAGCTCAGCGAGAACGTTTATCTCTCCGCGCGCAACCTGCCCCGCGTTCGCACGATGAGCGCCCGCAACCTCCACACCTATGGCGTGCTGGATGCTGGCGTGCTCGTTATCACCGAGAAAGCCCTTGCGGGTATTGATGCCATACTGGCCAAGTAAGAAATCACTCAGCAGTAAAAAAGAAAAAGACAAGTTATGGCATACATTATCAAACCCATCGTCACCGAGAAGATGACGCGCATCACGGAGAAAGAAGGCAAGTACGGCTTTATCTGCCGTCCTGAAGCCAATCGCCTCCAGATTAAGGCTGAAATCGAAGCCCGTTACAACGTAAGCGTCACTGGCATTAGCACCATGGTCTATGCTGGTAAGAACAAGAGCCGCTTCACACGCAGCGGCCTGATTAAAGGACGCACGAACCGTTTCAAGAAAGCCATCGTCACCCTGAAAGAGGGCGAGACCATCGACTTCTATAGCAATATCTAAGATAAGAAATGGCAGTACGTAAATTTAAGCCCACCACACCTGGGCAGAGACACAAGATTATTGGTACGTTCGAAGAGATTACTGCATCCGTACCAGAAAAGACCCTCACCTTCGGTAAGCGAAGCAGCGGCGGTAGAAACACGACAGGTAAAATGACTGTCCGCTACCGTGGCGGCGGACATCGCCGTAAGTACCGCTTCATCGACTTCCGCAGAGAGAAGGACGGTGTGCCCGCCACCGTGAAGACCATCGAGTACGACCCGAATCGTTCGGCCCGTATCGCCCTGCTCTTCTACGCTGACGGTGAAAAGCGTTATATTATCGCTCCCAACGGACTGAAAGTAGGCGACAAGCTCATGAGCGGCGCCGAGGCAGCCCCTGAAGTCGGCAATGCTCTTCCTTTGAAGAACATTCCCGTTGGTACCGTGATTCACAACATTGAGCTTCGTCCTGGCCAGGGTGCCTTGCTCGTTCGCAGTGCTGGTAACTTTGCTCAGCTGACGAGCCGCGAAGGCGACTACTGCGTGATTAAGCTGCCCAGCGGCGAAACGCGCAAGATTCTCAGCGCTTGTAAGGCAACGGTAGGCAGCGTGGGCAACAGCGACCACGCCCTCGAAAGCTCCGGTAAGGCCGGTCGTAGCCGCTGGCTCGGCCGTCGTCCCCACAACCGTGGTGTTGTAATGAACCCGCACGACCACCCGATGGGCGGTGGTGAAGGTCGTCAGAGCGGTGGACACCCGCGCAGCCGCACGGGCCTCTACGCTAAAGGTCTTAAGACCCGCGCTCCGAAGAAACAGTCCAACAAGTACATCATCGAACGTCGTAAAAAGTAAAGTAGCATGAGCCGTTCACTGAAAAAAGGTCCGTACATCGCCGTCTCCCTCGAGAAGAAAATCCTCGCCATGAACGAGAGCGGCAAGAAGAACGTCGTGAAGACTTGGGCACGCGCCTCAATGATTAGCCCCGACTTCGTGGGCCACACCATTGCCGTGCACAACGGAAATAAGTTTATCCCTGTCTATGTTACGGAAAACATGGTAGGCCATAAGCTCGGGGAGTTTGCTCCCACGCGCAAGTTTGGCGGCCACGCCGGTAACAAGAAATAGTCAACGACAGGCGATCAGTCAACTACAGAAAACAATAAAGTAAGAATAAATGGGAGCAAGAAAAAGAAAAGCGGCTGAAGCAAGAAAAGAAGCCCGCCAACATCAGTATTACGCCACGTTGCGTAACTGTCCCTCCTCCCCCCGCAAAATGCGCTACGTGGTAGACCTCGTTCGCGGCATGGAGGTAAATCGCGCCCTCGGAACCCTGCGTTTTAGCAAGAAGCAAGCCAGCGTTGAAGTAGAGAAGCTGTTGCGCTCCGCTATCAACAACTGGGAGCAGAAGAATGACCGCAAGGCCGAGGACGGAGAGCTCTTCGTAACACGTATCTTCGTTGACGAAGGTGCTACGCTGAAGCGTATGCGCCCCGCCCCCCAAGGCCGTGGCTATCGCATCCGCAAGCGCTCTAACCACGTTACAATTTTCGTTGGAACTAAAGAAGAAAACGCTTAAGCAGTATGGGACAGAAAGTAAATCCGATAAGCAACCGCCTCGGTATTATCCGTGGCTGGGACTCCAATTGGTACGGCGGTAAGAGCTACGGCGAGAACATCCTCGAAGATAGCAAGATCCGCACCTATCTCAACGCCCGTTTGGCCAAGGCCAGCGTTTCGCGCATCGTGATAGAGCGTACCCCCAAACTCGTGACCATTACGGTCTGCACCGCTCGCCCGGGCATCATCATCGGCAAGGGCGGCCAGGAGGTCGACAAACTCAAAGAAGAGTTGAAGAAAGTGACCGACAAGGACGTGCAGATAAACATTTTTGAGGTGAAACGCCCCGATCTTGACGCTACTATTGTGGCCAACAGCGTCGCTCGCCAGATTGAGGGTAAGATCGCCTATCGTCGTGCAGTGAAGATGGCTATCCAAAACGCCATGCGCGTTGGCGCCGAAGGCGTCAAGATTCAGCTGAGCGGTCGTCTCAATGGTGCAGAAATTGCCCGCAGCGAGATGTTCAAGGAAGGCCGTACGCCGCTTCACACGTTCCGTGCAGATATCGACTATGCCCGCGCCGAGGCCCTGACGAAAGTCGGCTTGATAGGCATCAAGGTATGGATTTGCCGTGGCGAAGTGTATGGCAAGCGCGACCTGGCTCCTAACTTCACCCCTGAAAAGGACGGCCCTCGTCGCGACTTCGGCGACGGACGTCGCGGACGCGGTGGTCGCGGACGCGGTGGTCGTAACAACAACCGCTAAACACTAAAAGACACACAGCTATGTTACAACCGAAAAGAACCAAATACCGCCGCCCACAAAAAGGCCGCTGCAAAGGTAACGCGCAGCGCGGCAACCAGCTTGCCTTTGGCAGCTTTGGTATCAAGAGCCTTGACACGCACTGGCTCACTGGTCGCCAGATTGAGGCCGCCCGTGTAGCCATGACCCGCTATATGCAGCGTGAGGGACAAAGCTGGATTCGCATCTTCCCCGACAAGCCTATCACGAAGAAGCCTGCCGACGTACGTATGGGTAAGGGTAAGGGTGACCCCGTGGGTTACGTCTTCCCCATCACGCCCGGCCGCATCATCTTTGAGATTGAAGGCGTGCCCTTCGAAGTAGCAAAAGAAGCTTTGCGCCTTGCTGCACAGAAACTACCAGTAACGACGAAATTCGTAGTGCGTCACGACTACGACAAAAACGCTTGATTATGAAAATTGCAGAAATTCGTAACATCCCCGCCAACGAGTTGCAAGAGCGCTTAGAGGCCGAAGTGGAGAACTACCAGCAGATGCGTCTTAATCATAGCGTCTCGCCCCTTGAGAACCCGAACCTGCTTCGAGAGTCGCGTCGCACGATAGCCCGCCTCAAAACGGTTATCCACGAAATCCAACGCAACAATAAATGATTGCCCAGATGGAAGAAAGAAACTTACGTAAGACACGCCAGGGTGTTGTCGTTAGCAGCAAAATGAACAAGACCATTGTTGTTGCCTCCAAGTTCAAGGAGAAACACCCCATCTACGGTAAATTCGTTTCTAAGACGAAGAAATTCTACGCACACGACGAGCAGGATGACTGCCACGTGGGCGATACCGTACTCATTATGGAAACGCGCCCGCTGAGTAAGCTGAAGCGCTGGAGAGTAGTTAAAGTAGTAGAAAGAGCTAAGTAATTCTATGATACAGACTGAAACAAAACTCGTCGTGGCCGATAACAGCGGTGCTCGTGAAGCAACGTGCATCCGTGTGCTTGGCGGTACGCGCCGTCGCTACGCCAGCGTAGGCGATGTCATCGTTGTAGCCTGCCACAATATCGTGCCCCAAAGCGACCTGAAAAAAGGCGCTGTGTCGCGCGCACTGATTGTTCGCACCAAGAAAGAAATTCGTCGTCCCGATGGTTCCTACATCCGCTTCGACGACAACGCTTGCGTGCTGTTGAACAATGCTGGCGAACTGCGCGGTAGCCGTATCTTCGGCCCCGTGGCTCGCGAACTGCGTGCTGTCAATATGAAAGTGGTGTCGCTCGCACCCGAAGTACTCTAACCTCATAGCAACCGACAGAGAAAATATGAGTAATAAGAAGTTTCACATACGCAAAGGCGACACCGTTTACGTGAACGCCGGCGAGGATAAGGGCAAAACCGGCAAGGTTGTCCGCGTGCTCGTCAAGGAAAACCGCGCGGTGGTGGAAGGCGTGAACATCGTCACCAAGAGCCAGAAGCCAAGCGCCAAGAACCCGCAGGGTGGGTTTGTCAAGGTGGAAGCACCCGTGCACATCTCAAACCTCAACCCCGTTGATCCCAAAACCGGTAAGCCCACCCGCATAGGCCGCCGCCGCAATGAGGCTGGTAAGCTCGTGCGCTACGCCAAAAAATCAGGACAGGAGATTAAGTGATGGCAAATACAGCAAGTCTTAAAAAAGAGTATGCAGAGCGTATTGCGCCTGCACTTCAGAAGCAGTTCGGCTATACCAGCGCGATGCAAATCCCCCGCCTCAAGAAGATTGTTATCAACCAAGGCTTAGGTATTGCAACGGCTGATAAGAAGATTATCGACGTAGCCGTGAACGAGCTGTCCCAAATTACGGGTCAGAAAGCCGTCTCCACTGTCTCTAAGAAAGACGTGGCCCAGTTCAAGCTTCGTAAGAAAATGCCCATTGGCGCTATGGTAACGTTGCGCCGCGAACGCATGTACGAATTCTTGGAGCGCCTCGTGCGCGTGGCTTTGCCCCGTATCCGCGACTTTAAGGGTATCTCTGCAAAACTTGACGGCCGTGGCAACTATACGCTCGGTATTCAGGAGCAGATTATTTTCCCCGAGATTAACATTGACACCGTGGAGCGCCTGACGGGTATGAACATCACGTTCGTTACGACGGCACCCACCGACGAAGAAGGCTTCGCTCTGCTGAAAGAGTTTGGCCTGCCTTTCAAGAAAGAAAACAACTGATAGCGACCTATGGCAAAAGAGTCAATGAAAGCACGCGAAGTGAAGCGTGCCAAGATGGTGGCCAAGTATGCAGCCAAGCGCGCTGCGCTGAAAGAGATTGTCAACAAGAGCGACGATCCCGTAGCAGCCTACGAAGCAGCCCGCAAGTTGCAGAAAATCCCCCGCAACGCTAACCCCATTCGTTTGCACAACCGCTGCAAGATAACGGGCCGTCCGAAAGGCTACATCCGTCTCTTCGGCCTCTCCCGTATCCAGTTCCGCGAAATGGCCTCTGCAGGCCTTATCCCGGGCGTGCGCAAAGCAAGCTGGTAAGCGAAGGCGACGGCGGCGCGCACCTTTCCTTCCGAGGAAGGGAGATGCGCTCCGTCAGTATGCGTCTGAAAGAATTCACACATTATTTAATATTGTCGGGACAGCCCCGATCAATTAAACACACAACACACAATGACCGACCCTATTGCAGATTATTTGACGCGGGTTCGCAACGCGATTATGGCAAAACATCGCGTGGTGGAAATCCCTGCATCAAATGTGAAGAAGGACATCACCAAGATCCTCTTCGAAAAGGGCTATATCCTCAACTACAAGTTTGAGGACGATGGTCCGCAGGGCACTATTAAAATCGCCCTGAAGTACGACGCGCAAAACACCAGTGCCATCAAGAGCCTCAAGCGCGTCTCTCGCCCTGGTATGCGTAAGTATACTGGCTATCGCGAAATGCCGCGAGTTATTAACGGACTGGGTATCGCTATCGTTTCCACGTCCAAAGGTGTAATGACAGACAAGGAAGCTACCGCCGAGAAAGTTGGCGGCGAGGTTCTTTGCTATGTATATTAACAAGGAGGAATAACATGTCTCGAATAGGAAAATTGCCGATTAACATCCCTGCAGGTGTCACTGTCGATACGAAGGGTAATGTAGTGACCGTGAAAGGTCCGAAGGGTGAGCTGAAACAGACTGTCGATCCCTCCATCACTGTCTCTGTTGAAGACGGGCATATTAACTTCACAATCGACGAGCAGAACGACACTGTATCGGCCAAGCAGAAGCAGGCCTACCACGGTCTCTATCGTGCACTGGTCAACAACATGGTTGTCGGTGTCAGCGAAGGTTTCAAGAAAGAAATGGAACTCGTCGGTGTGGGTTATCGCGTTTCCAATCAGGGCAACCTGATGGAGTTCGCGCTCGGTTATACCCACCCCATCTTCTTCCAACTTCCCCCCGAGGTGAAGGTTGAGACCAAGAGTGAACGCAACAAAAACCCCTACATTTGCCTTGAGTCCTGCGACAAGCAGCTGCTGGGCTTGGTATGCGCCAAGATCCGCTCGTTCCGTAAGCCCGAACCTTATAAGGGTAAAGGTATCCTCTTCTTGGGCGAACAAATCCGTCGCAAGAGTGGTAAGGCTGCTGGTGCAAAATAATCAAAATAGGATAAGATTATGTCAACAAAGAAAGAATTACGCCGACTCAAGATCAAGTATCGGGTACGCAATAAGATTTCGGGCACGGCTTCCCGTCCCCGCCTGAGCGTTTTCCGCAGCAATAAGCAGATTTATGCTCAGATTATCAACGACGAAACAGCCAGCACCTTGGTAAGTGCCTCTTCCCTCGGAATGGAGGCTATGCCCAAGAAGGAGCAAGCCGCTAAGGTAGGCGCAGTTATTGCCGAGAAGGCCCTTGCTGCTGGCATTGAGACTGTAGTGTTCGACCGCAATGGTTATCTCTACCACGGTCGTGTAAAAGAATTGGCAGACGGCGCGCGAAAAGGCGGCCTTAAATTCTAAAGATTATGGCAACGAACAGAGTAATTGTAAATAGCGAAGACTTAAAGGATCGTCTGGTTGCCATCAACCGCACGACTAAAGTAACGAAGGGCGGACGCACCTTCACCTTTGCTGCCATTGTAGTGGTAGGCGACGGTAAGGGCGTTATCGGCTACGGCTTAGGTAAGGCTGGCGAAGTGACCGCAGCTATTGCCAAAGGCGTGGAGGCCGCTAAGAAGAACCTCATCCGCGTGCCCGTTCTCAAGGGCACAATCCCTCACGAAACGGCAGCCCGCTACGGCGGTGCCAACGTCCTGCTCCGTCCCGCCTCTAAAGGTACGGGCGTTGTGGCCGGCGGTGCTATGCGCGCTGTGCTCGAGAGCGTGGGCATTGAAGACGTGTTGGCCAAGTCGAAAGGCAGCTCCAACCCCCACAACCTCGTTAAGGCAACAATTGAGGCGTTGAGCAACGTGCGCGATGCACGTACTATTGCCCAGCTCCGTGGTATTCCTGTAGAAAAAGTTTTCAGAGGATAAACAACTATGGCAACAATTAAGATCAAACAAACAAAGAGCCGCATCGGTGCCCCCAAGGATCAAAAGCGCACCTTGGACGCACTCGGCCTGAGAAAAATGGCGCGCACCGTTGAGATGGAAGATACTCCCTCCGTACGCGGTATGATTCGCAAAGTTCGCCATTTGGTAACCGTTGTAGAATAATTACAAAAAGAGGTATACACACAATGAAACTTCATACGTTAAAACCCGCCGCAGGCTCTACCCACCACGACCGCCGTATCGGCCGTGGTCCGGGTTCAGGTATGGGCGGCACGTCCACACGCGGCCACAAGGGTGCTAAAGCACGCTCTGGCTACCACAAGAAGATTGGTTTCGAAGGTGGTCAGATGCCTTTGCAGCGCCGTCTGCCTAAGTTCGGCTTTAAGAACATCAACCGCGTTGAATACAAAGCTATCAACCTCGACGTGTTGCAGGCTTTGGCTGATGCCCGTGGCTACGAAGCCATCGGTCGCGAGCAACTTATTGACGCTGGTCTCATCAGCAAAAAACACTTAGTGAAAATTCTGGGTAATGGCGAACTCAAGGCAAAACTTGACGTCACGGCCAATGCCTTCTCTAAGTCAGCCGAAGCTGCCATTGTTGCAGCAGGCGGAACAGCCACCAAAATTTAATTATGAAAAAAATAGTCGAGACACTGAAGAACATTTGGAGAATTGAGGACCTGCGTCAGCGCCTCCTCATCACCCTCCTCTTCGTTGCGGTTTACCGCTTCGGTTCTTTTGTTGTCCTTCCCGGTATCGACCCCGCACGCCTCGACCAGCTCTCTCAGCAAACGAGTGAAGGCCTGATGTCGCTGTTGAACATGTTCTCCGGCGGTGCATTCTCCCACGCTTCCATCTTCGCGTTGGGTATTATGCCTTACATCTCAGCCTCCATCGTTGTGCAGCTGCTGGCCGTGGCCGTGCCCTACTTCCAGAAGATGCAGCGGGAAGGCGAGAGCGGACGACGCAAGATCAATCAGATCACCCGTTACCTGACGGTGGCCATCTTGCTCTTCCAAGCTCCGACGTATATGATTAACCTGAAAGCACAGGTAGGCGGTAGCGGCGCTTTCACCGTTGACGACGGTTTTGGCTTTATGCTTACTTCTACCATTATCCTTGCAGCAGGCAGTATGTTCATCCTTTGGCTCGGTGAGCGCATCACCGACAAGGGTGTGGGCAACGGCGTGAGCCTTATCATTATGATTGGTATCATCGCCCGCTTCCCCAGTGCTGTGATGGAAGAGTTCACGACAGCTCTTACCAGTGCCGAAGGTGGTGGTCTGATTAAGTTCCTCATAGAAATTGTCGCCCTGCTCTTTGTTATGATGCTCTCCATCCTGCTTGTCAAGGCCACCCGCAAGGTGCCCGTGCAGTATGCCAAGCGCATCGAAGGCGGTCGTCAGGTAGGAGGAGCACGCCAGTACATCCCGCTGAAGCTTTTTGCTGCCAACGTGATGCCTATCATCTTTGCTCAGGCCATTATGTTTATTCCCGCCAGTGTGATGCAGGCCTTCTCGAAGGACGGCGGCGGAACTATCGTGAAAGTTCTTTCCGACCAGTTCTCCTTGCCCTACTGTATCGTTTATGCCCTGCTCATTATCGCCTTCACGTATTTCTACACGGCCATCACGATGAACCCCGTGCAGATGGCCGAGGATATGAAGCGCAACAGTGGTTTCATTCCTGGTGTGAAGCCTGGTAAGCCCACGGCGGACTATATTGACACGGTGATGTCGCGCATCACGCTGCCTGGCTCTCTCTTTATCGCCCTCATTGCCATCCTCCCCGCCTTGGCCTACGCTTTGGGCGTGAAACAAGCTTTCGCTATGTTCTTTGGTGGCACGTCGTTGCTCATCCTCGTGGGTGTGGTTATCGACACGTTGCAACAAATTGAGAGCTACATGCTCGTTCGCCACTACGACGGTCTGCTCAGTGCAGGTCATACGCGCGGCGGAGCAGGCGTATCGGCATACTAAAGAAAACTTGAGGATATTCCTTCAATGATATATCTAAAGACAGAGGAAGAGATAGAGCTGCTGCGGAAAGCAAACCTCATCGTGGCAGGCACCCTTGCAGAAATGGCAAAGATGGTGAAACCTGGTGTGACAACACGCCAAATGGACACCATTGCCGAACAATTCATCCGCGACCACGGTGCAATTCCCGTATTCAAGGGATTTCCCAATCCCTACGGCGGCCCTTTCCCTGCCTCCATCTGTACCTCTGTCAATGATGTCATTGTCCACGGCGTTCCCGACGACCGTCCCCTCGAGGAGGGCGACATTGTTTCCGTAGATTGCGGAGCTTACATCGATGGGTTTAATGGCGACTCTTGCTACACGTTCTGCGTAGGCGAGGTGAAGCCCGAGATACAAAACCTGCTACGCGCTACGAAGGAAGCTCTCTATGCTGGCATACAGCAAGTATGTGTGGGCCATCGCCTCGGCGACATAGGCTATGCCGTTCAGAGCAGGGCAGAGAGCGAGGGATATGGTGTCGTGCGCGAGTTTGTAGGCCACGGTGTGGGTCGCAAGATGCACGAAGACCCCATGGTGCCCAACTATGGTAAGAAAGGTAACGGCAAAGTCTTGAAAAACGGACTCTGCATCGCCATCGAGCCAATGATAACCCAAGGTTCGCCCTCCCTCTACTTGGCCGACGACAAATGGTCGGCAAAGACGCAGGACGGCAGTTGGGCTGCCCACTTCGAGCATTCCGTAGCACTGCATAACGGGAAAGTAGATATCCTCTCTTCTTTCGAGGCGATTGAAGAAATAGAAAACAAAAGCAAATAAGTATGTCAAAACAGTCAGCAATTGAGCAAGACGGTACCATCATCGAGGCCCTTGGAAATGCCAACTTCCGCGTGGAACTCCAAAACGGCCACGAGATTACGGCTCACATCTCTGGCAAGATGCGTTTACACTACATCCGCATCCTTCCTGGCGACAAGGTGAAAGTCGAAATGACGCCCTACGACCTTACAAAAGGCAGGATCGTGTTCCGATACAAATAAAAAAAGCCAAATACAATGAAAACAAGAGCATCTCTGAAAAAGCGTAACGAGGACTGCAAGATTGTCCGCCGTAAAGGACGCTTGTACGTGATTAACAAGAAGAACCCTAAGTTTAAACTTCGTCAGGGTTAACTTCTCCCGAACATCTGCAATAAAAGATTACAGAATATGGCAATAAGAATTGTTGGTGTCGATTTGCCCCAGAATAAGCGTGGGGAAATCGCTTTGACCTATATCTTTGGAATAGGTCGTAGCAGCGCGGCCAAGATTTTGGATAAGGCCGGCATTGACCGCGACATTAAAGTCAAGGACTGGACCGACGACCAGGCTGCTAAAATCCGTGAAATCATCGGTGCGGAATTTAAGGTCGAAGGCGACCTCCGTGGCGAGATCCAAATGAACATTAAGCGCCTGATGGACATCGGCTGCTATCGTGGCATTCGCCACCGTATCGGCCTCCCCGTTCGCGGCCAAAGCACGAAGAACAACGCTCGCACCCGTAAGGGTCGCAAGAAGACCGTTGCTAACAAGAAAAAAGCTACTAAATAATACGTATAGTTATGGCAAAGAAACAAGCAGCTGCAAAGAAGCGTGTCGTGAAGGTTTCCGCAATGGGACAGCTCCACGTCCACAGCTCTTTCAACAATATCATCGTGTCCTTAGCCAACAGCGAAGGACAGGTAATCTCTTGGTCAAGTGCAGGCAAGATGGGCTTCCGTGGTTCGAAGAAGAACACGCCCTACGCTGCCCAAATGGCAGCGCAAGACTGCGCCAAGGTAGCTTACGACCTCGGTCTTCGCAAAGTAAAAGCCTACGTCAAAGGACCCGGCAACGGTCGCGAATCCGCCATCCGCGCCACGCATGGTGCTGGCATCGAAGTGACGGAAATCATCGACGTTACGCCACTGCCCTTCAACGGATGTCGTCCCCCGAAGCGTCGCAGAGTATAATGCAATTAGCAAGTTAAACAACGTTTCTGTCAACGTTCTTCGCGCAGTGCCAGCAGTTGCAGGCAATGCCTTTGACGAAAAGCAAACGTCTGTTGTTAAAACGAACAAAAAATCAAACGTAGAATATGGCAAGATATATTGGCCCCAAGTCACGTATTGCCCGTCGTTTCGGCGAAGCAATCTTCGGTCCCGACAAAGTCCTCTCAAAGCGTAACTTCCCTCCTGGTCAGCACGGCAACAACCGCCGTCGTAAGACCTCCGAGTACGGCGTTATGCTTGCCGAGAAGCAGAAGGCTAAATACACGTATGGCGTACTCGAAAAGCAGTTCCGCAATTTGTTCAACAAAGCTGCTGCCAGCTCTGGCATTACGGGCGAAATCCTGTTGCAGAGCCTTGAGTGCCGTCTCGACAATGTTGTCTATCGCCTCGGTATCGCTCCCACGCGCGCAGCAGCACGCCAGCTCGTCAGCCACCGCCACATCACGGTCGATGGTCGTGTGACAAACGTGCCCTCCTACAGCGTGAAGCCCGGACAAATCATCGCCGTGCGCGAAAAGAGCAAATCGCTCGAAGTCATCGCCGACAGCCTTGCTGGTTTCAACCACAGCAAGTATCCCTGGATAGAGTGGGATGAAGCTGCCAAAGCCGGTAAGTTCCTCCACAAGCCCGAACGTGCCGACATTCCCGAAAACATCAGGGAACAGCTCATCGTCGAACTCTACTCTAAGAACTAATACAGCCGGGAAACCTCGGTTGGCGGTACGGCCTCGCAAGAGCCGTTCCGCCGCCGCGCCCCGCTTGCGAGGCGCAGCGTAAATGTGCATGTGGCATTGCCCGTCAGCACCCACTTCTTCCACTTAACAATAAAAAACCAACAGCATTTATGGCGATATTAGCATTTCAGAAACCTGACAAGGTTATCATGTTGGAAAACGACGACAAGTACGGTAAGTTCGAGTTTCGTCCATTAGAGCCAGGCTTCGGTACCACCGTCGGAAATGCCCTGCGCCGCATCTTGCTTTCCTCCCTTGAAGGCTACGCTATCAACACCATCAAGATTGCTGGCGTTGAACACGAGTTTGCCACCATCCCAGGCGCGAAAGAAGATGTGACCAACATCATCCTTAACCTCAAGCAGGTACGCTTCAAGCAAGTAGTGGAAGCAACCGAAACCGAGAAAGTCAGCTTCACTGTTTCCGGCACCACCGAATTCAAGGCTGGCGAGATCGGCAAACACCTCACGGGGTTTGAAGTGCTCAACCCCGAGCTGGTTATCTGTCACCTCGACGCTAAAGCGTCCGTGACCATTGAGCTCAACATCAACAAAGGCCGTGGCTACGTCCCCGCCGACGAAAACCGCGAGTTTTGCAACGATGTTAGCACGATAGCCATCGACTCAATCTATACGCCCATCCGTAACGTGAAGTATAGCGTAGAACCCTTCCGCGTTGAGCAGAAGACGGACTACGACAAGCTCGTGCTTGAAGTCACCACGGACGGTTCCATTCACCCGAAGGATGCCCTCAAGGAGGCCGCTCGTATTCTCATCTATCACTTCATGCTCTTCTCCGACGAGAAGATAACCATCGACGATGCCGCCGAGGCCGACAATGAAGAGTTTGATGAAGACGTACTGCGCATGCGCCAACTCCTCAAGACCCGTCTTGTTGACATGAACCTCAGCGTTCGTGCCCTGAACTGCCTCAAGGCTGCCGAAGTAGAAACCTTAGGCGACCTCGTACAGTTCAACAAGAACGACCTCTTAAAGTTCCGCAACTTCGGTAAGAAATCGCTCACCGAGCTTGATGATTTGCTCGAGAGTCTGAATCTGTCGTTTGGAACCGATATCACTAAGTACAAACTCGACAAGGACTAATTTTCTCAAAACCTTGTCAGCAACCAGAGACGGGCTAAGCCCCAAGCCTGTGTTGCAAACATCAAAACACAATGAGACACGGAAAGAAATTCAATCATCTGAGTCGTACTGCAGCCCACAGACACGCCATGCTTGCCAATATGGCCGTTTCTCTGATCATGCACAAAAGAATCACTACGACTCTTGCCAAGGCAAAGGCACTCAAAAAGTACGTTGAGCCCCTGCTCACCAAAAGCAAGAAAGACACCACCAACTCTCGTCGCGTAGTCTTCAGTTACCTTCAAGACAAGTATGTCATCCAAGAGCTTTTCGGTGTAGTGGCTCCTAAGATTGCAAGCCGTCCTGGCGGTTACACGCGCGTCATCAAGACGGGCTTCCGCCAAAGCGATGGTGCCGACATGGCTTTCATCGAACTCGTAGATTTCAACGAGAACATGCTGAAGGCCGACAAGAAGGCTAAGCGTACGCGCCGTGGCCGTGGCAAAGCCGCACCTGCCGCCGAGGCAGCTGCACCTCAGGCCGAAGCTCCCGCAAAGGAAGAAGCTCCCGCAGCGGAAGAAGAGGCTAAGGCTGAGGAATAATATCCGACACCACAACAAAGCCAATATGCAAAGTCCCGTGCTGCGTGAGCAGCGCGGGACTTTCGTGGTCTATCGCCCTCGCTCCTATGCAGATAGCGCGTCAGTGCCCCATTTTGCGGTAGTTCGCTTGCGTTTGCCAGTGCGCAAAGTGCGCAAGCCAACGCTAACTTCTAATAATATATGAGGAACAGCGCAACGAAGATGCGCGGAACGTCCGCCGTTCTGCAAAACTTTTGCTAACTTCGCGCCGTTAAATACGTTAGCTACCACTCTCTATGCAAAAAGCTCTTTCAACCATAGCGTTTTTTCTCCTTGCCATAAGCCTCTTTGCGCAAGGTTCCGTCGACGGGCGCGTACTGCAGAAAGAGGGCCTTGTGCCCCTTGAGTATGCCGCTGTCAGCATCCACAAGCGCGGTGCAGCTAAGAACTTCAAGGCTGGCATGACCGAGGCCGACGGTAAGTTCCGCATTGCAGGACTGCCCGAGGGGGCTTACACCGCCGTTGTCACCTTCTTGGGTTACAAAACGTTGCGCCGCGACTTTGCCGTGACGCGAGCTGAGCGACACGTGCATTTGGCCGACATCGTGCTCGATGCCGACGATGCGTTACTTGAAGAGGCCGTTGTCGTAGGCCAACGCTCCGAGATGAAGTTGGAAGTTGACCGCAAGACGTTCAACGTGGAGGGCCAGATTTCTAATGCGGGCCAGTCGGCCAGCGAGGTGCTCGAAAACATACCAAGTGTTGAGGTCGATAACGACGGCAACGTTTCGCTTCGGGGCAACTCCAGTGTGGAAGTGTGGATTAACGGCAAGCAGAGCGGCCTAACGTCCGACAACCAGGGCGACATCCTTCAGCAGCTACCCGCCGAGAGCATTGAGCGCATTGAAATCATCGACAATCCTTCGGCCAAGTTCTCTGCCGAAGGCTCGGCTGGCATCATCAACATCGTACTGAAGAAAGACCGCAAGCCAGGCTATTTTGGTTCGGTGCAGGCGGGAGCCGACACGCGCGGCGGAGCCAACGTCAGCGGCAACATCAACTACAACAGTCGTCGCCTCGATGCCAATTTCAATATCGGCTATCGCCACCGCGAAAGCCGTGGGGGCAGCGAGAGCGAACAGACGTACGGACAAACGGGAATGTACCAAAACTATGCCACCACTAACTCTGGTTTCGGTAACAACCTCTTCACCCGTGCCGGCCTGACCTACCACATCACCGAAAAAGACGACCTTGGCCTTAGCGGTATGCTGATGAAGGGAGGCCGCCGAAACAGCAACATCACGCCCTACCACTACGGCATGATAGGAGCGCCTACCGATAGCTACCTCATGACGCGACGCACGCGCGACGGCGGCGACATGCTCATGTACAACCTTACGCTCGACTATCGCCACAACTTCTCCGACACGCACTTCATCGAAGCCTCCGCCAGCCACAACCGCTGGCACAACGACGGCAACAACTGGTATCAAGACTCTACGGCCTACTTCGTGCCCATCGCCCCTACCGAATATAGCTATCAGTACCGACCCGTCAAGATGGACAACCGCCGCTGGGAGTTTAAGCTCGACTACGAAAACCAAATCAGCGAGGCGCTGAAGCTGCAAACGGGCTATCAGGCCAACCTCTCGCGCGAGCATTCCCCGCAGCAGAGCTGGATCGACAATACGTCGTGGGATGGTAAGAACGTGCAGGAAGAGACGGGGTTCTACAACAACTTCTACTATAAAAACCAGATCCATGCGCTCTATGCCACTGTCACGTGGAACTTTGGCAAGGTAGGCCTAATGGGCGGCTTGCGCGGCGAATACTGGCACGTTGACACCAAGAGCTACGACTACGACCAGCAACACAATCCTGCCTTACGCCCCGCACCTTTCCAAAAGGACTACTTCCAACTCTTTCCCAGCCTCTTTGCCAGCTATCAGATTACGCCGCAAGACCAGCTACAACTTAACTATACGCGTCGCCTGCGCCGGCCGTGGGGCGGACAGCTCAACTCCTTCCGCGACACGCGCGACGCCACCATGGTGCGCTTTGGTAACCCCGAGCTCACCCCCGAGTTTAGCAACAATTTCTCGCTCAACTACCTGCGCACGTGGGAGCAACACTCCCTGCTCGTGTCGGCCTACTATCGGCCTACCACCGACGTCATGCAACGCATCAGCTGGCAGAGCGCGCTTGACGGCGTGATGTATCAAACCACCGAAAACGTTTCGCGAAGCACCTCGGCAGGCCTTGAGCTGACGGCTAAAAACAAGATAGGGCGCATCCTCGACATCTCCACCAACGCCAATTTCTACTACTATAAGCTCAACGCTTTCGACTTCAATATCGACGGACAAACCGTCAGCGGCAAGGCCGAGAAGAGCTTCTCGTGGAACGCGCGTGTGCAGGCCTCGCTCATCTTGCCGTGGGACCTCTCGTTCCAGGCTACAGGCCGCTTCCGCTCTCGCCAGAGCGTAGCGCAGGGTTACCGCAAGGCCAATGGCAATCTCGACCTCGGCCTGCGCAAGACCTTCCTTAACAAAACCATCACGGTTTCGCTCAACGTGCGCGACTTGCTCAACACACGCCGCTTCGAAACCTTCACCTCGTCCGACACCTTCACGCGCCACCAAAAAAACTGGCGCAATAGCCGCACGTTCAGCCTCACCCTTACCTACAGCTTCGGCAACGCCAAAGCGCAGAAAAAGAAAAAGCGCGACGACGCTGCGGGCGACGAAGACTTTGAAAACGCTGGTGGCTATGGCGATAGCGACATGTAGGCTGCGCCCCCATTGAATAGTCTACACAAAATGGCGCAAAGCGCAGAGCCGCGTCGAAGAGCGTGATAAACGCCTCTTGTGGCTTTCGAAGTTTCAGGCGCAGGCGCAGAAGTTTTCGTGCAGAGCCACGAAGTTATAAATCTCGGCGGGAAATGTATATTTCCCGCCGAGATTATATATATTTCCCGCCGAGAAATGTACATTTCCCGCCGAGATTTATAACTTCAAGCGCTGAGGGCAAAATTTGGTGGCTTGCTACGGAAACTATAAAAGCCACAAAAAGAGTTTGTTAGGGAGGGAGAAAACGCTGCAAGCGGCATCGTCTGTTTGCCGCGCGCAGATAGTTAAAAAGGGTAGGGTTGGGCTGTGGACCTATTGGGCTACTATTTCGTCGGTGAAGAGCCATTTCCCCGCTGGCGGTGCGGCTTGCAGGCGCAGGTAGCGCGCGGGGGCGTTGAGGTTCCAAAGGTAGCGGTGTATAGGTCCAGAGGCTTTGGTGGGTTGCAAACGGCTCTTCGAAATTTCCTGAAAGCTTCTTCCGTCAGCCGAAACGCTCAACGTCAACGTTTCGGGTAGGGCGATGTCGGCACCGAGGTTCTCCATAAAATCGGCCGAAAGGTTGCGAAGGTGTTGCTGTCGGCCCAGATCCAGCGTGATGTCGAGGGCCTCTTTTCCGTAGAAACCCTGCCAGCGGCCGTCGGTGTGTGTCCAGTCGCCTCGCAGGCCGTCGGTCAGTGCCACATCTCCGCCCGCAGGATAGTATTTGCTATATGGGCGATGATAAGCCACCATCGCGCCGCGTGCTTTGTGTTTCAGGGGTGAGCAGCTTTCTGCGCGCTGTCCCGTTTCGCTTTGTAGGTTGAAGGCGTTGATGCCCTGGCGTTGCAGTTCGATGCATTGCTCGGTGCCATACCGCCTGAAACGTTTCCAGCTCCGTCGCCGCGCGCCTTTCATCCCTATTTCGGCTATGGCCAGGATGCGCGGATAAAGCATGTATTCGGCTTGCGCCTCCGTCGGGACGTATTCCGTCCAAAGGTTGCCTTGCACGCCCAAGACTTTCCCCTTATCAGCCTTAAGGCTTTCGGGCCGTAGGGCATAAACCTTTCGTAGCGGGAGGTAGCCGCCGAAGGCGCGCGGCTGCGTGTGGGGCGCGTCTTGGTAGTAGTCGAGGTAGCAAAAGTCGGCAGGCGTAAGAATGACGTCGTAGCCTTGCGCAAGCAGCCGTTCGGCCACGTCCGTCCCATGCCAAACCATGACGGCGTTTTTCGTGTCCGCCCCATCATCTACGGGTAAGCCTTTGGCCGCTTCGTCCCAAACGAGGACGCGGCGACCCCGTGCGTTCACCCATCGCGCTACGCGGCCAATGAGGTAAGCCTGCAAGTCGTCCGTACTGCTCAGCCCCAGCGCTTTCGCCTTCGCCTGGCAGCGCGGACAGTTGCGCCAGGCGGTGCGGTTGGCTTCGTCGCCGCCTATGTGGATGTATTCAGAGGGGAAGACCGCCATCACTTCCTCCAGTACGTCGCGCAAGAGGGCGTAGGTTTCTTCCGCCGAGGGGCAGAGGTCGCCCGTGTTGGGCGCCAGTGTCGCGCTGTCGGGCTGGAGACAACGCAGGGTGGGGTAGGCCGTTAGCACTTCCTCGCTGTGGCCTGGCATTTCAATCTCGGGCACGATGCTGATGCCGCGCGCCCTGGCATACGCCACGAGCTCTTGCAGCTCGTTTTGTGTGTAGTAGCCGCCGTAGGCGCGGGGTGTGGTGGGCGTAGCATATTGGCGGTCGCCGCCTACCCACCAAGCGTCCCAATCGCTCTGCGTGCGCCAGGCTGTTAGCGCCGTCAGCAGTGGCCTACTCTTGATCTCTATGCGCCAACCTCCCGCATCGGTCAGATGCAGGTGTAGGCGGTTGATGCCCGCTGCGGAAAGCACGTCAATTTGTCGCTGTAAGAACGAGGGCGCAAAGAAGTGGCGCGAAACGTCTATCATGCAGCCTCGCCAGGCATAGGCAGGTTGCGCTTGTTGCGCTGAGGCAGAAAGGCTGGCGGCCAAAAACAGAGCCGTGAGAGTGGAGCGTAGCATAGCAGTGTGGATTTCTACGGCAAAGATAGCACATTTTGTTGGGAGAAAAAACTACACCTGGCGGTTTCTTGCTGCATTTCTTACGTTTGCCTATGGCGTTTCAAACGCCCTATCCTTATTTTTGCAGGACGCACATGTAAATGGATGCAAAAGTTGCGCCAAATTCCTTGCCGCCGAACCGCCATGGCAGGTTTTGCGGTCAGAAAATTATAAAAATGAGGTAGAAATGAAAAAAAATGCTTGCAACGTGCTTCGCTATCCAAGAAAATGCGTACTTTTGCACCCGCGCCATACTCTACAAGGCGCACAGACGTCCTTTCAATAAGCGATTAAAACAACAAAAATAAACAACAAAAGAAATGATTGTAGTACCCGTGAAAGAGGGCGAGAACATCGAACGCGCCCTGAAGAGATTTAAGAGAAAGTTTGAGCGCACTGGCGTGATGAAGGAACTCCGCCGTCGCCAGCAGTTTGACAAGCCCTCCGTTATTAAGCGCAAGCAGGCCGAGCGCTCTGCCTACGCTCGCCAAATGAAGCTTGCCGAGGAGCAGTAAATCAGGTTGTACGCCCCTCACATGGTCTTCGCGCCGCTTTCTGATACTCACGTTGGGGTCAGAAAGCGGCGCGAAGACCTTTTTCGTCCTACTTTTAGCCATAGAAGGACCAGCGAAAGCGCGTGGCCGATGCTTTTGGAAAGCATAGAGCGCGTTATTATAACGTTTATGAAACATAACTCGCAAAATCGTTGTATCTTTGCACCATCATTCTATTATTAACTAACAAGCCGCAATGATGAAGACAATGAAACTTTTTGTTATTCTTGCCCTTATCTCCATTGGCGCACCGAAGGCTTGGGCGCAAGTGGATGGTAGCGGGCAGAAAGTGAAGCGCATCACGTTCGACCGTGAGCAGGTAAAGATTGAGTATGCAGACGGTAGCACCAAAGCAGGCGTTGCAGCCGCTACCATTGTTAACGACCGCAAGACCTCGGGCATCAAAGACCTCAAGCCCGAAACGGGCAAAGCGCGCCGCAGATGGTACACCGTTGACGGACGTGCCCTGCAGAACGAACCCCGCCAAAAGGGTGTCTATGTCGTAAGAGAGAAGAACGTCGTGAAGAAAACCATCAAAAAGTAAGAACGGCTATGAAGAAGATTTTATCCTCCCTCCTCCTCCTTTTGGTGTGCATAGCCGCACAGGCCAAGGTCATCAAGATTACCCTAACGGACGGCACGACGAAGGTGTTTACCAGCTCTGAGCTCTCCGCCATCGACTTCAACGACGATGGCACGCTCACCATCACCACATACGACGGCCAGCAGATAGCCGCCCTCGATGCCGACTTCGACGCGCTGACCATCGGCGATGAGGCCACGGTGACCGACATCTACCCCGACGTGTTGAGTTTCAACATCGACGCTGACGGCATTCCCGTCAATCTGGAGAACGAGCGCAACATCATGAAGATGAACTACGTCTATCCCAGCACCGACCCCTTCGGCGAGCCCATCACGCTGAGCGGCACCATCCTCATTCCCGAAAACATTTGGGAGGGCAAGGCTGCGTGTGAGGGCATCCTCATGGTGAACCACTACACTAAGTTCCACCGCAACGAAGCACCTACCATCAGCAACGGCGAACTGGAGAACATGCTGCTGGCCAACCATCTGAAGCCAAACTACATCATCGTCGAGAGCGACTTCTACGGCTTTGGAGCCACGGTGCGTTTCCCGCAAGCTTTCATGCAAGGGCTTGTGAACGCTCGCGCCTCGCTCGACGGCCTGCTGGCCGCCCGCGAACTGCTTGACGAGCGCGGCTTCGACTATGGTCCCCTCTGCTTCAATATAGGCTATTCCAGCGGCGGTTTCGATGCGCTGGCCTCGCAGAAGCTTCGCGACATGGAGTATGCCGACCGCATCTCGTTCGACAAGACCTTCTCAGGCGGCGGTCCCTCCGACGTGCGCGAGGCCTATCGCCAATATGTCATTGTTGACTCCACGGCCTACAATGCCGTGCCCCTCTTGCTCATGGTCTGCACCAACGAGACGCAGCAGCTGGGCAAAGACTACAACGACATCTTCCAGCCCTACATCAGCAACCGCATTGACGAGCTCATCCTCTCGAAGTCCTATTCGTCGTGGCCTGTCTGCGACAGCATTGGCCGTGAAAAGAAGATACACGAAATTCTGCTGCCCACGTATTGCAACCTGGAGTCGCCCGAGAGCATGGAGATGCAGAACCTCTTCTCGATCTTCAGCATGACCAACGACGACTGGACGCCCGACCTCTCGCAGCGCATCTATCTGTTCCACTCTCGCGGCGACGACTACGTGCCCATTAAGAGTGCCCGCCCGATGGTCAGCTTCCTCAAGAGCAAGGGTTTCGAGCCGAGCCTCATTCCTGGTAAGACCAACCTGCAAACCAACTTCCTCGTGCCCAACATGGGCCACCTCTCTGCAACGCTCGTTTATTTCATTCAGACCTTGGCTGCTATCTACGCTTGGCCGATGATGTACACCGACGGACAGCTGAACCCGAAATATGCCGCCCTTGTCAGCCAGGACGTTGATGTGGTTGCAATGATGCGTCAACTCGACGCGATGGGCATTGACTGCCGCGCTATCATCGCGGGCATCGCAGCAAAGATAGCCGAAGGTCAAGGCGGTGAGGGCGGTCAGGTTGACCCTGCAACCATAGCCGTATTGCTCGGCGAGCAGTTGGCAAAGGTGGGCCTCACGATGCAAGACCTTGCAGAAATGTCGGAAGACTCGGGCATAGACGTGAACAAACTGATTGCCGACCTCGTGGTCTATTTCAGCGAGCAGCCTGCCGCTGACGATGAGACGGAAGTCAACGGCGAGGAAGCGCAGGAAACGCGCGCCGTCCGCCTGCTGAAAGCCATCAGCAGCAACGACAAAGCCACTCCCGCCGAACGCTACGAATGGCAGCTGCGCCAGTGGCTGAACGAGAACGGCGTGAAAGTGTTTTCAAAATAAAAAGACAAGCAAACCGCTTGCGCCCCATAGCTTTCAAGAAGAGAAAGCAATAAATAGCTAAAACAATAGAGTATCCTCTTCGCAGGGTGCTCTATTGTTTTTTTATTGCAGTTCGCTCTGCACACCGACTTTATGAGCTGACACTTAACCGCGCATTCCTCTTTGCTTTGCTCATCGGAATACGCGGTTACGCATGGTGGGGTGCGCTCTGCGCACCTTCATTAGTGTCGGCGCAGCACTTGCGTCATGCAGTGGGCAGCCCCATAGCCGTCGATGAGGCTTTCAAGCGGTATCCACTCAACCTTGACACCTGCGGCAGCCAAGCGTTGCTGCAACGTTTCCGACTGTCCGCCCACGGCCATAATGTGGCGCGGAGCAATCGTCAGGAAGTTGTTGGCATAGTGCAGCTCGTCATCGCGGTCGATAGGGATAATCTGCATGCCCCGCCCCTTTAGGAACGAAACGAAGGGTACGTTGGTCTTCCACTGCTTGTAGGCCTTCGTGCCAGGCTTGCGCGTCCAAATGTCGCACGTGACGTATTCCGGTTCATTAGGTTTGGCGTAGAGCCGACTGCTCACCATGGTGCAAAGGTCCTTGTCGATGACGTTGAAGTACGTGTCGAGGTGCATTTGCATTTGCCAAAGCTTGTGGTCGCGCACGATGACGATGGTGTCGTGGCCGAAAGCATCGGCCTTCATAATCTGTCGAACGCCTTCGTCGTTGGTGCGCATGCCGCAACCTATCAGCGAGAGCGTACCAGCAGGAATGTAGTCGCCACCCTCTAAGCGCCCCTCGCCGCTAATGCGTAGCAGCGGGCGTTGACCCAGCTGCGTGTAGCACAGCGCGATGATGTCCGTTTCGGGCGCGCGCTGCGATGAGTTCATGCGGCAGATGATGTGGCCCCGCGGTGTCGTGATGCTTTGGTCGCGCGTGAAGTAGAGGTTCATCAGCGGGCGTTGCACGTATTCAGCTTCAAAACCCGTGTTAGACGGCGTGCGACGTAGTTTGACCACAGGTTGCAGTAAGATGCAACGAACAAGGTCGGCACGGCTCATCTTCGCGAGCACCTCCTGTCGGTAGGCTTCGCTTTCGTTGGCTTCGACATCGGAGAGGAGGCTGACATCGTAGGTCAGTACGCGGCTTGCCAGCGCGCGAAGGCTATCAAGCGGTGCCTCGTCCAGCACCTCCTTCACGGTGCGCACGCTGATGCCATTGGCCCGAAGCATGCGGATGTAGCCCAGATGCTCCTCAGCCGCCTTCTCAACGCTGAAATAGTCCTCAAACAAGCCAGCCGAAGGATGCAGGATGCCATTGAAGAGCTCTTCGCCCGGCGTGTGCATCAGGATGGCATCGGCCACTTGCCATTCGGATTGCGGATAACTGGGCGCTGGCTGTTGCGCTTGCGCTAAGACAGACATCCCGCCTATCTGCAGGCAGGCTATCAACAAGAAGTTTCTAAGGTCTTTCATAAAGGTGTTGTTGATTGTTTCTTTCGTTTTACGCAGGCAAAAATAATGGTTTTAATGGGAACGATAAACCTTTTAGGCACTTCGTCGGCATCATAAATGTAGTTAAAAAGGCGTAAAAAAGCCGTTGAACTATGCTTTGTGCAAAATAATTACTATATTTGTCAGTGCTATGACGAACCACATCACCGATTTCCTCAACTATCTTCGCGTAGAGAAGGGATATTCGCCGCTGACGCTGAAGACCTACGAAGGTCATCTGCGCCAGTTAGAGACTTTCCTCAGCGAGACGGACGAGGGGCTCGACCTCCTAACACTTGACGAGGACGTGCTGAGGCGGTGGATGGTCAGCATGGCAGAGCGCGGCCTGCAAGCCCGCACCGTGTGCAAGGCCATGAGCTGCATGCGCTCGTTCTATAAATACTTGCTGATGATGGGGCGCATAGCGCGCGACCCCGCCCACGCCCTGCGCAATCCGAAAATGGGCTCTTCGCTGCCCACGTTCTATCGCGCAGAAGACATGGAACATCTGTTTCGCGACATCGCGTTTCCTGAAAACTTCACAGGGTTGCGCGACCGCACCATCCTGCTGACGTTCTACCATACGGGCATCCGTGTGTCGGAACTGACGGGACTAACACTTGGTAGCGTGCGGTTTTCAGAAAACGAATTGAAAGTGTTGGGAAAGCGCGCCAAGGAACGCCTCATTCCGCTGACAGCCACGTTGCGCGAGCAACTGCGGCAGTACGTGCAGGAGCGTCGGGCAATAGCCGGCGACGCGTTGTTTTGCTCGGAGACCGGCGCAAAGCTCACGAACGACAAAGTGCGCGCCATCGTCAAACGATACCTGACGGGAGTCGTCACGCAAAAGAAGCGATCGCCCCACGTCCTGCGCCACACCTTCGCCACCGTCATGCTCAACAACGGAGCAGAGCTGCAAGCCGTCAAAGAACTCCTGGGCCATGCCAGCCTGCAAGCCACACAAATCTACACCCACGCAACCTTTGCGCAACTGCGCGAACAGTACGCAGCAGCCCATCCGAGGCAGCGCGACAAACAATAAACCTATACCATAAACCACAAAACAAAAGAAGGAGGAATTATGGAACTCAACATTAAAGCCGTTCACTTCAGTGCTACCGACCGTTTGCAAGAATTCATCGAAAAGAAACTTGCCAAAATAGCAAAGAACAACGAAGATATCCTTGATGCCGAGGTAACGCTCAAAGTTGTTAAACCCGAAACAGCCATGAACAAAGAGGCTGCCATCAGCCTGCACATGCGCGGCGCCGACCTGCGCGCATCGAAAGTGGCCGACACGTTCGAAGCAGCCGTTGACCTCTGCATCGATAGTATCAAACCGCAAATAGAAAAAGCAAAAGCCGCTAAGAGATAAGCTTATTGGGATAAAAACAAGGCGGGTGCACCTTCATTGGGGTTGCACCCGCTTGAGCATTCGCTACAGGGCTGTCCGACAAGACTGAGCGCACACGCGAATAAGCGTGGATAAAGTAAAGGGGTGTTCTATATATTAGCCTCTAAATGATTGACCTTTTGCACCTATATATATAATATTGTATAGGCAGCATGGTTGGCTGAGGGGAGACACATAGCTGTGCGAAGCGAACGTTTTCGTTAAGCCAGAAGAGCAGAGCGAAACTTATTTCAGCTCTGCCTTGGCCAGAAAACGTAAGCCTGAAAGGAACAAATTATGGCATCAAATAGGCGTTAACGATGCGTATTGGGATAAAAATGCAGGGCTGAAAGCGAAAAAAAACAAAAAAACTTTTGCGTATAAAAAAATATGCCTACCTTTGCACCCGCTTAACGCCAATTTGCGGCATAAGATGCTGCGGCAAGGCGGTAAAGGGCGAATACCAGAGTGGCCAAATGGGGCAGACTGTAAATCTGCTGGTTTATACCTTCGGTGGTTCGAATCCATCTTCGCCCACAGCTTAGCGAGACGCAGGCCACGCCACGCGGGAATAGCTCAGTTGATAGAGCATCAGCCTTCCAAGCTGAGGGTCGCGGGTTTGAGCCCCGTTTCCCGCTCAAAAACAAATATGCTGTTATAGCTCAGTGGTAGAGCACTTCCTTGGTAAGGAAGAGGTCACGAGTTCAAATCTCGTTAACAGCTCCACTTGCGGCAGTTGCCGGCAGTCAGGATGGAGGCCCGTTGGGGCGAGAAGTCCAGTAGGCCGTCGGCCTTTGCCTATAAATGAAACCAAAGAAAAAAAGACACACACAATCTATTTCAATTTATTCTTAAACCATGGCAAAAGAAAAATTTGAGAGAACTAAACCGCACGTAAACATTGGTACGATTGGTCACGTCGATCACGGTAAAACCACGCTGACGGCTGCTATCACGACGGTGCTTGCAAAGGCAGGTCTCTCCGAAGTGAAGAGCTTCGACCAAATTGACAATGCTCCCGAAGAAAAGGAGCGCGGTATTACCATTAACACGGCTCACGTTGAGTACGAAACCGCTAAGCGTCACTACGCTCACGTTGACTGCCCGGGTCACGCCGACTATGTGAAGAACATGGTAACGGGTGCTGCTCAGATGGACGGTGCTATCATCGTTGTAGCTGCAACCGACGGTCCTATGCCCCAAACGCGTGAGCACATCCTGCTCGCCCGTCAGGTGAACGTTCCCCGCCTCGTTGTATTCCTCAACAAGTGCGATATGGTTGAAGACGAAGAAATGCTCGAGCTCGTTGAAATGGAAATGCGCGAACTCCTCGCAGAGTACGACTTCGAAGCCGACACCCCCATCATCCGTGGTTCTGCACTCGGTGCTTTGAACGGCGTTGAAAAGTGGGAGAAGAGCGTTATGGATCTGATGGACGCTGTTGATGAATGGATTCAAGAACCCGTTCGCGACACCGACAAGCCCTTCTTGATGCCTGTTGAGGACGTCTTCTCTATCACGGGTCGTGGTACCGTTGCTACTGGCCGTATCGAAACTGGTGTCGTTAAAGTTGGCGACGAAGTTCAGATCCTCGGTCTCGGCGAAGACAAGAAGTCCGTTGTTACGGGTGTTGAAATGTTCCGCAAGATCCTCGACACGGGTGAAGCTGGCGACAACGTAGGTCTGCTGCTCCGTGGTATCGACAAGAACGAGGTTAAGCGCGGTATGGTTATCACCCACCCGGGTGTCATCAAGCCCCTCAAGCGCTTCAAGGCTTCTATCTACGTGCTGAAGAAAGAAGAAGGTGGTCGTCACACGCCGTTCGGCAACAAGTATCGTCCTCAGTTCTATCTCCGCACGATGGACTGCACGGGTGAAATTCACCTCCCAGAAGGCACCGAAATGGTAATGCCTGGCGATAACGTTGAGATTACGGTTGACCTCATCTACGCCGTAGCCCTGAACGTAGGTCTTCGCTTCGCTATCCGCGAAGGTGGCCGCACGGTAGGTTCCGGTCAGATCACCGAGGTATTCGAAGACTAATCCCTTCAATGACCTAACACTCAATTAGAGTCAACACACACACTTATTTCAGGCTTCCGCGCACGTGCAAGGAAGCCTGAACCTACGGGAATAGCTCAGTTGGTAGAGCACTGGTCTCCAAAACCAGGTGTCGGGAGTTCGAGCCTCTCTTCCCGTGCAAAAAAGACACAATTATGTTCAACAGTTTTATTTCATACTGCAAAGGCTCTTACGAAGAATTAGCCCATAAAACCACGTGGCCTACACGTAAGGAGTTGACGCACTCGGCAGTCGTTGTACTGGTTGCTTCCATTGTGATTGCCTTGATCGTCTTCTGCATGGATACGGTTTTTGATCAGCTGATGAAGTTAGTCTATTCTGCCTAATCCCCCCACACAGAACGATGGCTGAAGGAATGTTTTGGTACGTCTTGCGCGCTATTAGCGGTAAGGAAGGTAAAGTGAAGGAATACATCGATGCCGAAATCAAGAATGGTTCGTTGCATGGATGTGTTGCTCAGGTGCTTATCCCTACCGAGAAGAGCTTGCAGGTTCGCAACGGTAAACGCGTTGTGAAAGAGCGTAACTACCTCCCAGGCTACGTGCTTGTTGAGGCAAAATTGGTAGGCGAAATAGCTCATGTGCTTCGGAGTACGCCCAATGTGCTTGGCTTCTTGCCCAACACGGACAATCCGACGCCGCTTCGTGAAGATGAGGTAAATCGTATCTTAGGTCGTATCGACGAAATGGCTCAAGAGAGCGACGACGCTCTTTTCAGCTTCGCCGTCGGCGACGTAGTGAAAGTAACGGAAGGACCGTTCAGTGGCTTCAGCGGTGCCATCGAAAAGGTGGACAACGACAAGAAGAAAGTCACCGTATCGGTTAAGGTCTTCGGTCGCAGTACAGGCCTGGACCTCGGTTTTATGCAGGTTGAGAAAGAATAGAGGATGGCTGTTACACTTCCTCTTTTTTCTCGTTCTTCAACAATTTATAATATCGTATAACAAATGGCTAAAGAAGTTGCTGGAATAATCAAATTGCAGATTAAGGGCGGCGCAGCCAATCCCTCTCCTCCCGTTGGCCCTGCACTCGGTGCAAAGGGTATCAACATCATGGACTTCTGCAAGCAGTTCAACGCCAGAACGCAAGACAAGGCTGGAAAGGTTTTGCCAGTAGTGATTACCTACTTCACTGACAAGAGTTTCTCCTTCATTGTTAAGACGCCCCCTGTCGCTGTTCAGTTGCTGGAAGCTACCAAGAAGAAGAGTGGTTCCGCTCAGCCCAATCGCCAGAAGATTGCCGAAATCACCTGGGATCAGGTGCGCGCAATCGCAGAAGACAAGATGCCGGACCTCAACTGCTTCACGGTTGAGAGTGCGATGCGTATTGTCGCCGGCACTGCTCGTAGCATGGGTATCACCGTAAAAGGTGACTTTCCCGCATAACTCAACTCATTAACAGACTACAACAATGGCAAAACTGACAAAAAACCAGAAGGCCGTAGCAGGTAAAGTTGAGGCTGGGAAGGAATACACGTTGGCCGAAGCTGTTAAGCTCGTGAAGGAAATCACCACCACGAAGTTCGACGCTTCTTTCGACATTGACGTACGCCTCGGCGTTGACCCCCGTAAAGCAAACCAAATGGTTCGCGGCGTGGTGTCTCTGCCCAACGGTACGGGTAAGGTCGTTCGTGTGCTCTGCCTCTGCACCCCCGACAAAGAAGAGGGTGCCAAAGCTGCGGGTGCAGACTATGTAGGTCTCGACGAATATATCGAGAAGATACGTGGCGGATGGACAGACGTTGATGTCATCATCACGATGCCCTCCGTTATGGGTAAGATAGGTGCTCTGGGTCGTATCCTCGGCCCGCGCGGCTTGATGCCTAACCCCAAGAGCGGCACGGTTACCATGGACGTGGAGAAGGCCGTTCGCGAGGTGAAGCAGGGTAAGATTGACTTCAAGGTAGATAAAGGCGGAATCGTTCACGCTGCTATTGGTAAGGTTTCCTTCACCGAAGAGCAGATGATTGGCAACGCCAAGGAATTCCTTGCTACCATCAACAAGCTCAAACCCGCCGCTGCAAAAGGTACCTATATCAAGAGTGTTTATCTTTCTTCGACAATGAGTCGTGGTGTCAAAGTTGACCCCAAGTCGTTCGACGAAGCCTAAACGAAAAGATTAAATCATGAGAAAGGAAGATAAATCCACCGTAATTGAAAATATCGGCGCACAGCTTAAAGAGTACGCTCACCTCTATCTCGTGGATGTTCACGGCATGGATGCTGAGGCTACCGCTAACCTGCGTCGTAAGTGCTTCGGCTCGGAGATTAAGATGGTCGTTGTTAAGAACACCCTCCTCCGCAAAGCTTTCGAAGCATCTGAGACAGACTACTCCCCCTTGTTCGATAGCTTGAAAGGTAGCACGGCTGTGTTCTTCTGCAATACCGCCAACGCCCCTGCCAAGCTCCTCAAGGACGTTGCCAAAGACGGTATCCCCGCTCTGAAGGCAGCCTACGCCGAGGAAGGCTTCTATGTTGGTGCTGAAAACCTCGACGCACTTTGCGCAATCAAGAGCAAGAACGAAGTTATCGCAGAAGTTGTGGCTTTGCTCCAGAGCCCTGCGAAGAACGTTATCTCCGCCCTGCAATCTGGTGGGCAGACCATCCACGGTGTGCTTAAGACCCTGGGCGAGCGCGCAGAGTAAATCCAGACTTCAACGTCTGGGAGTTTCATTCCACAAAAAAACAACAAACAAACAACACACAAGAAAATGGCAGATATCAAAGCCCTTGCCGAAGAGTTGGTAAACTTGACGGTGAAAGAAGTTAACGAGTTAGCTCAAGTCCTGAAGGAAGAGTATGGTATTGAGCCCGCCGCTGCAGCTGTTGCTGTTGCCGCTGGTCCCGCAGCTGGTGGTCCTGCCGCCGCTGAAGAGAAGACCTCCTTCGACGTAGTTCTGAAGTCCGCTGGTGCCGCTAAGCTCCAGGTGGTTAAAGCCGTTAAGGAATCTTGCGGCCTCGGCCTCAAAGAGGCTAAAGACCTCGTAGACGGTGCTCCCAGCAAGCTCAAAGAAGGCGTTGCTAAGGAAGAAGCCGAAGCACTCAAGAAAGCCCTTGAGGAAGTTGGTGCTGAGGTAGAACTCGCATAAAGAACATAAGCCATCATAGGCTGACGGTTAAGGATCCTCTGGTAGAGGGTTCTTAACCTTTTTGTGTCTGTAAGCCTCGCTCTCAGACGCAACACCATAGGATAGAAACTCCTCTCTACGCTGACAAAGTAGACTATATAAACACACAATATCTATATAATGGCCAAAGTTATCAACGACCGCGTAAACTTCGCGTCAGTGCATAATCCGATGCCCTATCCGGATTTCCTTGACGTGCAGCTCAAGTCTTTCCGCGACTTCCTGCAACTTGATACGCCCGCCGAGCAACGTCGCAATGACGGCCTCTACAAGGTGTTTGCCGAAAACTTCCCCATCGCCGACACCCGCAACAACTTTGTTTTAGAGTTCCTTGACTATTACATCGACGCACCTCGCTACAGCATTGAAGAATGCCTGGAGCGCGGACTGACCTATAGCGTTCCCCTTAAAGCCAAGCTCAAACTCTATTGCACCGACCCCGACCACGAAGACTTCGACACCGTTGTGCAGGACGTCTTCCTCGGCCCCATCCCCTACATGACCGACAACGGCACCTTCATCATCAATGGTGCTGAGCGCGTTGTTGTCAGTCAGCTACACCGCTCGCCAGGCGTCTTCTTCGGCAGTAGCATCCACGCCAACGGAACGCAACTCTACAGCGCACGCATCATACCCTTCAAGGGTTCGTGGATAGAGTTTGCTACGGACATCAACAACGTGATGTATGCCTACATCGACCGTAAGAAGAAACTCCCCGTTACGACCCTGCTCCGTGCCATTGGTTTCGAAACCGACAAGGACATTCTTCAAATCTTCGATCTTGCCGAAGAAATCAAGGTGACGAAGACCAACCTGAAGAAGATGGTAGGTCGCAAGCTCGCTGCCCGTGTGCTCAAGACATGGGTGGAAGACTTCGTCGACGAAGACACGGGCGAAGTCGTAAGCATCGACCGTAGCGAGGTCATCCTCGACCGCGAAACCATCATCAGGAAAGAGGATGTTGACAGCATTCTTGAGAGTGGCGCACAAACCATCGAGGTTCACCGCGAAGACGTGCAAGGTTCCGACTATGCCATTATCTTCAACACCCTGCAAAAAGACCCCAGCAACTCCGAGAAGGAAGCCGTCAACTACATCTATCGTCAGCTTCGCAATGCCGACCCAGCCGACGATGCCAGCGCACGCGAGGTCATCAACAACCTCTTCTTCTCAGAGAAACGTTACGACCTGGGCGACGTGGGCCGCTACAGGATGAACAAAAAGCTCAACCTCACCACCGAGGACGATGTGCGCGTACTGACCCGCGAAGATATCATCGAGATTATCAAGTACCTCGTTGAGCTGATCAACTCCAAGGCGACCGTCGACGATATCGACCACCTCAGCAATCGTCGTGTGCGTACGGTTGGCGAACAACTTTCCAACCAGTTCAGCATCGGCCTGGCACGCATGAGCCGTACCATCCGCGAACGCATGAACGTGCGCGACAACGAGGTGTTCACCCCCATGGACCTCATCAACGCTAAGACCATCAGCAGCGTGATTAACTCGTTCTTCGGAACGAATGCCCTCTCGCAGTTTATGGACCAGACCAACCCCCTGGCCGAGGTAACGCACAAGCGCCGTCTTTCAGCCCTGGGTCCTGGCGGTCTGAGCCGCGAGCGCGCAGGTTTCGAAGTGCGCGACGTGCACTATACCCACTATGGTCGCCTCTGTCCTATCGAGTCGCCTGAAGGTCCTAACATCGGCCTGATTTCGTCTCTTTGCGTCTATGCAAAGATCAACGAGCTCGGCTTCATCGAGACACCTTATCGCAATGTGGCCAATTCGCAAGTCGACCTCGACAACGACCACGTTGTTTACCTCAGTGCCGAAGAAGAAGAAGGCAAAATCATCGGTCAGGGTAATGCCCCGCTGAATCCCGATGGCACCTTCATCCTCAAGAAGGTGAAATGCCGTCAGGATGCCGACTATCCTGTCGTGCCCCCTGCCAACGTGGTCCTTATGGACGTGGCTCCGCAGCAGATTGCCTCTATCGCTGCATCGCTCATTCCCTTCCTCGAGCACGACGATGCTCACCGCGCCTTGATGGGATCGAACATGATGCGTCAGGCCGTGCCCCTCATTCGTCCCGAAGCGCCTATCGTTGGTACGGGCATCGAGCGCCAAGTCTGCGAAGACTCCCGCACGATGATTACCGCCGAAGCCGATGGCGTCGTTGAGTACGTTGATGCCACCACTATCCGCATCAAGTATGAGCGCACCGAAGACGAAGAGTTCGTCAGCTTCGAGCCTGCAACGAAAGAGTATAAGATACCTAAGTTCCGTCGCACAAACCAAAACATGGTCTTCGACCTTCGCCCCATTTGCAACAAAGGCGAACACGTCAAGAAAGGCCAAATCCTCACCGAAGGCTATGCCACCGAAAACGGCGAACTCGCCCTCGGACGCAATCTCCTTGTGGCCTACATGCCTTGGAAGGGTTACAACTATGAGGACGCCATTGTGCTGAACGAACGCATGGTGCGCGAAGACATCCTTACCTCCGTCCACGTCGATGAATTCTCGCTCGAAGTGCGCGAAACGAAGCGTGGTATGGAAGAACTCACCAACGATATCCCCAACGTCAGCGAAGACGCAACGAAGGACCTCGACGAAAACGGTATCATCCGCATCGGTGCCCGCGTAGTGCCTGGCGACATCATGATTGGTAAGATCACCCCGAAAGGTGAGAGCGATCCTACGCCCGAAGAGAAACTCCTGCGCGCTATCTTTGGCGACAAGGCTGGCGACGTGAAGGACGCATCCCTTAAAGCCAATCCCTCGCTCAACGGCGTGGTTATCGACCGCCGCCTCTTCTCGAAAGCACAGAAGACACGCTCGTCGAAGATCAACGACAAGAAGCAGCTCGAAAAGCTCGACGCCGACTTCGAAAAGGATACCGCAGACCTCAAAGAACTCATGGTCAGCAAGCTGGCCAAGCTCTGCAAGGACAAGACTTCGCGAGGCGTGAAAGACACCATCGGTGCCGAGGTAATAGCAAAAGGAACGAAGTTCACCAAGTCGGCCCTCATGCAGCTCGACTATGCCTCCCTGCAACTTTGCGGTTGGACATCCGACGAGCACACCAACGACCTCATCTGCCGCATCGTCATCAACTACCTGCGCAAATACAACGAACTCGACGCCCGCCTCAAACGCGCTAAGTTCGCTATCACCATTGGCGACGAACTACCCTCTGGCATCATTCAGATGGCAAAAGTCTATATTGCCAAAAAGCGCAAAATCGGTGTCGGCGATAAGATGGCTGGTCGCCACGGTAACAAAGGTATCGTGTCGAAAGTCGTTCGCCAAGAGGATATGCCTTTCCTTGCCGATGGTCGCCCCGTCGATATCGTCCTCAACCCGCTGGGCGTGCCCTCGCGTATGAACCTCGGGCAGATCTTCGAAGCCGTACTCGGTGCCGCTGGTCAGCGCCTCGGCGTGAAGTTTGCAACGCCTATCTTCGATGGTGCAAAGCTCAACGACCTCTGCGAATGGACCGACAAGGCTGGCCTGCCCCGCTACTGCGCAACGCAGCTCTACGATGGCGGTACGGGCGAACCCTTCGACCAGAAGGCCACCGTGGGTATCACCTATATGCTCAAGCTCGGCCACATGGTAGAGGACAAGATGCACGCACGCTCCATCGGTCCGTACTCCCTCATCACGCAGCAGCCCCTTGGTGGTAAAGCCCAGTTCGGCGGTCAGCGTTTCGGTGAGATGGAGGTATGGGCTATCGAAGCCTTCGGCGCTTCCCATGTGTTGCAAGAAATCCTCACCATCAAGTCCGACGACGTAACGGGACGCGCCAAGGCATACGAAGCCATCGTCAAAGGCGACCAAATGCCAACTCCAGGCATTCCCGAATCGCTCAACGTCTTGCTCCACGAACTGCGTGGCCTCGGCCTCAGCGTATCTCTCGACTAAGCGCAGCGCGCCTTTCTAACGACTCTCTCTCTGATAATATAGACACACATATATAATATGGCTTTCAAAAGAGACAACAAGGTAAAGAACAACTTCACCAAAATCACCATCTCCCTCGCATCGCCCGAGGAGATACAGACCAACTCCTATGGTGAGGTGCTCAAACCCGAAACCATCAACTATCGCACCTACAAGCCCGAGCGCGACGGCCTTTTCTGCGAACGCATCTTCGGTCCGACAAAGGACTACGAGTGCAACTGCGGAAAATACAAGCGCATACGCTACAAGGGCATCGTCTGCGATCGATGCGGTGTAGAGGTTACCGAGAAAAAAGTGCGCCGCGAACGCGCGGGCCACATCTCACTCGTCGTACCCGTCGCACATATCTGGTACTTCCGTTCTTTGCCCAATAAAATCGGCTACCTCCTCGGTCTGCCTACCAAGAAACTCGACTCCATTATCTACTACGAGCGCTACATCGTCATCCAGCCTGGTGCGCTCGAAGGCGAAGTGGAGGCAAACCAACTGCTCACCGAAGAGGAGTACATCGAAGTCATCAAGAAGTTGCCCAAAGACAACGCCCTGCTTGAAGACACCGACCCCAATAAGTTCATTTGCAAAATGGGTGCAGAGGCCATCTACGACCTCCTGCAACGCATCGACCTCGACGCTTTGAGCTACGAACTGCGCGACCGTGCCAACTCCGACACCTCCGTGCAGCGTAAGACCGAAGCCCTGAAGCGTCTGCAAGTGGTCGAAGCCTTCCGTCTTAGCAAGGAGCGCAACAAGCCCGAGTGGATGATCCTGAAGATTATTCCCGTCATCCCGCCCGACTTGCGCCCCCTCGTACCCCTCGACGGCGGACGGTTTGCTACGAGCGACCTCAACGACCTCTATCGTCGTGTCCTCATCCGCAACAACCGCCTCAAGCGCCTGCTCGACATCAAGGCACCAGAAGTCATTCTGCGCAACGAGAAACGTATGCTTCAAGAAGCTGTTGACAGCCTCTTCGACAATAGTCGCAAGAGCAGTGCCGTCAAGAGCGATAGCAACCGCCCCCTCAAGTCGCTTTCCGACTCCCTGAAGGGTAAGCAGGGACGCTTCCGCCAGAACCTCCTCGGTAAGCGTGTCGACTATTCCGCACGTTCCGTCATCGTCGTAGGTCCCGAACTGAAGATGGGCGAGTGCGGTCTGCCTAAGCTCATGGCAGCTGAGCTCTACAAGCCCTTCATCATCCGCAAACTCATCGAGCGCGGCGTCGTCAAGACCGTGAAGAGCGCAAAGAAGATTGTGGACCGTAAAGACGCTATCGTCTACGACATCCTCGAATACGTGATGAAGGGCCACCCCGTCCTCCTCAACCGCGCACCGACCCTGCACCGCCTCGGTATTCAAGCCTTCCAGCCTATCCTCATCGAAGGTAAAGCCATTCAGCTCCACCCGTTAGCATGTACGGCCTTCAATGCCGACTTCGACGGCGACCAAATGGCCGTCCATCTTCCCCTTTCCAACGAGGCTATTATGGAGGCGCAGGTGCTTATGCTGCAAAGCCACAATATCCTCAATCCTGCTAACGGCGCACCTATCACCGTGCCCTCGCAGGATATGGTGCTCGGCCTCTACTACATCACGAAACTGCGCGCTGGTGCTAAGGGAGAAGGTCTCACCTTCTATGGCCCCGAAGAAGCTATCATCGCTTTCAACGAGCGCCGCGTAGATGTCCACGCACCCGTAAAGGTTGTCGTTGAAGACCTCGACGAGGAAGGCAATATCGTCAAGAAACTACTCGAAACCTCCGTCGGACGTGTCATCGTCAACGAGATTATACCGCGCGAAGTAGGTTTCTTCAACGGCATCATCTCCAAGAAGTCGCTGCGCGACATCATCACCCGCGTCATCAAGACCGTAGGTATGGCACGCGCTTGCGAGTTCCTCGACGGTATCAAGAACCTCGGCTACCGTATGAGCTATGAGGGCGGACTGTCCTTCAACCTCGACGATATCATCATCCCCGCCGAAAAGAAAGACATCGTCGAAAAGGGTAACGCCGAAGTCGATACCATCACGGCTAACTACAATATGGGTTTCATCACCGACAAG
This sequence comes from uncultured Prevotellaceae bacterium, assembly GCA_900317635.1. Taxonomy (GTDB): domain Bacteria; phylum Bacteroidota; class Bacteroidia; order Bacteroidales; family Bacteroidaceae; genus Alloprevotella. The sequence continues at coordinate 61,782 of ONHN01000005.1, read as the reverse complement.
GAGCGCTACAACCAAGTCGTTGATGCTTGGACCCATGCCAACACCAACCTGAAGAAGACGCTCATGAAGCAGATGACCGAAGCCGACCAAGGCTTCAACGCCGTCTTCATGATGCTCGACTCGGGAGCCCGTGGCTCTGCCGACCAGATTGCACAGCTTGCCGGTATGCGTGGCCTGATGGCTAAGCCCCAAAAGGCTGGTGCAGAAGGCAACCAGATTATTGAGAACCCCATCCTCTCGAACTTTAAGGAAGGTATGTCCGTGCTGGAGTACTTCATCTCCACCCACGGTGCACGTAAGGGCCTGGCCGATACCGCGCTGAAGACAGCCGATGCTGGTTACCTCACGCGTCGTCTTGTCGATGTGAGCCACGACGTCATCATCACCGAGGAGGACTGCGGCACGCTGCGCGGTCTTGTTTGCACCGCACTAAAGGACGGCGACGAAGTCATTTCCTCCCTCGGCGAGCGCATCCTCGGCCGCGTCTCTGTTCACGACGTGACCAACCCCACAACGGGTAAGCTCATCGTGGCTGCCGGACAGGAAATCACCGAGCCCATTGCTGCCGAGATTGAAGCTTCACCTATCGAAAGCGTCGAAATCCGTTCCGTACTTACCTGCGAGAGCAAGCATGGTGTCTGCGTCAAGTGCTACGGGCGCAACCTGGCCACGTCGCGCATGGTGCAGAAGGGCGAAGCTGTCGGCGTTATTGCAGCGCAGTCTATCGGCGAGCCTGGTACGCAGCTGACGCTACGAACCTTCCACGCTGGTGGTATTGCATCAAACGCCGCCGCCAACGCCACGATTATTGCCAAGCAAAACTGCCGCGTTGAGTTCGACGAACTGCGCACCGTCGATTCTACCGACGACGACGGAACGCCTATCAAGACCGTCGTAGGACGTTTGGCCGAAGCCCATTTCATCGACGAAAACACGGGTATCGTCCTCTCCGTTCAAAACGTGCCTTATGGCTCGAAACTCTTCGTGGCCGACAAGACGCGCGTGGAGAAAGGCACCGTCATTGCCAAGTGGGACCCCTTCAACGCTGTTATCGTTACCGAAACTGCTGGTCGCGTTCGCTTCAACGACGTGACCGAAGGTGTCACCTTCCGCGTAGAAACCGACGAAGCTACCAACCTTCGCGAACGCATCATCATCGATAGCCACCGCGCTGGTTGCGTGCCTACGGCCGATATCCTCGACGACGACGGCAACGTTATCCGCACCTACAACTTCCCCATCCTGGGCCACATCGCCGTGGAAGACGGCGCACAGCTCCAGGCTGGCGACATCCTCATCAAGATACCGCGTGCCGTAGGTAAGGCAGGCGATATCACGGGTGGTCTTCCCCGTGTGACCGAACTCTTCGAAGCCCGCAACCCCAGCAATCCTGCCGTGGTCAGCGAAATCGACGGCGAGGTAACTATGGGCGCCGTGAAGCGTGGTAACCGCGAAGTGATCATTACCTCCAAACTCGGCGAAGTGAAGAAGTATCTCGTACCCCTCTCTAAGCAAATCCTTGTGCAAGAGAACGACTACGTGCGTGCAGGCGAACCCCTTTCCGACGGTAGCATCACCCCAGCCGACATCCTGGCCATCAAAGGCCCCACGGCTGTGCAGGAATACATCGTCAACGAGGTGCAAGACGTCTATCGCCTCCAGGGTGTGAAGATCAACGATAAGCACTTCGAGGTCATCGTTCGTCAGATGATGCGCAAAGTGCAAATCAACGACCCAGGCGACACAGGCTTCCTCGAACAGCAACTGGTTGATAAGCTCGATTTCTTCGAAGAAAACGACCGCATTTGGGGCAAGAAAGTCGTCATCGACGCTGGCGACAGCGAAACGATGAAGAAGGGCATGATTGTCACGGCGCGCAAGCTGCGCGACGAAAATTCCATGCTCAAACGCCGCGACCTCAAGCCCGTGCAGACGCGCGACGCCATGCCCGCTACCTCTACGCAAATTCTGCAAGGCATCACCCGCGCCGCACTTCAAACCAAGAGCTTTATGTCCGCCGCCTCATTCCAGGAAACCACCAAGGTCCTCAACGAGGCCGCTATCCGAGGCAAGAGCGACTTGCTCGAAGGTATGAAGGAGAACGTTATCTGCGGTCACCTCATTCCCGCTGGTACCGGACTGCGCGAATTCTCCCACCTCATCGTGGGCGATGCCGAGGAAATGGCCGCCGCACAGCGCGCCCGTGAGGAAGAAGCCTACGCCGCTGCTAACGCCGAAGGCGAAACCCTCACCGTCAGCGATACCGCCGAAGCATAGCCACTCCCAATCGCGCTATACTTCGTTGTTCATACATCCGAACGGCTGCAAACCTTCCCACCGCGAAAGGCTTGCAGCCGTTCTCTTTTTGAGGAGCTCGTAGCATGGGACGCAGGCGTCCCGCCTGCGGAAACTTGGGAAGGTAGGCGTCTCGCCTGCGGCACTCTCCCGTGTCGCTGTCTCATGCTCAGTCCATGAGTTAAATCGGCTCAATTTGTGCCTCATTCATCCGTTTTTAAGCATGCGATGAGCCGATAATTTGGAAATATTAGTGTCCGCTAAAAGGTTGCCGTAGGCAACACACCATGCTTAACCCCCGTCGCACGTAGTGCGTCGTGGGATAGTAGTAGCTGTCTGCCTACTGCGTCTCCGTAGGAGTCGCACAAATATGAAGTTAAGGTTGGTGTGCGACTCCTACTTCAGGCGCAATAAGCGTGTACTGCAAATTACCCTACGACGCACTACGTGCGACGGGGGAAAAATATGGTGTGCCAGCTACGGCAACTTTAGCGGACAACAATAATTTTTACATAAAGTCGAGTCAACGTGAAATAAAATTAAGTTTAATCTGGGGTCAACCCTTATTGTGAGTAAGACCACAAGTAGTCAACTAAAATCGTTAAACTACACCCCATGCGTCTTTCAGGCTTTGAAAGGCATCCTTTCAAAGCCTGAAAGTCTTCCTTTCAAAGCCTGAAAGTTTGGCTTTCAAAGCCTGAAAGTGTGACTTTCAAAGCCTGAAGGTTTTCCTTTTGGCGCACGAAAGTGCCCCTTTCAGCGGCAGGCGGGTGGGGTATCAGAGCCAAAAAATGGGCTTTTCAGCGGCAGAAAGGCGGATTTTTGAGGCTTGAAAGTAGGCTTTTCATCGCGAGAAAGTTCTGCTTTCAATACCAGGCATTTTTCTGTGCATTGATAGCGTTGGCCCTTGTCGTGCATATTTTCTTTCATTAGCGACATTTTTTCTTTCTGTTTTTGGCCGCCTCTCCGCGTCCTTTGCGCCGCCGCCCTTCGCTCAGCATTTCTCTTGCTGGCTCTCCGAGGGATTGGACTAGGCTCCTCCCATACCCCGCCTCATTTTCATAATCCCTCCTTTTCGCGCCGCAGGCTTTAACAATACGAAACACGCCAAATCTTAAAAAACCTTAAAATAATAGGAAAAATTGCTTTGTGGAGTTGACGAATGGTAAAAAGCTATTAAATTTGCCGATTGCAAGGAGTGCACACACGCTCGAAAAACATACAAATTTAATAAAATCAACTAATTAATGGTATGAAAAACCGTTTCTACAGAATGGGTATCACGTTGTTAGGTGCAACGTGTCTACTCTCAACTTGCGGTATTACTTCGTGCCAGGACACGGAATTCGACACGCTTGAAAACACGCTGCCTTCCGACCTGAAAGCAAGTATATACGACGAGTTGAAGAAAAACGGGACGTTCACGACCGAGGTACGCCTCATCGACGACCTCGATTATGCAGACGTGCTGGCAAAAACCGGTTCTAAGACGCTTTTCGTAGCCAACGATGATGCCTTTGCGCAGTTCTTTAAGACCACGAATTGGAAAGACGGCAATGGCAATCCTATCCGCAGTTACGAGCAGCTCTCGATGAACCAGAAGCGCTTGCTGCTGAACGGCTCAATGCTCAACAATGCCTACGTGATGGAGATGCTTTCCAACACGGCTGGCACGGCTGGTAAGAACCTCTGTCTGCGACAGGGCACCAACGCGTCGGCCACTGACTCCATTGCTTTCTGGCACTACTATGAGCTGCCCCCTATGAAGTATGTTGCCGAAGAGGGCGAATCTTCCAACTCGGCTAACCTTCGCGACGTCTGGAGCTGGTATCGCACCCAGGAGAAGGGTGGTATCTACATGGCTACCGACGGTACGAACCCCATGATGACGCACTTCCTTGAGGGACAGATGAAAGACAAGAACATTAAGCACTCCGACATTACGTTCCTGCTCAACCAGCCCGTAGATAGTTGGCCCGAAGACGGTGGAGACCGCAGCTACATCTACAACCGCCAGGTGATAGAGCAGGACGTTACGTGTTTGAATGGTTACTATCACGTGCTTGATGCCGTACTCGTTACGCCCCCCAGCATGGCTGAGGTTATTCGCCAGAATGAGCAAACGAGCCTTTTCAGCGAGATGTTGGAGCGTTTCAGTATCCCTCTTTATAATGCCCAGCTGACCTCCGAGTATCAGCAGCTGCACCAATCGCTTAACATCGACTCTGTTTTCACAAAGAAGTATATTGCCACGAACACCGCTGTAGGTGCCATTAACAACGACCTTAACAACCGCAGCCTCGGGGAGTTCCCCAAGTTGAGCTACGACCCGGGATGGAACGCATACGCTATCTCCAGCACGACGGTTAAGGAGAACGATATGGGTGCCATGTTCGTTCCGAGCAATGCAGCTTTGGAGTCGTACTTCCTCGAGGGAGCAGGCACGACGCTGATGAACCGCTATGCCAAGCAGAAGCCTGTGACGCGTGAGAACCTTTCGTTCAACGTTGCGCAAATTCCCTTGAACGTAGTGGCCGCTCTCATCAACAACTTGATGAAAGACTCGTTCAACGAAACCGTTCCCAGCAAGTACCTCACCATTATGAACGACGCGCAAGACCAGATGTTCGACAACTATGCTACCGAGGCCGACTATCGCGCCGCCATTGACAGCGTCGTTTTGGCCAGCAATGGTGTTGTTTATATCATGAACACGGTGATTAGTCCTGCCGACTACAGCTCTGTTGCCGCTCCTGTCCTGCTTTCGAACAACACGCGCATTGTCAACTCCGTTCTGCGTGCCGACGAGGCTTACATTGACGGAAGCCTCTACAACAGTGCTCCGCTGAAGCAGTACTTCAGCACCTACCTTAAGGCCATGCAGAGCCGCTTCACGTTCTTCGTTCCTACTGATGACGGTCTTGGCCTCTATGGTTACGTTGATCCCGTTTCGATAGCTTCGGGCGTTCCGGGCAACTACCGTTACTGGCGCTTCGAGTACGAAGAGTCCAGCACGCGTGGCAGTGCTGCTTCCAATACGCCGCGTCTGCCTATCCGTGCCACGGCTTATAAATACAACGCTGAAACGGGTCAGACCGATGCCGACGAAGCTTCCGGCACTCGTTACGTGCACCTGCCGACCGCTTCGCTGACGTCGGAGTACGGTCCTACGAAGCGTGAGCTGATGGTTGAGATGGTGAACCAGCACATTCTCATCCACGACAACGACGACACGCAAGGCGTGAACAGCGGTCGCCGCTACTTCACCTCTCGCAGCGGTGCACCTATATATATAAAGAAGCAGGGCAACACCGCCGCCAACGGCGAAGGCATGCAAATTGAAGGCGGTTTGCAGCTGAACTACGATACCGACGAGTTCCCCGCTAACGACCACTTCTCGACCGTCACTTCGGGTTACGACATGACGCGCGAGACCAACAGCTATGGTAACGGTATGACTTACCTCATCGACCGCCCCGTGCAGCCCACGATGAATTCCGTCTTCCACTACCTCAGCACCGATCCTAACTTCTCAGAGTTCTATTCGCTTTGCGACCCGAACAACTTCAACGAAGACCTGCTGATTATAGCAGGTTTGAAGGACAGCATTACGGGCAAGCGCAACGAAAAAGACCTCTGGTCTGCCGAGCGAAACAAGTACATCATCTTTACTAACCTTGAACCTAACTATCCCGCAGCCGGCGACTACCTCGTTCGTTTCTTCAACAACTATCGCTACACCATCTACGTACCGACGAACGATGCCGTGCTCGATGCCATCAACAACAAGAACCTCCCCACTTGGCAGAGCATCAACCTCTACGTTGACGACCACAAAGACGCTGACGGCAAACTCAGCGATGAAGACAAGGCTAAGGTACAGGCCATGCTTACTTGCCTGATTAACTTCGTCAAGTATCACTTCCAGGACCAGGCCTTCTATGTAGATAACGTGACGGACAGCGGTACGTATCAGACTTCTTGTATTGACAACGTGGCCAACGCTTACCTTAACATCACCGTTAACCAAACGGCAGGTGCTATGCGTTTGACCGACGAAGCTGGCACGTCCCACCAAGTTATTGCTCCCTACAACCTGCTTGCTCGCGACATGAACTTCAACGCCAGCCCCACCAACGTGAGCAGCGCGCGCTACGTGAAGAACTCTTCCTACGCCGCTATTCACCAGGTTGACGGCGTGCTGAACTTCACGGCTCTGGGCGGTGGCGGTTACGACCAATTCTGGGCTTCTGCCGCCAAGGCACGTAAGTTTGCAGCCAAGTATCGTCTTAAGAAATAAACCTCTCCCCGATTATGAATAAGATAAAGTATCTACTGACTCTGGCTTTGTGCGTCGCCGGCACCTTAGGGGCGTATGCACAAACGAGAATTATGGGTCACGTCACCAGTGCGGAGGGCCCCATCGTGATGGCCAACGTTGTCGAGAAGGATGCGAACAATCGTAACGTCTCCGCTACGACGACCGATGCCAATGGTAACTTCTCCTTGCAGGTTAAGAGCACAGATAATAAACTCCAGATTTCCTACATCGGCTATACGACAGAGATTATCAATCCCATCGGCACGCGCACCGAGTTTGAAATCACCCTGAAGGACAAGAATACGTTCGACGAAGCCGTTGTTACGGCCGTACGCCGTACGCAAAGCAATGGTCTTACCATTCCCGAACGCGAAATCTCTGTGGCTAAGCAGAGTCTGAACATGGACGACATGCAAGGCCTCTCATTCGAAACCGCTGGTGAAGCCCTGCAAGGTCAGATTGCCGGTCTTGACATCGTAGCCAACTCAGGTAACCTTGGTGCTGGTACGTCGATGCGCTTGCGCGGTGTGTCTTCTATCAATGGTAACCAGGATCCGCTGATTGTTGTGAATGGTTACATCCTTGAAGACTACGACACGAACGAGCTCGACGTGAACAACATGGACAACGAAGAGCAGTTTGCTACGCTGTTGCAGGTTAACCCTGAAGATATCCAAAGCATCAACGTTTTGAAGGATGCTGCGGCTACGGCTATTTGGGGTTCTCGCGGTTCGAACGGTGTTATTGAAATCACCACGCGCCGTGGTGCTCGTGGTAAGACGCGCGTCAACTTCAGCTATCGTTTCAGTGGTGCCTGGCAGCCTAAGGGTATGAAGATGCTCGACGGTGACGGCTACACGATGATGCTTAAAGAAGCCTACTTCAATCCCACGCAGAGCGACGTAGCTTCAGGCATTGCCGAGTTGATGTACCTTCAGAACTACACGGCCTACTACGCCAACTACAACAAGAACACCGACTGGGTGAAGGAAGTAACGCAGTTTGGACAGACGCACAACATTGGTGTGGCTATCTCTGGTGGTGGCGAAAAGGCTATGTTCCGCCTCTCGGGTAGCTACGACCACGAAACTGGTACGATCATCAAGCAAGCGATGGATCGTTTCACTACGCGCCTCGCTCTTGACTACTGGGTCAGCGACCGTATTAAGTTCTCCTCGGACTTCGGCCTCACCTACACGAAGAACAACAAGAACTACGACGACTACATGCTCTCCTACGCCTATAAGGCTATGCCGAACATGTCGGTCTATCGTTATGAATACGACGACGTAGCTAACAGCTACTACAACACGGGCGAATACTTCATCATGCCGCCTGCCGCCAGCGGTTCAGGCCTTGTAGGTCCGACCAGTGGCCGCACCAGCTACTACCTCTCTGACATGGTAGGCAACGGTAACCCTGTGGCTATCGCCAACCTCGCCTGGCGTAAGCAAAGCACCTATACCATCACGCCGCAGTTCTCGTTAGAGTACAAGCTCCTTGGCAAAGAAGACGAAGAGACGCAGTTGAACTATACGGGTGAAGTATATATGAATGCTTACACCGAAAGCCGCGACACCTACTATCCCCACGCGCTGACGTCCAGCTCTTGGGATGCAGGTATCGACCGCACCTCTAACTTCGAGTTTAAGAGCTTGCAGTTCACCACGCGTCACCAGTTGGTTTTCAAGCCTTGGTTTGAGAACGAGATGCACTCGCTGCAAGTGTTAGGTCGCTTTGAGGTAGGCTCCAGCAACAGCACGTATCAGAACCTCAGCAGTACGGGTATCAGCGGTGGCATCACCGACCCGACCGTGACTGGCTACCTCACAGGTGCCAACACCGCCACGGGTAAGGGCCACACGATGAGTGCAACGGGATCAGTCCACTATGCATACGGTTCGAAGTATATGTTCGACTTCACGCTCCGCGCCGATGGTAGCACGAAGTTCGGTTCTGGTAGCAAGTGGGGCTTCTTCCCCGGTATCTCTGGTCGCTGGAACATCAGCGATGAAAACTTCTTCGAGCCCCTTCGCAAGGTTGTCAACATGCTGGCCTTCCGTCCAGGTTGGGGTATCACGGGTAACACCCCGAGTGATGAGGGACTTATTTTCAACAAGTATGGCAGCTTCGAGTCTTACAATGGTGCACAGGCCATTATTCCTACGAACCTCCGCCTGACGGAGTTGAAGTGGGAAAAGACGAAGAGCTGGAACCTCGGTTTCAACCTCGGCTTGTTCAACATTGTTGACTTCGACCTTAATATATATAATAAGAAGACGAGCGACCTGCTGAACCGCAGCGTGCGCATACCTTCTTCCACGGGTTACACATACTTGAGCTGGGCCAACGTAGGTTCGATGAAGAACGAAGGTTGGGAACTCTACATTAATACGCGCGACCTGTTCCGCGTAGGTCCCGAAGACCGTAAGTTCAGCATGCGCTTGCGCTTCAACTTCGCTCAGAACATCAACACCGTGACGGACATGGACGCTTCCGTGCTGGCAAGCCAAAACGCCGACTTCGATTACAAGAACGAAAGCATCCTGCGCCGCGTGCAGATTGGTAACGCCCTCGGCGGTATCTATGGTTTCCGTTACAAAGGCGTTTACGCTTACGACTACGACCACAACGGCTACTTCCTCAACGACGATAAGAACCAGTATTGGGCTATCGACGACAATGGTAACAAGTACCAGAACACGGCCAAGGCCAGCGGCAAGACGGCTCCTATCGCCTTCGACGCTAACGGCAACGTTATCTACGACAAGAACAACAACCCGTTGCCGATGTACTTCAACTACGGCGGTGTGAACTATCAGTTCCAAGGTGGTGATGTGATGTACGAAGATATCAACCACGATGGTCAGATCGACGAACTCGATATCGTTTATTTGGGTGGTTCCAACCCGAAGATTAACGGCGGTTTCGGTATTGACTTCTATTGGGGCAACTGGCAGCTGAAGACGCAGTTCAACTTCCGCATAGGCAACAAGATTTTGAACCTTGCCCGCATGTATGCCGAAGATATGCGTACGAACAAGAACCAGTGCGTAAGCGTTAACCACCGCTGGCGTAAGAATGGTCAGGTTCGCGATATTCCGCGTGCTATGAACTCTCAGGTCGGCGAGTCCTACAACGCCCTCATCAGCGACCGCTATGTTGAAAACGGCGATTTCTTGCGCTTCAACTACTTCCAGCTCTCCTACAGCGTTCCTGCCAAGAAGCTGAAGAAGTATGGTCTCAGCTCCCTGCGTTTCTCGGCTTCGGGTAACAACCTCATCTTCTTCACGAAGTATTCTGGCGTTGACCCCGAGCACTCAGCCAGAGGCTTCAATCCCTGCTACGATGACTCGCAGACCCCGCGTTCTCGCTCCTTTACTATTAGTGTGAACTTCGGATTCTAAACCCCCCATTACTACTATGAAACGAAATATCATATATAAGTCCGTATTCGCTGCCGGCTGTCTGTGCCTGCTCGGAAGTTCGCTGCAAAGCTGCAACGACTACCTGACCGTTTACCCAACGGACCAGATTACCGAAGAGCAGTTCTGGCAAGACAAGACCGACCTCGATAACGTGCGTGCCGCCGCCTACCGCAAACTGACGGAGTCGGGCACGACCGCAAAAATCTTGATGTGGGGTGAGTTCCGTTCGGACAACCTCGTCCTCAACAAGATGGAAGAGACGTCGCTGATGCACCTGCAAAACGCCGTCTTGATGCCTACCGAAAGTATGTTTGACTGGTCAAACTTCTACACGGGCATAAACTATTGTAATATGGTAATAGAGCGCGGCGAGCGCATGATACAAGAGCAAACCGACCCAAGCTTCTCCGATGGCGACTGGCGTCCCATCAAGAGCGAGATGCAGGCTCTTCGCGCGCTCTACTACTTCTACCTCGTTCGCGCCTTCCGCGACGTTCCCTATGTTTCCAAGTCCGTAACGACGGATAAGGAGGCTATGGAGGCGCGCATAGCCGCTACGCCGGGTGTTGCTATCATCGGCGACCTTATCGACTCGTTGGAAGTGGCTAAGAACTATGCAGCCACCAACTTTGGCAGTGACAACAACAATAAGGGTCGTTTCACTAAGCGTAGCGTGCGCACGCTGTTGGCTGACCTCTACCTGTGGCGTGGCTGCATGCTTCGCAACTTCCAAGCTAAAGAAGGCACCATTGTCAACCTGACCGACGTGAACGATACGATTAACAACGTGATTGTCACGGCAGACGGCACCACCGTCGATAAGGCCTACACCGACCAGCTGGCACGCCATTGCTTCAAAGAGGCGATGGACAACAGCAAGTGGGTACTCGACGATATGATTGCCGAGTATAAGAAGGACCTCGAGGAAAATCCCTTCTCCAACGCCCTTGACCGCGAAAAGACCTATCCGCTGACGCGCTTTTCGCAGATGGCTAACTTTGGCGGCACGAGCGACGTTGTCTATAGCGACATTTTCGGATACAAGAACTCCTTTGAGAGCATTCTTGAAATCCAGTTCGACGGAAGCATCAATGTCAATTCAACGTTGTCCAACTATCTGTCCTACCTCGACAATGGTACGCTGAAACCCAACCGCATGGTCGTGAACAGCCAGATGTCCAACATCAACTCCGTTGAGGCTCAGAAGGGCTTTGGCAAGACTGATGTCCGTTTGCTCGAAACTATGCTCTATACGCCGGGTAACACCTCTTTGTTCCCTTGCATTAAGAACGTGGCTCGCAGCATCATGATTGAAGACATTAAGGATATGGGCCAAGGTTACAGCGGTGTCACCTATCGTTCCAGCAGTTCTCAGGATGCAAACTGGCCTATTTATCGTCTGAGCGACTTGATGCTTATCCGTGCCGAGGCCATTGCCCGCTATTATAGTGCCGAGACAGCCAACAACGCCGACATCTACGAAGGCTTCGACCTCGTCAACAGCTTGTTTGCTCGCTACAACCCCGCGTTGAACACAACTGACGGCGACGAACTCTACAGTGCCCGCCTCTGCGGTGTTGAAAACGGAAAGGTTGACCATTCTGCCAACAACTACTATGGACAGAACAAGAATGCAGGTCAGCTCTTGCAGCTCCTCTATCGTGAGCGCCAACGCGAGTTTATCGGTGAAGGTAAGTTCTGGTTCGACCTCGTTCGTCAAGCTGAAGCGACCAACAACCCCACGGAGACGTTACAGACCTACATGAGTATGACTTCTGCCGTGAAGAACCGCCTCAAGCAACTTTATTCTCTCTACAACCCCATCTACAGCGAAGAGCTCAAGGTGAACGGTGCCGGCAATGGTTCCGGCGGTCAGCTTGTGCAAAATCCTGTTTGGGATAGATACACTAAAAACTAATACATCGGGATTATGAAAAAGAATATATTCTTAATCGCTACGAAAGGTCTTGGTGCGTTATGCCTCTCTCTCGGCTTAGCAATGACCGTGGGCAGTTGTTCGGAGAATATCGACGAGTCCAACTATGCCATTAAGACCGAGAAGACGATGGCGGACTACCTGAGCGATGAGGCTGACCTCTCGGACATCAAGTCCATCTTCGACCGCGTCCGCTTAGGTAGCCAAGACGATGCTTCCTCGCTGACGGCAGCACTCTCAGCCCGTGGTAACTACACCGTCTTTGCACCAACCAACGATGCCCTGCGTGCATACTGCAACAAGCTTATCGGCACAGAGGATGTCAATGCCTTGACCTATGAGCAAGCACGCCTTGTGGCTTATAACTGTATAATCGACAATGGTGACGACTCGGCTTACGAGACGCCCGACTTCCCCGTGAAGGGAACGTTCAACCTGCCGAACCTTAACGACCGCCAGCTTGACTGCTTGCAGGATACAGCCCAGACGGGCAGCCCCTACGTCATCAACGGCACGTCGAAAGTTATCAAGGAAAACATAGAGGTTTCCAACGGTGTGCTCCATGAGGTTGATGCCGTTATCGCCCTGTCTTCCCTGACGGTTGGTGAAATAATAGCTTCCGCACCCAATATGAAGATTATGGGTCTGTTGCTGAACCGTACCGCTTGGGTTGACTCCCTGATGGTCGAACGCGACGTTGACTACGAAAACGAAGAGCACGAAGAAACGCTTTCCCGTAACGTGGCCGCTGTGTATCGCGACTTCATCATTCCTCAGAAACGCTACCTCGGCTTCACGGGTTTTGTAGAACCCGACGATATTTACGAGCGCGACTGGGGCATTAAGGTTGACACCGCTTCCGATGGTTCCGTGACGAATGCCGACGAAGTGATACAGAAGATTATGGATAAGGTTTCCGCAGTTTATGGCGAGACCGATAAGGATGACCTTACAAGCCCCGACAATGCTATCAATCGTTTCGTGGCCTACCACTTCATTCGCGGACGCCTGTCCTACAACCACATGGTGACCCACTACAACGAGTATGGCTATAAGTACGGTGCCGATCCTAAGAACCCGCAATCCCTCACGTATTCCATCGACGTTTGGGACTACTACCCCACCGTGGGTCAGTACCCCGACCTCCTCAAGGTGACGCAAGTACCTACGGGCGAGCACGACCTCTTCCTCAACCGCGTGTCGAAGTATAACGATGCTTTCGACGGTGACTACACCGAGGTCAGCACGATAGCCTATACCGCCGGTACGGGTATCAACGTGCGCATCAACCCCGACAATGGTGCTTATGACAACAATGCCCTCAATGGCTACTACTTCCCCATCGACGGCATCCTGCTGAAGAATAAGGCTGTCGAAGATGCCCTTGGCGGCGAGCGCATCCGCTTCGACATCACTTCAATCTTCCCCGAAATCTTCTCCAATAATATCAAGAACGCCGACTATCACCACTTCCCCGAGGGTTACCTTGACGCTATTCCTGCCGCCAACCAATCCTCTGGTACTCGCCTGCTTTACCTTTCTGCATCATGGGGTGGCGGTACGTCGTGGACCGACTATCAGGGTGACGAATTCATGGTAGCAGGTCTGTTCGACTTTGTGATGCGTCTGCCGCCAGTACCAAAGGATGGTTACTACGAAATCCGAGCTGGTATCTCGCAGAACCCGCTTCGCGGTATGGCCCAGTGCTACATTGGCGAAGATCCTCTCCACTTGCGCCCGACAGGTCTGCCCCTTGACTTGCGCCAGTCCGTTTCTCCCGACGACAACCCGCAGCTTAACTGGCAGGGCGGTCAGAACGACTCGCAGCTCGACAGCGAAACACGCGTCGAGAACGACAAGAATCTCCGCAACCAGGGCTATATGCGCGCACCGATGTACTTCACCGCTTCCAATGGTCAGGGCGAAGCCACCAGCATGGCCCGCTACTTGCCTAACGGCTATTCTTACTGCTGCGTTCGCCGTATTATCGGCGTAGAGCGCTTAGAGGCCAATAAGACCTACTACCTGCGCTTCAAGTCAGCTTTGAAGAAACTCGATGCCCAGTTCTTCCTTGACTACTTCGAGTTCTGCCCCACCATCGTCTATAACGGCACGTCGGCAGAAAACCCGTGGTAAGCACATTCAAGACACACTTTAATACGATATTCAACAATGAAAAGTATGTTTAAGAATATAATGACAAGTGGTCTCCTTGGAGCAGCAATGCTCCTTGGAGCAACCGCTTGCACGGACGACCACTTTGACATCATTGCGGACGGAACGACGGGCTCCAACTCCTTGTGGGAGAACATTCAGGGTAGCGGTAAGACCGACAGCTTGGCCCTCATCCTTAACCGCACCATCGTGATGAAGTCCGAAACAGATAAGTCTGGCAAAATCTCCTATGCCGAGATGCTGAACCAGCCGCAATCCTTCACGTTCTGGGCTCCGAAAGATGGCACCTACAATGCCAAGCATTACCTCGACATGCTTGACGAGCGCGATGCCCTGCTTGCTAAGTCGGCAAGTGCTGATAGTGAAGAAAACGATGCGGCTTGGCGACTTAACTGGACCGTTGCCAACCAGTTAGTCCAGAACCACCTGGCACGTTTCAACTACGAGGGCAACAGCTCAACCCAGAAGGTGCGCCTGTTGAACGCCAAGGTTTCCTACTACGATCCGGCCGCGCTCACGTTCAACAACGTGGCTATGGACGCCGAGCCCATACCTTCAAGCAATGGTACGATGCACCTGCTCGAAGGCGTCTCGCCTTTCGCATACAATATATATGATTATATTGTCTATCACGACGAGTTCTCGAAGCTTTGGGGCGTACTGAGCGACCCCGCTATCGACAAGCGCGTCTTCAGCGAAACGGCCAGCACGGAAGGTGCCATGAACGAAAACGGCGAAATGGTTTACGTTGACTCCGTTTTCTATCACACCAACGAGATTCTCGATGCCAGCGGTGCTCTGCTCAGCAATGAAGACAGCTTGTATGTGGCTCTTCTTCCTACCGACGAGGCATGGGACAAGGCCTACGAAACCGTAAGCAACCTCTATCGCTATGGTTCGCGCTATGCTTACGAGTGGAACGACGACCAAGGTAAGTTCATGCAAACAGCTCAGTTCAATACAGACTCTTTGCAGGCCTATAACGCCAACCGCACCCTCATTCAAAGTTCCTTCTTCACAACGTCGCGTTTCTCCGTTTCCAACCAAACCGACTCAGCTCAGGTCAATGCTTACGCGCAGACGGCCGACTCGTTGCTTTCTACGAACTATACCGTCTTCTATAACCCCAACCACGGAGGCTTGAACCCCAACTTCAATGGGCAGTCGCCTGTCAAGGCTTCTAATGGTTATATCTATGCCGTTGACAGCTACAACGTCAATCCTGGTTACACATGGATACAGCGCAACGAAATCAAACTTTCTTCCGACTATTTCGTTGCTAATGTTGGTGGTGCCACCTCCGATAAAGGACAGCTCATCACGCTGACCGAAGAAACGCGCTGCGACACCATTTATGGCAACGTAGAAGATAATATGTATCGTCGCTTCGAGAAGTTGGGTAACTCCGAGATGAACGTGTATATCCGCCTCTCAGGCCTCTACAGTGGCAAGTACAAGATTTCTGCCGAAATCGTTCCCACGCAAATCAATAAGAGTTTCCCCGCCGGCGAGAACGAGCACGCGATGTTCAACTACGAACTTCTCGACGACGAAGGGCATAAGATTGGTTCAACCGTCAACGACTTTGAGACGAAGAGCGACTCCGTGCGTACCTATACTCTTTTCGAGAGCATCGAAATTCCGAAGTGCTACGTAGGTCTGCCTTCCGACTACTCCAACTCGTTTGTGCGCCTGCGCTTCCAGATGGCAGCCAAACACAGCCGTCCCAGCGCTGGTAACTGTAAGTCGCTTAACATAAGTAAAATTATCGTTGAGCCTGTGCGCGAAGAAACCTTGTAAACTTAAACTCTGTGACAAAGATGAAAACCATCAATCCATTCAATAAGATGCAGGAAGTGCTTCGCTTGGCTCTTTGTGCCGCCTTGCTGACAGGGGCAGCCTCCCTCTCAGCTCAGAATGACGCTTCGAAGGCGTCGGTTCAGGCACCCGCTACGCGCGCTTCGAAAGCTGGCATGAAACAGATTTCGGGCCGCGTGGTTGATGCAGCGACAATGGCACCCCTTGCCGGTGCAAGCGTGCAAGCACTCAACAACCGCGTCTATACCGCCATGACCAACGGGAAAGGTGAATATACCATCTCCGTTCCTGAATACGTAACCGCTCTATACGTCTCTCTTCCTGGCTACAACGCCTCGCAGATAGCCATCAAGGGCAATATAAACCAAAACGTAGGCCTTTACTCCGGACTTGTTCGCCCGCTCTATACCGACGGCACGCAAATCCACGACGTAGCCTCCCTGACGCTGAACAACACCAGTGCGCTCACCATCGAAAACGAAGTTGAAAACAACCTCGCTTCGTCCGTTCGCACCATCAATCGCGGTGGCATGCCAGCGCAGGGTGCCGTTATGTTTATCAATGGCCTCAACTCTCTTAACGCCAATGCACAGCCGCTTATCGTTATCGACGGCGTGTTGCAGGATATGCAGTACGACCGCACCGCCTTGCACGATGGATTCATCAACAACGTGTTCAACATTGTTGACCCTGAAGACATCGAAAACGTTGAGGTAATTAAGAACGGTACGGCACTCTATGGTGCGAGCGGAGCCAACGGCGTGATAAAGATTACGACACGCCGTGGTACGAGTATGGTGACGCGCATTAAGATCCGCGCCTTTGGCGGCTTCGAAACCATTGGCAAGCAGACCAAGGTAATGGATGCCAGCCAGTATCGCAACTACGTCACCGAATTCCTCGGAACAACGAAGTATGCCGAAAACCTGAGCAGCTCCAGCAACATCCCCTTCCTCAACGAAGACAAAGGATACCTCTTCTATAACCTCTACCACAACGAGACCGACTGGCAGAAAGACCTCTACCATACGGCCTTCACACAAAACTACAAGGTGAGTGTAGAAGGTGGTGACGATGTTGCTATGTACAACCTCTCGCTCGGCTATGCCCAAGGCAATGCCACGGCTAAGAAGAACGACTTCAACCGCTTGAACATCCGCTTCAATACCGACGTGGTTATGTTTAAGAACCTCACCGCAGCCATCGACCTGGCCTATGCGCGCAATGCCTATAACCTGCGCGACAACGGTTGGGCCGAGGACTACACGCAGCGCAACATCTCCTCGCCCAACGTGCTGGGTCTTATCCAGTCGCCTTTCATCAGCCCCTATGCCTACTTCGTGAAGTATCAGGATGGCGGTCTGATGCTCGGACATGCCGACAATCTCTATAGTGGTAAGACCTACAACGAAGCTAACAACCCCTTTGCTTTCGCAACGCAGTTCGGCTTCCCGGGCTTGGTTCACCCCTATTGGGTATTGCTCAATGGCGAAGGTAATAACAAGAACTATCAGGAGCAGACACAGTTCAACCTCAACATCGCTCCGCGCTATCAAATCACCAAAGACCTCTCTATCCAAAACCGCTTCAGCTACATTCTCAACCGCAACAACGAGAAGTACTACCTTCCCTCCAGCGGTACGCCCGAGAAGGAAGTTGAAGGCCTGGGTGCTGTAGGTAGCGTAGTTCGTTCGCAGTTTGCCAAAGAGACCACCCTCTTCAACGACTTCCAAATCAACTGGAAGCACCAGTATGATGCCCACTACATCAACCTCCTCGGTGGTTTCCGCTTCGCTTCCTATTCTTATAGCGACAGCCGCGTAGCAGGTTACAACAACGAGAACGATAAGATGCCGAACATGCGTTACGGCCTCCAGTACCTCGATTATGGTGGCACGAAGGACAAGTGGACCAACCTCACTTACTACATTGATGCCAACTACAACTTCATGAACAAGTACTTCGTCAACTTCACCACCGCTATGGAGTCCAGCTCTCGCTTCGGTAAGCAAGCAAAGCAAGGCATCAAGCTCGCTGGCGTGAAGTGGGGTATCTTCCCCTCGATCCAGGTGGGCTGGCTGATGTCCTCCGAGAAGTGGTTCAACGTGAAGGCTATCGACTACATGAAGCTTGTTGCAGGTTTCGAAACCAGTGGTAACGACAACGTTGACTACTACGCAACGCGCACCTACTTTGAAAACGTGAAGTATCTTGACAAGGCCACCGCCCTTGTGCTGGCCAATATTGAGAATCCCGCTATTCAGTGGGAAACGACGAAGCGCTTCAACCTCGGTCTGCAGACCAATATGTTCCACAATCGCCTGAGCCTCGGCTTCAACTTCTATCACAGCAAGACCTCCAACCTGCTGACGAAGAAAGCTGTCAGCGACATCACCGGCCTCCGCTTCATGTGGGACAACGACGGCGCGCTGAAGAACACGGGCGTAGAACTCAACCTTAATGGCGTACTCGTCAATACTAAGAATTGGAAATGGCAGGTAGGCTTTGGCCTCGGTCACTACAAGAACGAGATTTCCGAGCTGCCCGAGTCCGAACTCAACTACTTCCAGACCTATGCCCTTGATGCTAACGGCGCACGCATAGAGTCGACGCGTCAGGACATCCACGGACATATCAACAAGATTTATGGTGCCAACGTCCTTACGGCTGTAGGCCGCCCCGCTGGTGTGTTCTATGGCTACAAGACGGCAGGCGTCTTCGCCTCCGACGCGGAAGCCTCCACCGCAGGCCTTTATGGTTACCTCCGCTATCCGACGGGCCTTTCCGCACAGCCCTACCGCAACTTCCGCGCTGGCGATGTTCACTTCATCGACCAGAACGGCGACGGCTGGATTAGTGAGGCCGATATGGTAGAGATTGGCGACCCCAACCCCTCTATCTTCGGTAACATCTACACCAACCTCTCTTGGAAAGACCTCACCCTCGATGTCATCTTCAAGTATTCGCTTGGCAACGATGTTTACAATTACCAGCGTTCGCAGCTCGAAGCCGCCAACAACATCTGGAACCAGACAACCGCCGTTGTCAACCGCTGGCGCTACGATGGTCAGGTGACCGATGTGCCCCGCACGATGGATGCTTCCAACGAGGCGTGGGTCAACAACGAGCGCTTCTCCGACCGCTGGATTGAAGACGGCTCCTACCTCAAGCTTAAGAAGGTGCGCCTCACCTATCGCGTTCCCCTCAACCTGAGCTGGCTCCAAGGCTTGGCTATCTGGGCAGAAGCTAACAACGTCTTCACCCTCACCAAGTACCTCGGTAGCGACCCCGAATTCTCTTGCGGCAACAGCGTGCTCTATCAGGGCATCGACGCTGGTTGGCTTCCCTCTAACCGCAGCTTCAATTTCGGTGTGACCATCAACTTGTAACCTTTGGACTGGATAGGGTAGGGGAGTGGCAACACGGCTCCTCCCCACCTCCCAGTAATAACAATCCTACATACAATGAAAAAGAATTCCATCTTAGCGCTCTTCATCTCCTTGTTGGGTTTCGGTACGCTCGCTACGTCATGCGAAGATATGCTCACGCCCGATATGGATCGCTATGCAGAGAACTTTAACGGAACCGACACCGTTAACTTCTATCTCGGCATCCTGCGCAACGTGCAGGACGTGGTAGAACAAAACGTGTTGCTCGGCGATATCCGAAGCGACCTGGCAGACACCACTATGTATGCCAGCGACTCCGTGGCCGACATTGCAAACTTCAAGAAAGTGGCCGACGGAGAAAATGCACTCCTCAACCGTGCTGCATACTATAAAGTCATCAACCAGTGCAACTTCTATCTCGACCGCGTAGATTCCATCGCAATGAAGAACGGAAACTACATCATGCGTAAAGAGATGGCTCAGGTCCTCACCATCCGCGCCTGGACCTATATGCAGCTCGTGCAGAACTATGGCCGCGTGCCCTTCATTACGAAACCTGTCAGCAATGCAGGCACGGGTTGGGAGTCCAACCCCGCTGAAGGTTGGGCAGATGCCGACAACCTCGTTGACCTCCTTCGCAAGGATATGGACCAGGCCTGGACCTACGAGAAGACGTATGGCTTCCCGCAGTACGGCAACTTCGCTACGGGTTCCGGCCTGCAAGTGCCTCACTCCCTCTTGCGCTTCCCCGCCGCCATCGTTTATGGCGACCTCTATTTGCTCCGTGGTGCTACGCAAAACGACTTCGTGCAAGCAGCCCGTAAATACTACGACTATTTGAAAGGAGAAAACATTCCCACCGTTTCTATGGCCTCGCGTGCCCTCTACACGAAGCTGCGTTCATTCACGGGCGGTGTGCAGCGCGAAGAGTATCAACCCAGCGTCTATAGCTGGAGCAACCTCTACGCTTCTTCAACGAATGTCAACAACGAGCTTATCACCGTGGTGCCCTCAGCCTCCAATACTTTCTTTGGCAAAGTGCTGACGCGTTTGCCGCAAATCTATGGCTTCGATCCCCACTCAACAACTTCTACTTCTACTGAAGTTGACGACGAAGAGAAAGAGAATGTTTCTACGAGTGGCCAGATGTCCGTTACGGCCAACTACAAGAACCGTCAGGTTTATGCCTCCAACCGCTTCGAGGCTATCAACAAGGCACAGCAGTACTGCTACATCGAGACCGACAACAACGACAACATTGAAGACGTAGAATACATCAGCAACGGCGACCCCCGCTTCTACGGCACCGCACCCCTCGTGCGTACCGACGAAGGCCAGATGCGCTTCGTTCAGAAGTTCTGCGGCTCTTTCGCTACGGGCTCTTCCGCTGTGGGTGTCAACTCCTTCAACTTCCGCTACTACACGGGCATCTATCGTGTGCGCCAGGTTTATCTCCGTTTTGCCGAAGCCCTCAACCGTGCCGGCTATCCGCGCCATGCCTATGCCGTGCTTCGTGGTGGTCTGAATGCAGCTAAAATCATGCCCCGCACGCTCGATAGTAAAAACCAGAATGTCTATCACGTTGACCACTACATCTACAACGATGTTGACTCCACGCGTAAGCCTGTTTATTCTATCGACGAGGCTGCCTACGATCCTACCATCATTAGCATCGATGAAATTCGCCGCGCACAAGCCGATCCTAACTACGGCGATATGCTCGACTTCTCTACCGCCCATTGGACTAACGTCGGTATTCACGACAACTGCGCCAATAACGGAAAATACGCTTCATCCAGTTCCGATGGACTCGACCGCAAGTATATGGAAGCCGATAGCCTCAGCACCTACGAAGTGCTCGTCGCACAACGTATGGAGCAGGAAGACATTCGTCGCAACGGCTACGTTTCCGAAGAGACCCGCGCCGCAGCCCGCAAGCTCCGCAGTCGCATCTTCACCATCAAGGACGAGAAAGAAGATTCTATTGCAAAAGCTAAGCTCGACTCCCTGCGCAATACCTACACCGTTATCGAGGCCGATGCTCCCGCCCCCGTTGACTATCGCGAAATCGATGCCGTCGAGAGCCTCATTGCCGACGAGTGCGCCCTTGAGACGGCCTTCGAAGGCTACCGCTTCTACGACCTGATGCGTATTGCCCGCCACAAAAACAACGACACCTCTGGCCTCTTCCCCGCTAACAGCGGTTCGCAGTGGTTAGCTTGGCAGGTGGCACGCCGCAGCCTCAAGCTCGGTATGTACGAAAGTCCTAATGTCTACAACACCGCACTCTACAACATCCTCTTGTCGCCCGACAATTGGTATCTCGTATCTCCCGAGAACAAGTAGTGTGCACTTCCTATAACTCCGCAGCGCCCGAAGCTCCCAACCGCTTCGGGCGCTCGTCGTCTCTACTTAACGTGACGAGTGACAAGTGACGAGCTGCAAGTGCCCCCTGCATATCCCGTTAAGGGCTGTGCTGGCTGCATCCAAGCCCCTCCCTCAGGCAAGGCATATCGCCATCTTAACGCAACATCTTCACCCTCTCAAATTAAAAACATAAGGAAAACTATGTCGCTACGCAAAGTTTTTCTTATCTTTGCGTCCAACAATGCACATAGCCGCCAGCTTTTGTGCATTTGCAGCAGATATTATGGAATTTAAAGCACACGAAATAGCGCAGTTGCTTGGGGGAACTGTTGAGGGTAACCCCAACGCCATCGTCAGCTCCTTCTCTAAGATAGAAGAAGGCAAGCCTGGGTCCATCTCTTTTCTCTACGACCCGCACTATGCACCCTATTTATATTCTACGAAGAGTTCTGTCGTCCTCGTCAATGCCGATTTCGTAGCGACAGAACCCGTAGAACCCACCCTCATTCGTGTTCCCGACGCGCGCGCCGCTATTGGGCGGCTTATGGGCTTAGCCCAGAAGGCTATGGCGGGAGCTGCACGGCGCGGCATACATTCGCAGGCCGTCGTTGAGGCAACGGCCGAAGTGGCTGCTGATTGTTATATCGGTCCCTTCTGCTACGTAGGCCCTAACGCCAAGATAGGTGCAGGCACCCAGCTCTATGCAGGGGTTGTTGTTGAAGAGAATGCCACCGTAGGCGAAGCCTCCGTGCTCTATCCTCACGTCTCCGTCTATCACGATTGTCATGTGGGCAACCGCTGCATTTTGCATAGCGGAGCCGTTATCGGTGCCGACGGTTTCGGCTTTCAGCCTACCGCCGAAGGGTACGAGAAAATACCCCAGCTCGGCAATGCGGTCATAGAAGACGATGTCGAAATAGGTGCTAACGCTTGTGTCGACCGTGCTATGATGGGTAGCACCATTGTGCATCGTGGGACTAAAATCGACAACCTCGTGCAGATTGCCCACAACGTGGAAGTAGGAAGCCATACGGTCATGTCCTCTCAAGTGGGTGTGGCAGGCTCGGCCAAGATAGGCGAGTGGTGCATGTTTGGCGGACAGGTAGGCATTGCTGGCCATATCACCGTGGCCGACCGCACGCAGAGCGGTGCGCAAGCGGGCATTGCAGGCACCGTGCGCCGTCCTGGAACCACCATCATCGGTTCGCCCGCTATGGACGCCCGCAGGTTTGCCCGTTGCACAGCCGTCTTCAAGAACCTTCCCGAATTGCGCGACGACGTTATCGCCTTGCAGCGCAAAGCCGCAGAAGAAGACAAGGCTTAACGAATGTCCTATCTTTCAACCTGTCTTCTTTTCCTCGAACAACATTGATTTATGTCACATCAAAATACGCTCGCAGCCTCGTTCACGCTCTCTGGTAAAGGACTGCATACGGGGTTGCCCCTACGCCTCACTTTCCATCCCGCTCCCGCCGACACCGGCTATCGCATTCGGCGCATCGACCTCGAAGGTCAGCCCGTTGTTGAGGCCCTTGCCCGAAACGTTATCGACACCTCGCGCGGCACGGTGGTGGGAAAAGGCGATGTCCGCATCAGTACCATCGAGCACGCTATGTCCGCCCTCTATGCTATGGGCGTTGACAACTGCCTGATGGACGTTGACGGTCCCGAGTTCCCAATCCTCGATGGTAGTGCGCGCTACTTCGTTCAGGAAATCCAGCGCGTCGGCCTCGTTGCTCAGGATGCGCCGCGCAAATACTTTGCTCCTACCGAAAAGTTTTCGCTGTCAATACCCGAGCTCTCGTCGCGCCTCGTCATTACGCCTGCCGACGACTACCAGCTCGAAGTGGAAATATCGTTCGAAAGCGACTTTCTGCGCCCTCAGTACGCAGCCTTAACCGCTATGAGCGACTATGCCGCCGACATTGCCGCCGCCCGCACCTTCGTCTTCGTGCGCGACATCGAGCCGCTCTTGCAGATGGGACTCATCAAAGGCGGCGACCTCGATAACGCCATTGTTATCTACGAGCAAGAAGTTGCGCAAGAGCGCCTCGACAAAATGGCCGACACCTTAGGCGTTCCCCACCACGACGCTACGCAACTGGGATATATCAATGCGCGACCGCTCACCTGGCCTAACGAACCCGCACGCCACAAACTGCTCGACGTCATAGGCGACTTTGCCCTAACGGGCTACCGCATACGTGGCCACGTAGAAGTGCTACGCCCTGGCCACACCGCCAACAATAGCTATGCCCGCGACATTGCCATTGCAGCGGAATATATGAACAATAAACGTTAAACATTAAACATGAAACGTTCGTCGGCGTAGCCCCTGGGAGCGCGGGCGCCTCGCCCGCACAAATCGTCGGCGTAGCCCCTAACTGGGTACGCAGGCGCCTAGCCTGCATCTCGTCACTCGTCACTTTAACATCACCACGCTATGTCAAACCAAATAAGTCCTCTCGCCTATGTTGATCCGCAAGCCCAGCTGGGCGAAGGCAACGTGATAGGTCCCTTCTGTTTTATTGATAAAAACGTTGTCGTTGGCAACAACAACACGCTGATGAATGGCGTTTCGTTGCTCTATGGTACACGCCTTGGCAACGACAATCGCCTCTTCCCCGGTGCCGTTATCGGGGCTATACCTCAGGACCTCAAGTTCAAGGGCGAAGAGACCACAGCCGAGGTTGGCAACAACAACACCATCCGCGAAAACGTAACCATCAATCGCGGCACAGCAGCAAAGGGCCACACCATCGTGGGCGACAACAACCTTCTCATGGAAGGCATGCACGTAGCTCACGACTGCTTGGTGGGCAGCGGTTGCATCATTGGCAATTCCACGAAGTTGGCAGGCGAGGTCATCATCGACGACTTTGCCGTTATTAGTGCCGCCGTGCTTATCCACCAGTTCTGCCGCATCGGTAGCCACGTCATGATTGGCGGCGGTTCGCGCACGGGGCAGGACGTGCCCCCCTTCGTCATGGCCGCCCGCGAGCCTATCATGTATTGCGGTCTGAACCTTGTCGGCATGCGTCGACGCGGTTTCACGCGCGAGCAAATCGACAATATCCACTCCGCTTACCGCATCCTCTATAACGGCGGAAAACTCCTTGCTGAAAGCATCGACGACATTCGCCAGAGCGTGCAGCTGACGCCCGAGATTGAGTATATCCTCGACTTCGTGCAAACCTCCAAGCGCGGCATCATACGTTAACTTGACACCTACAAATCCCCAATACTATGATACTTAAGTTTAAATTCATCTCCGACGAGCAAGAAGGCTTCTTGCGTGAAATAGAAATCGACGGCGACGCAACCTTCCTCGACCTCTGCAAGGCCCTCCTCGATAGTTGCAGCTACCCCGACGACCAAATGACCAGCTTCTACCTCTGCGACGACGAGTGGGAGCGTCGCGAGCAGGTGACGCGCGAGGACATGGGAACAACCAGCGTCGACGAAGATTGCTACGTCATGCAGCAAACGCGCCTCTCCGAGTTCTTGAGCGAAGCAGGCCAGCGCCTCGAATTTGTCTTCGATCCCTTCAGCGAACGCGTCTTTTATGGCACCGTGAGCGGCGAGCGCAGCGGAAGCCTCCAGGCTCCAAAGCTCCTGCGGACAAAGGGCAAAGCTCCACGCCAGATTGAAGAGTTGGACTTCTCTATGCCCGCAGTAAAGTCGCAAAAGGGTGGAGTCGACGATGTTGACGACGACTTCTATGGCGGTTCCGCAGCTTTCAACGACGACGAACTCGACCTCGAAGGATTCGAAATCACCGACGGCGTAGGCTACTAACATCGTTTCACGCATGCGCTAAAGCTTTCTCCTTCTTGCCTTATGTCTCTTCGGCGGTTTGCATGGCTTTCGCTCTTGTGGGTCCTTGTCGTAGGCCTTTATGCACAAAGCAAAGAGGCTACGTGGGAGGAATTTGCCGAGATGATAGCCCAGCGCTATGCCGAAGCCGAGGCTGACGAGGAAGAGGGCCTGACAGCCGACTACGAAGAACTCCTTGAGCGCTTGCACGAACAAGCGCAGAATAAGATAAACCTCAATACCGCAACGCGCGAGCAACTGCTTGCGCTTTCTTTTATATCGCCTGCCCAGGCCGACTCCATGCTGGCCTATCGCCAGCGCAAACGCGGCTATTGGACCTTAGGCGAACTGATGTTCGTCAGCGGGCTTTCCTACTACGAACGCCGCTACCTACCCCTCTTCCTCTCCGTGGCACCGCCCGATAGCGTGCTAAATAAGCAAGTGCCCATTAAAACCCTCCTCTTCGGCGGGAAATACGAGGTGGAAACGCGCTTAGACGTGCCCCTCTACCGCCGCGCAGGCTATAGGACGTATAGTGAAGACGAACTCACTGCGAACCCCAACCTTGTCTATTTGGGCAACGGCCTCACCAACGTGCTTCGCTACCGCTATCGCTATGGTCGGCAGTTTCGCTACGGGCTTACCCTCGACAAGGATGCAGGCGAACCCTTTGCTGCTAAAGGCAATTGGCCTTACGACTATGCAGCCTTCTTTGCCCACTATCGGCAGCAGCGAGGACGCTACGTAGTACTCTTGGGCGACTATCGCGTGCACCTGGGTCAGGGCCTCTTGCTTGGCAGCTCTTTCTTCGGTAGCGTAAGCCAATTGCTCGACGGACGCCTGACGCAGACGGCCATGTTGCGCCCACACACATCAACCGAGGAAAATCGCTTCTTTCGCGGCGCGGCGGGCAGCGTGCGGCTGAGGTCGGTACGTCTGACGGCTTTCGTTTCCTATCGCAAGCTCGATGCGCGTATGGAGAACGACAGCGTGCGAACGCTCTTGACCGACGGCTATCACCGCACGCAGCGCGAGCGCGAGCGTAAGGATGCCGTGGGCTGCGTAGCGGGCGGGGCCGACGTGAGCTACCTGCAGCAAGACTGGCAGGTAGGGCTCAGTGCTTTCGTGGCGCATTATGCCAAGCCCCTTGCGCCCGATGAGCGACCCTACACGCAGTTCTATATGCGCGGACAAACGGCGGTAGGCCTTTCGGCCCATTACCGCGTGGGGAAGCGCCGATGGACGTTGCAAGGCGAGCTGGTTGCCGACAAGCAGTTCCACCTCGCGCTGAGCAACACGCTGACGCTCTGTCCCGACGACGAACTCTCCGTCGTCGTTCAGCAGCGGGCTTTCTCAAGGCGATTCGTGGCTCCTTTCGGCCAGGCGGTGCAGGCGGGTAGCCGTGTGGCCAATGAAGTGGGTGGTTTCGTTGGCTTGAAATACACGGGCTTCGCCCGAACGGAGTTGCGCGCCTATGCCGACTTTGCGCGTTTCCCCGCGCCCGTCTATCGTGCCAACAGTGCCTCCAATTGCTTAACGCTCTTTGCCGAAGGGCGTTACGCGTTTACGCAAGCGTTTAACGTCCTCTTGCGTTACCGCTATAGGACGCGCCAGTACAACGTTACGGGCTATGCCGACGTATTGGAGTACAACGGCACGCATCGCGCCCGATTGCAGGCCAACTACGCCGGCGATGCCTACACGCTTCACGCCGCTTTCGACCTCACGGCGGCGCAGAAGCAAACAGCCCAAACGCAATTCGGTTGGATGCTTTCGGCGCGCAGTACCTACAAGCCCCTCCCCACGCTCTCGTTGGCAGCGTTTGCGGGCCTCTTTTTCACCGATGCCTATGCCGCTGCCGTCTATGCCTACGAGCCGCAGTTGCTCTATCGTTTTCAGGTGCCAGCTTTCTACTATCACGGCTGGCGCACGGCCTTGCAGGTACAGTGGAAAGTGCTCTCGCACGTGCAGGTAGGTCTGCGCTATAGCTTGCTCCACTATTTCAACCGCGACCATATTTCTTCTGGGCCTCAGCAGATTGATGGCCCTACGCAGCAAGACCTCTCGCTGCAAGTGCGGCTCACGTTTTGATGTGCCTCATGCGCTCAGTGGGACACCTTTTGCTGCATAAAAAACGCTTAGCGCAGAGAGGTGCGCTAAGCGTGTTGCTCGTTTCCGAAAGGTCTGTGCTGTGTTCGCGCCTACTTTTCGCGCGTCATCACTACCTTTTCCTCTCGTGCTTCGCTCATGCCAGGGATGGCAGGGATTTGCTGGGTGAAGATGAGCAGGTCGTCGGCCACGATGACGTTGCGCAACACCTGCGTTTTACCTCCAAATTGTTCCAACATCTTGTCGCGGTTAGCGCGGAAGCTTTGCTCCACCATGTCGCCAAATTGGCTGTTTTGGCCCATGTACTTCACGGCGATGCTTTCGGGGTCAACGCCGATGCTGATGCTGTCGGCAGCGGCCTCCCACGTTCCTGTGAGGGTCATGCGGATGCTTCCCTGCATCTCAGCACTCGAGATAATCATTTTCTGTTCCAGCTTGCCGCCTTTGGCAAACTTCAGGGTCAGTTCCAGGGGAGCCTTGTTGAGTTTCCACGAACCCAGCAGGGCTTTTTGGTCGATTTCTACCTGCGCAGACAGCGGCATGGCCACGAGTAGGAGCAAGAGCAGGCAGGCGGTTTTAAGCGTTTTCATAATGTTTCGAGTTTTTCTTGATGAGTCTTTTTCGGCGGTAAAGATACAGCTTTTTTACCAAAAAGTGGCGTGCGCCGAAATTTTTGTGGGCTGACAGGCTCAAGGCGTGGGCTGACAGCATTTCGCGGAAGCCCGCGAAGTGGGTTTGCTGGCGGGGGTGGACGAAATTTCATGCGGGCATGGAATTGGTGCCTTGGCTTAGGACAATCTCTTAGCTTCGAGCTAAAAATGTTTTGGAGAGTGCGCAGAAATCACTACCTTTGCTCTCCGAACAACCACGAAAGCTTATGGCAAAAGACGAGCTCACGCCGATGATGCGGCAGTTTCGCGACCTGAAGGCGAAACATCCCGATGCAGTGCTACTGTTCCGTTGCGGCGACTTTTACGAGACCTATCAAGAAGACGCCGTCACGGCGGCGCGCATCTTGGGCATTACGCTGACGCACCGCAACAACAAGGGCCGCACGGGCGAGATAGAAATGGCGGGATTTCCGCATCACGCCCTCGACACCTACCTGCCGCGACTTGTGCGCGCAGGTCACCGCGTGGCTATCTGCGACCAGCTTGAAGACCCCAAGCTGACAAAGAAACTCGTCAAGCGCGGCATAACGGAGCTCGTTACGCCAGGCGTTGTCCTGGGCGACAATGCGCTTAGCAGTCGCGAAAACAACTTCCTCTGCGCCCTCCACTACGGGCCGTCCGCCATCGGCTTCTCCTTGCTCGACATCTCAACGGGCGAATTCCTCTTGGCCGAAGGCCCTACGGAATACATCGACAAGCTCCTTTCGTCGTTCGCGCCAAAGGAGATCCTTGTCCTGCGAGGCAAGCGCGAGCGCACGGAGGAACTCTTCGGCCAGCGCGGTTTCTTCTTCGAGTTGGACGACTGGGCCTTTACGCTGCCTACGGCCACGGAGAAACTGCGGCGGCAGTTTGGCGTGAAAAACCTGAAAGGCTTTGGCGTTGACCACCTCAAGGACGGCCTCGTAGCGGCTGGAGCCATCCTGTGCTACCTCGAGCTGACGCAACACACGCGCACGAGCCACATCACGCGCATCAGTCGCATCGAGGAAGAGCACTATGTGCGCCTCGACCGTTTTACCATTCGCAACCTTGAGCTCATCGAACCGATGGCCGCCGACGGGCGTTCGCTCTTCGACGTGCTGGACCACACACTGACGCCCATGGGCGGTCGCTTGCTGCGCCGTTGGCTGCTGTTCCCGCTGCGCCGCACGGCCGACATCACCGAGCGGCAGGACGGCGTGGAACTCTTCTTCCGCCAGCCCGACCTGCGCGAGGTGTGCGAAGAGGAACTCACGCGCATAGGCGACCTGGAGCGCATCGTGTCGAAGGTGGCCGTGGGGCGCGCCATGCCGCGTGACTTACAGCAGCTGCGCTTCGCCCTGGAGAGCATCGGACGTTTGAAGGCCCTTTGTGCCGCCTCCGACGACGCCTCGCTGAAGCGCTTAGGTGCTCGCCTCGACCCCTGCCAACAATTGCGCGACCGCTTGGCCCACGACCTGCGCCTCGACCCGCCCGCCACGCTGGCAAAGGGCGGCGTCATAGCCCAGGGCGTCAACGCTGAGCTCGACACGTTGCGCACCATCTCTACTTCGGGCAAGGACTACTTGCAGCAAATCGTGGAGCGCGAAATAGCCGCCACGGGCATTCAGAGCCTGAAGATAGGCTTCAACAACGTTTTTGGCTACTACCTCGAAGTGCGCAACGCCTACAAGGATCAGGTGCCAGCGGAGTGGATACGCAAGCAGACGCTGACACAGGCCGAGCGCTACGTAACGCAGGAACTGAAGGAATACGAAGAAAAAATCCTTGGCGCCGAGGACAAGATACTGGCCCTTGAGGCACAGATTTATGCCGAGCTGCTGACGTTTGCCACGCAGTACGTGCAACTCTTGCAGGCCGATGCCGCCGCCCTTTCGTCGCTCGACTGCCTCTACTCGCTCAGCGAGGCCGCCCGCGAAGGGCGCTACGTGCGACCCGAGGTGGACGAGAGCCTGACCATCGACATCCGTGCTGGCCGTCATCCCGTCATTGAGACGCAAATGCCGCCGGGCGAGGAGTACGTGCCTAACGACATTCTGCTCGACGACGAGCACCAGCAAATCGTCATCATCACGGGGCCGAACATGGCGGGTAAGAGCGCGCTGCTGCGCCAGACGGCCTTGATATGCCTCATGGCGCAAGTGGGCTCCTTCGTGCCAGCCGACAGCGCGCGCATCGGCCTGACGGACAAAATCTTCACGCGCGTTGGGGCATCGGACAATATCAGCGTGGGCGAGAGTACGTTTATGGTAGAGATGAACGAGGCGGCCAACATCATGAACAACCTCACGCCGCGCAGCCTCGTCCTCTTCGACGAGCTGGGACGCGGCACGAGCACCTACGACGGCATCTCCATCGCCTGGGCCATCGTGGAGCACCTGCACGAAAATCCGCGAGCCCACGCCCGCACGCTCTTTGCTACCCACTACCACGAACTCAACGAGATGGCGCGCCACTTTGCGCGCATTAAAAACTGGAACGTCTCGGTGCGCGAAACCGACGGGCGCGTGGTCTTCCTGCGCAAGCTGGCCCCTGGAGGCTCCGAACACTCCTTCGGCATCCACGTGGCGCGCATCGCCGGCATGCCGTCCTCCATCGTGAAACGTGCCGAACAGGTGTTGCGCGACCTCGAAGCCAGTGCCGCCAAAGGAGCTGTGAAGCCCGACATGGAGGCCGCCGCCAACGGTGCCGCTTCCGCTACACAGCTCAGCATCTTCCAGCTCGACGACCCCGTCCTCTCGCAGGTGCGCGACCAAATTCTTGGCCTCGACCCCAACAACCTCACACCCCTCGAAGCCCTCAATAAGCTGGCTGAGATAAAGAAGATTGTGGGCGGGTAGCAGGGGCGCCCTTCGTTTATTGTCAATTCTCATGCTACGGATCGTTAACGTTTATAAGTTCTTTGCATTTTTCCTATTGCTGCTGTTGCCTGTTACGGGTAGCGGTCAGGCCGTGCGTTGCCCTGAGAAAAAGATTGCCTCGGAGCAGTTGCCGAGCCTGAACGTGCCGCGCGCGGGCCATTCGGCGTTCATCGCCGATGGAGAGCTGGTGGTTGTGGGCGGTCATACGTCGGGTTTCGTGCCTACGCCGACTGCCGAGCGTTACAGTGGTGGGGTTTGGCGGCTGATGCAGACGGTGTATAAGCACGACTTCGGCTTTAGCGTGCCCCTGCGTTCGGGCAAGGTAATGATAGGCGGCGGTTGCGAACAGAACTTAGGCATCGGCCAAACGTTCAGCGTGGAGCTTTACGACTCTCGCACACACCATTTCGAAGGTTTTGGGTGTTTAGACCGCAAGCGCTGCTTTGCCTCCGCCGTGGAGATGGACAGCGGGAAAGTGTATATCACAGGCAACTGGTACACTGAGGACGGCATCGAGTGTTTCAGCAATTCCAACATCTTTGGCCCTGCAAAAGGCGTGTCCGCCAACCGCGCGCGCCCTTTCATCTTCCGCACCTCTGCGACGGATGCCCTCATCGTGAGCGGCACCAGTTCGCGTGACGAAGCCTTCGACACCTTGGTGATTGACCGCTTGCATGGTGAGGCCTTTACCTCGCCGCTGTTCACGGCTTGGCGCATCCCCCACCTCATAGAGGAGCACCCTTACGACGTGGGGTTCATTGGCAACGATGCGGCTGGCGACTACGCTTACCTTTTTCCCGTGGAACGCAAGCAGGACGGACAGTGGGCCATAGCCCGCGTGCGGGGCGGACGTTTCGAACTGCTGCCCACGACTGTGGCTGTGCCGATGCAGCGCGGCGGCCACCGCATCAGTTATTTCACACCCGTAATTACCGACCGCCAAGTTGATAAGGGCTACCTCATAGGCCTTGATGACGAAGGTCGGCTGTATGTGGTGTGCGTGGAATATGGCCAGGCTCGTGACGGGGGTGCCGCGCCGCTGACGCTCTACTACACCTCGCCACACACAGACGTGGGACAGGGTTCAGCCCTACTGACGGAGGATGGCGACTTGATTGTAGCAGGCGGCATAACCGACACAAACTTCGCTCCGCACGGCGGAGTGGTCCTGTTGCGCGTAGGAAGCGGCAGACCGACTGCGGCTTGGTACGGCTCATGGCGGTGGGCGGCAGCTGTTGGGGCTGCATTAGTCATGCTTTGCGCCATCGTCCTGGTGCTCAATGCCCGTCGCAGAAAGCGAAAGGCGGTGACTACGGGTGCGGAGGCCGACCTCAGCCCACAGCCCGTTTCCGCTGCTATGCCAGCGGAGCAGGAGGAGTATGTGCGCCAGCTTAGTCGGCTGATGGAGACCGAGCGGCTTTACTTAGACAGCAAGCTACGCATAGGCGATGTGGCGAAGTTGTTAGGGATAGACAGTCGCACACTGAGTAACAGCGTCATGGCTGTGCGAGGCCAAACCTTATCGCGCTTCGTAAACGGCTACCGCATCGACTACGCCAAGCGCATCCTCCGCGAACAGCCCGCAACGAAGATAGGTTCGCTCTACTTCGAAGCCGGTTTCAACAATGAGGTGTCGTTCTTCCGCACGTTCAAGGCGCTGACGGGTATGACACCAGGCGAATATGCGGCACAAGGCGGCAGCGAACAAGCAGAGCTACGTGAGGATGAAGGCGATAAAGAACCGACAGAATTCTGAGCACTTGCGCCTTACTGATGATATACAAAATGCCGGCGGCCACAAAGAGGTGGTCGCCGGCTTTTGTCCTCCTTTTCTCTATATGCCCCTACGCGCACACTGCGGGAGCGGGAAAAGCCGTGCGGAGGATGGGGCGCGGTGGTAGGTGCAACATATCTATAACAAGCGGGCCTTCAATCGTCATCAGCCCTTATTTCCCCAAAATGATGTTAATGAGCATCGTTACGTCGCCCACGTTCACGCTGCCGTCCTGGTTGAGGTCGGCATCGACGTCTGTACTCTCTACTTTGCCGAGTATCATGTTGACGAGCATTGTCACGTCGCCCACGTTCACTTCGTTGTCGCCATTGAGGTTGCAGCCTTCAGGGTCGAACTTGAAGAACTCCTTCCACTCCTCGGCTTTCTTATAGGCGCTAAGGCTCTTGGGGGCTACATGCAGCGTGGCCTGCGTGCGAAGGTCGAAACCATAATTGAACACGTTGGGTTGGCATACGGGCGGTTCGGCGGCGTGGGAATACACGTCCGTCACGTGCTTCAAATCGCCGTAGGTGCATTCCCATATCTCCGTCACCTCTGGGCCAATGACCAGCGCTTTAGCGGGTGCGTTTGAAAACGGATGATGACCGCCCCAAAGATGGATGTTGCGGCCCACATATATCGTCTCAAGCGGCGACCACTGGAAGAGGCAGTTGTTGCTATGCCCTTCCAAGCGCAGGGGCTTAGAGCCATCGGCAATGAATATGCTCTTCAGTCCGCTGCATAGATAAAACGTACCTGCTTGTATGCTATCTATGTTTGCCGGAATGGTGATATCGGTTAAGGCGGTACATTGCCTGAACGTTTCTTGAGGGATGATAGAGAGCGAAGTGGGCAGGGTAACCTGTTGGAGGCCAGTGCAACGCTCGAATACATACCTGCCCATCACCTTGACGCTGCTGGGGAGTTGGATGCTCGTCAGGGCGGGGCAGTTGTAGAAAGCTCTTTCGGCTATGCTGTCAATAGCTTCGTTAGAGAGAAACTCCACTTCTTCCAAATTTGGATTGTCGCGGAATGCACCTCGGGGGACGAACGTCACCTTCGGGCCGATGGTTACCTTCTTCAGCGCATCACTGCGGAACGTTTGGCAGTCGCCCATATTGCCGTAGTTGCGGCCTATATATACCTCCTCGTAGGCACCCTCGCCCCATCCGCCGCTGAGGGTGCAGTAGCTGTTGCCATACGAGCCGTAGAGCCGTAGCTCCGTGTCGGCGTCTTCAATTGTCACTTTCCGCAAGTTTCGGCAACCAGCAAAGGCCATGTAGCCCACTGTATCGACGCTGGCGGGGATGACGATAGAGGTAATGTCGCAGTCGATGAAGCACTCAGCGAAAATGCCCTTTACCTTCTTACCTTTGGGCGTTTCGGATGGAATGACGATGTTGCCTTTATAGGTGTGGCAGTGGGCGTCCACTTCCTGTTCACCATGCCAATGCTTGTGTTTGATGGGGATAAGAAAGGCCTCGGTGTCGGACACATCAGAGAAATAAAAGTTTTGTGCTGTGGCCGCGTTGAAGCTGCCTGCTATGAGCAGGATGGTGAAGAAAAGTCTTGTTTTCATCTTTGATAACACGGCAAAAGGGGTGGTTAAAATCTTTTTCATAGTCCGTTATGGTTTGATTATAGTTAGTGAAACATTCATTTTACTATTCTTATTTATCTCTCATGTTTCTTTCAAGCTATCCATGCGCTCTAATGACGGACGTACGCCATTTCTTTTTTCGCCGCAAATATAGGGTAGAATTATTATACAATCACTAACAATAAGCGGAAAGCCACTAACAACACAAATTTTGTTAGTTTTTTCTTGATTATTTATATTGGTGTCCGGTAAAAGTTGCCTACGGGACAGAAAGCCCCTCACTAATAAAAATCCTCAAAACAGTAATAGACACTAACTCTTTCGTTGCTTGTATCAACTTTTACCGGACACGAAGAATTTTTTTAGGGATGTCTGCCAACTTTTACAGGAAAACAATCACCTTGTAAGTGCGGCTGTTACGTGTTATATATGCATTTTCCTCATGAAGAAAACAATTTTCCTCATGAAGAAAAACGATTTTCCTCATGAAGAAAAACAATTTTCCTCATGAAGAAAAACGATTTTCCTCATGAAGAAAAACGATTTTCCTCATGAAGAAAAATGATTGTCCTCATGAAGAAAAATGATTTTCCTCATGAAGAAAAACAATTTTCCTCCTGAAACCACCCTCTTTCCATCACGATGTAACCACTCTTTCGCCCTGAAATCCTCAAAAGCAAAAGGTTATCAGCCCATGATGCTTAAAACCATCCGTTTTCGACTAAAATCTGCAGGCGGACACCAATAATAACTTATTATTGCTGTCCGCTAAAACTTTGCAACCGTGGTTACTGTAACCGTGGTTGCAATTCGTAAGAGGTTAAGATATATGGAGTTCTGTGATAGCAAAAGAGAGGTAAAAAGTCTTTTACCCCAGTTCAACCACCTCTACGTTGCTGATGGTGGAGCCGTCTATTTGTAGGCGGACGAGGGTGCGCTGGCGTTGGAAGCCTGAGATGCCGGCGGCGCCAGGGTTGATGTGGAGGTGGCTGTAGCCTTTGGGGCGGGCAATGCAGAGGATGTGGCTATGTCCGCAGACGAAGAGGTTGGGAGGGGAGAGGCGTAGCATGCGGGCTATGGTTGGCTCGTAGCGTTCGGGCTTACCGCCGATGTGCGTCATCATGACTTCCACGTCTTCGCAGCGGAAGCGCAGCAGGGGCGGATAGACGAGGCGAATGGTGCCGCCGTCTATGTTGCCGCAAACGGCGCGCAGAGGTGCTATTTGGGATAGGCGTTCGGCGAGCTCGTAGCTGCCGATGTCGCCCGCGTGCCATATCTCGTCGCAGGCAGCGAAGTAGTGGGCGTAGCGATCGTCCCAATAGGCGTGGGTGTCGGAGAGGATGCCGATGCGTTTCATGGCGAGGTATTACTCTATCTTCAGTTGTTGGCGGGCGAAGGCTTCGATGAAAGAGGCCGTTTCTTCTATGCCTAAGCGGGAGGAGTTGATGCAGAGGTCGTAGCCGTCGGCGGCACCCCAGCTGAGGCCGCTATAGAAGTTGTAGAAGTCGGCGCGACGGCTATCGGCTTTTTCGATGAGGTGTAAGGCGGCTTCTGTATCGATGTTTTCTGTTTGTGCGATGCGCCTGGCCCGCTCGTCTTTGTCGGCCGTGACGAAGACGGAGAGCATGCGCGGGTTGTCGCGTAGGACGTAGTTAGCCAGGCGCCCGATGAAGATGCAGTTGCCACGTGCCGCTGCATGTCGTATGCCTTCGCATTGGAAGTTGAAGAGGGCATCGTCGGAGAGTGGTCCGCTGGCCAGGTCGGCAGCTTGGGCAAAGGGCGAGAGCGAACGGATGGCCGTGGCGAAGAAACCAGGGCGTTCGTCGCTACGCTCGAAGACCTCGGGCGAGAAACCACTCTCTCGCGCGGCGGCAAAGATGATTTCTTTGTCGTAGTAGGCACAGTCCAAACGCTGGGCCAGCAACTTACCGATGGCACGGCCACCGCTGGCCAGCTGGCGACCAATGCAGATAGAGAAGTAGGAAGGCATGAGGGGGAGGTTTGTAGGTTTATAGGTGTGTAGTAGATAAAAGAGGACGCAGGCGTATGCAGTGTAGCTTTGGCGGCGTAGTCATACTTGTCACTTGTCATTCGTGATCTTCTTTTTCAGCGAGCGCACTTGCCACGTCAGCATGCCTACGGCGATGAAGAAAGCAGTGGCGTCGGAGATAGGAAGCGACCACCACACGCCGTCGAGCGGATTGCTGAAGACGTGGGGCAGGAGGAGCAACAGCGGTAGGAGCAATAGCAGTTGGCGCGAGAGGGAGAGGAAGATGCTTTTGCCTACGTAGCCAATGCTTTGGAAGAAGGCGGTGGCAATGATTTGGATGCCCACGAGGGGGAACGTCAGCATGTTGATGCGCAGGCCGCGTGCCGCCTCGGCTATGAGTTCGGGGGAGTCCTTTGCAAAGAGCGTGACGAGCGGTGTGGCAAAGATTTCGCAGACGAGCCAGCCTGTAGTGGTGATGATGGTGGCAAAGATGAGTGCTTTGCGAAGCACGTCGAGGAGACGGTCGAACTTCTGTGCGCCGAAGTTGTAGCCCGCAATGGGTTGCATGCCTTGGTTCAGGCCCAGCACAATCATCACGATGAAGAGGACCAAACGGTTTTGTATGCCGTAGCTACCCACGGCCACATCGCCTCCCACGCTGGTTTGTGCACCGAAGAAAGTGAGGCTGCGCGTGATGATGATGGCCACGAGGCAGGCGCAGAGGTTGATGAGGAACTGCGGCAGACCTATCATTAGGGCGCGGCCAACGATGCTGCGGCGGATGCGCGGGATTTCGCGGCGCAGGTGGACAAGGTCGTCCTGGTTGGAGAAGAGCTTGAGCTGCCAGCAGAGCATCAGTGCTTGCGAGAGCATCGTGGCGGCAGCTGCGCCGCGAATGCCCCAGCCAAAGACGAAGATGAAGAGCGGTGCCAACACGCAGTTGAGGCCTACCGTGCCGAACGTGGCATACATGGCATGGCGCGGGCGGTTGGTGCTGCGTAGCATGTTGTTGAGGCCAAAGTAGAGGTGCGTGACGGGATTGGCCAAGAGAATGACCGTCATAAACTCGTGAGCAGGACCGATGGTGTAGTCGCTGGCTCCAAAGAAGCGCAGGATAGGGTAGAGGAAGATGAGAAGGATAATGCCCAGACCAACGCCCATGATGATGTTCATGGCCAAGACGTTCCCGAGGATGTCCTGCGCCGTGCGGTAGTCCTTTTGTCCGAGGCGCACACTCATCAGCGTAGAACCGCCCACGCCTATCATGGCACCGAATGCCGCCGTCAGCGACATGAGCGGGGCACACAGTGCCAGCCCCATAATAGCATCGGGGCCTACGCCCTGCCCCACGAAAATGCCGTCGATGATGTTATAGACGGAACTGGCGGCCATTGCAATGATAGCAGGAATGGCATATTGCAGGAGCAACTTGCCAACGGGCTGTTCGCCAAGGGCGTTGTATTGGGCGGTGTTGGGTGACATAGGAAGAAACAGACAAAGTCGTTGATGGCCATTAGAAATTCGCGCAGCGCATCACGTCGGCAAAAACGCCAGCGGCAGTGACGGCGGCACCGGCGCCGTAGCCCTGAATGAGCATAGGGTCGTGATAGCGTGCGGTGGTGAGCGAAACGATGTTGTTGGTGCCTTGCAGGTTGTAGAAGGGGTGGTCTTCGGCAATTTCGCGCAGGGCGATGCTGCCCGTGCCCGTGCCTTTGTCGGGGTCGCCCTCCCACGTAGCCACGAAGCGCAGGCGTTTGCCTTCGGCCTCGAGCTTTTGGCGGCGTTGTTCGAAGTCGGCATCGAGTTCGGGCAGGCGGCGCAGGAACGTTTCCGTGTCGCCTTCAAAGAAGTCGGCAGGCAGGAAGGACTCCTGACGTATGTCGTCCATTTCTACGCGGTAGCCGCTCTCGCGCGCCAGGATGACGAGTTTACGCAAGACGTCTTTCCCGCTGAGGTCCAGACGCGGGTCGGGTTCGCTGTAGCCCAGTTCCTTGGCCTGCTTGACCACGGCGCTGAGCGGTTTGTTGGCCGAGAGATTGCTGAAGATGTAGTTGAGCGTGCCGCTGACCACGGCCTCGATGCGCAGGATGCGGTCGCCCGTACTGCGCAGGTCGCCAATGGTGCCAATGATGGGCAGGCCAGCGCCCACGTTTGTTTCGAAGAGGAACTTCACGCCGCGTCGTGCCGCCGTCTCCTTCAGGTTGCTGTAGTTGGCATAGGCCGATGAGGCCGCCACCTTGTTGGCTGTTACGACGCTGACGTTGCCAGCAAGTAGCTGTTCGTAGCAAGCCGCCACTTCGTCCGAGGCGGTGCAATCGACGAAGACGGAGTTGTAGAGGTTGAGGTCGGCGATGCGGCTCACCATTTCGGCGATGCCCCCCTGCACGTTGGACGTTTCCAGTGCTTTGCGCCATGAGGCAGCGTCGATGCCGTCAGCATCGTAGGCTCCGTGTTTCGTGCCGCAAACACCAACGAGGTTGATTTTCAGTCGGCGTTCGCGCATAAGCTCTTCGCGCTGCGTGGCTATTTGTTGCAAGAGACTACCGCCCACCGTGCCCGTGCCGCAGACGAAGAGGTTCACCTGCTGGTATTGACTGAGGAAGAACTGGCTGTGGACTACGCTCAAGGCTTTGCGCAGCAGTGGTCGTTCGATAACGATGCTGAGGTTCATCTCCGACGAGCCCTGCCCGATGGCGCAGACGTTGATGCCGTTGCGTCCCAGCACGGTGAAGAGCTTGCCCGCCACGCCTGGCGTGTGTTTCATGTTTTCGCCCACGACGGCCACGGTGGCCAGTCCCTCGTCGAGTTTTGCAGGATAGATGGCTCCCCCCACGATTTCGCTGGCGAAGGCTGCGTCCAACGCTTGGCAGGCGCGTTCGCCATCTTCGGGGCGCACGCAGAGCGACGTGCTCGTCTCGGAGGAGGTTTGCACCACCATAAAGACGCTGACGCCGCTCTCGGCCAATGCCTTGAAGATGCGTTGGTTTACACCGACCACGCCCACCATCGTAGGCCCGCTGACGGTGACGATGCTCGTGTGGCTAATGCTGGAGATACCGCAGACGGGCAACCCACCTTCGGGGCGCCCTTCTACGCGCTCGGTGACGATGCTGCCCTGGCGTTCGGGGTGCAGGACGTTCTTAATATATATAGGTATGCCGGCGGCAATGACGGGATAGACCGTGGGTGGGTCGAAAACCTTAGCTCCGAAGTTGCACAGTTCCATGGCTTCGCGGTAGGTCAGGCGCTGAATGGTGTAGGCATCGGGGATGATGGACGGGTCGGCGGTCATGAAACCATCTACGTCGGTCCATATCTCTAAGGCCTCGGCACCGCGCTCTACGGCAATGCGCGCCGCGTTCTCGTCGGAACCTACAACGACTTCCACTTCGCCCTGGCGGGCGGCGGCTTCTACTATCTTGCTCACGCGGCCAATGCCATCGACTGTGCTGGCTATGGTGCTACTGAATTTGAGGACTTTCATTGTTTTATGGGGGGAGGGGGCTTAAAACTTAACTTTCTTCTTTGCCCCTGCCGACTCATTCTGTATGCGGTTGAGGGCAGTGACTATATAATAATATTGTATGCCTGTTCCCTCGTTGGGCAATTTCCATAGCGGGAAGCGGGTGATGCCTTGCAGGGCACTGCTGTCGTCTAAGTTTTGAGGAGCCCCTTTGGGAAAGCGATAGACGGCATAGGCTGTGGGCGTATCAGTCCAGTCGCGGCTCTTGCCCGCTTGCCAGAAGAGGTATCGTCCGTCGGGCATGTCCTTCACCTTCATCTTCTTCACCTTGCGGGGTGCGTTATCTGTGATGAAGGGCATGGAGGGTTGCAGGGCGAGGGTGCGATGATAGTATTTCTTCAGCACCGAGGCGTAACCCCCTTCGTTACGCACAACGGCGGCACTATACCATAGGCAACTGCCCGCCACGCCTGGCGTGGTGCGTTGCAGCAGGAATTTGGCTGGCATCTGGTTGATGCCAGGGTTGTTCACGTCGGCATATTTCACGGTGCGCTCCACGTCCTGCCCTATGACGAGCGGGCGCTCGCTGGCATGGGCGGCCCACCACCTGACGAGCGTGGCGTAGTCGGCTGTCGTGTGGCCAATCTGCCAGTAGAGTTGCGGCACGTTGTAGTCAATCCATCCGTTCTTCACCCATAGCAACACGTCGGCGTAGAGTTGGTCGTAGTTTTGCAGTCCGCGCGTTTGCGAGCCAGGGATGTTGGAGCTGTCGGCGTTGTGGTAGATACCGAAGGGCGATACGCCAAACTTCACCCATGGCTTCACCATTCGCAACGTTTCGTGCAACTGCTTGATGAGGAGGTTCACGTTGTTGCGTCGCCAGTCGTCGCGGCTGGCAAAGCGTCCGCCGTACTTGGCAAATGTTCCGTCGTCGGGGATAGGCAGGCCCGCCACGGGGTAGGGGTAGAAATAGTCGTCGATGTGCAGACCGTCGACGTCGTAGCGACTGACGATGTCGGCTGCTATGCGGCAAATGTAGTCGCGGTTTTCGGGCACGCCGGGGTCGAAGATGTACAGGCCGTCGTACTCGAAGAAGCGTTCGGGGTGCAGACAGTAGGGGTGGGTCGAGGCAAGTTCCGTGGTGCCCTTCGTCTTAGCGCGATAGGGGTTGATCCATGCGTGCAGTTCCATGCCGCGACGGTGGCATTGCTCTACCATCCATGCCAGCGGATCCCAGCGAGGCGAGGGAGCCAAACCCTGCTGCCCTGTGAGGTAACGGCTCCAAGGCTCAATACGACTTTCGTAGAGCGCATCGCCCTCCACGCGCACTTGAAACATGATGGTGTTCACACCGCATTCAGCCAGCACGTTGAGCTGGTTTGTCAGGTTTTGCTGCATCTCGGCGCGGCTCATACCCTGAAACTGTCCGTTGACGGCTTGTATCCATGCCCCGCGCATCTCGCGCTTAGGCATCGGCATCGTTTGAGCCAGTGCCAAGCCAAGGCTCAAACAGAGTAGAAGGAGAGTGAATAAACCCTTTCGCATAGCTTTTTTTGTGTTAACAGCCGCAAAGATAACGCTTTTCTCTCGTAACGCGACGCTTTTTAGTTAACAAGTGAAAGAGTGACGAGTGACGGGTAGGCATACGCTGCCGTTGGGGCGTATGCCTTGGCTGGCGAGTTTGCAGCTTGTCACTCGTCACTCGTCCCTCAAAGCCTTTTTTGCCAAGCGAAGATGCAAAAACGGAAGAAAAAACTTGCTTGTAGGAAAATAATGCCTAACTTTGACGCGGAAAACTGCAAACCAAAGTTATCATTGCAATGAAAAAGATTTTTACTTTCTTTTCTCTGTGCCTGCTGACGGCAGGCATTGGCATGGCTCAGCCTGTGGACGGTAAGTACTACCGCATTGCCAGCGCTGAGTATGATGGCCGTGTGGTGGCCGAAAACGTTGCCACGAACGAGCTCAACGGCTCTATGAAGGACGAGAGCGACTATATGCAAGTATGGAAAGTCTCTGTCACCGGTTCTGCCTACAAGTTCGAGAATGCCGTGACGGGGCACTTCATCGCTAACAACACGGGCAACTACTCCACGCTCTATTATGCTCGCGCTACGGGGGGGTCGTTCAACATCTCTGGTTCCGAAGGTGCTTATGCCATTGCCGATGGTGCCCAGACATCCTATGGTCTCCACTGCGCCAGTTCGCAGAGCTACAACATCGTGAAGTGGGGCACCGATGCCGGTGCTAGCAAGTGGAAGTTTGAAGAGGTTGAGGTTGACGAGGCCGCCCTGCAAGCCTCGAAGGAGAGCTATGCTGCATACGGCGAGATGAAGGACAACGCTTCGGCCTACACCGAAGTGCTGGCCGGTATCTTCACCGACGGTTCCTGCACCGAACTCAACGATGCCTACAAGTCGGCCTCCGATGCCGACCTGCTGGCCGCTTTGGGCACCCTGCCCCAACCCATTAAGGACATGGCCCTGAAGGTGAAGAACAACACGTGGACTGTCTATGAAGAAGGTTGGAACAAGACCGAGAAGACCTATCGCATAGCGTCCTACAAGGCCTATAGCGACTTCCAGAAGTGGACCTCCATCACGGGTATGGGCTACAGCTTTGGCCGCCTGACCAACCCCACGGGTGTGCGCGTAGAGGCAGGCGACGTACTGCAAGTGTATGTTGGCGACATTCCCCGCACCACCACGGGCTTCGCACTCGAAATCGTAGGCGAGGGACAGGCCGCCGGTAAGGTGTACAACCTGCGGACAGGCTTCAACGTAGTGAAATCTTCTACCGCAGGCCAAGCTTTCGTCTTCTATATTGTCAACAACACAACGACGACGCCTTACACCGATATTGACAGCTATCCCGAAATCCCCGTCCATATCGAAGGCGGTACCGTTTGCGGCTACTTCGACCAAACGAAGGGCGACACCAACGACGATTGGGCTAAGATGCAGCAATACACCTTCAGCGGTCCTACCATCATTATGAAGTCCAGCCATCATATCTACAACCTCGACCGCGTTGAGCTCCTCAAGGCTTGCCCCACCGAGGTTAACGGCATGATGGACTGCTGGAGCCGCATCGCACAGATGGAAGACGAAACAATGGGTCTGTACGAAGACTTTGGCGGTAAGTTCAACAACATGTGGTCTATCACCTCTATCGACTACAACTACATGTTCGCTACCACCTATGGCACTTACTATAACAAGACCACGATGGGCTCCGTCTTCAACTACAAGAACATGCTGACCAGTGCCGGTTCGCTTTGGGGTCCCGCCCACGAGCAAGGCCACAACCGCCAGAAGCTTATCAATATGATTGGTTGCACCGAGGTATCTAACAACGTCTTCTCCAACATCGCCGTCTATAACCAAGGCTATGCCACGAGCCGTGCCTCCAGCATCAAGACCACGATGAACGAGTTCCACAAGGGCATCTCCTGGCTCGACCGCGTTCACGACAACAGCGTCAGCAGCGGCCAGGCCGACCTCTGGCAGTGCACGCACCTCTACTGGCAGCTCTACCAGTACTTCCACCTTCGCGGTTTCGCCCCCAACTTCTATCCCGACCTCTTCCGCGCTATGCGTAAGTCGCCCATGGATCACAGCGGCGGCACCTTCGTCAGCGCAGCCAACGATTACCTGAAGTTCTACGTAACGTGCTGCCAAGTCAGCGGCTACGACCTCACGGAGTTCTTCGACGTTTACGGCTTCTTCATGTTGCCTACCACCGAGAGCCACACCATCAACGGCTCTACGCGTCAGGCCCACTTCGTAGGCGACTACAACAACTTCTACGTAACCTGCGCGGCCAGCGACATTGCCGCAGCTAAGCGTCGCGTAGCTGGTATGAACCTCAAGCCTTGTAACGCTATCTTCATCGAAGACCGCATCACGGCTCCCGCCGCCACCTACGATGGAGCTACCGCAACGTCTAAGAAGGTGGCTTTCAGCAACGAATATCCTATCGGTAGCAGCAATGGCCAGCTCGGCCAGTACACCGACTTCTACCACGAAGACCAGTTTGCCGATGGCGACTACGTTTACGACCTGCGCCGCACCACGATTAT
Organism: uncultured Prevotellaceae bacterium; assembly: GCA_900317635.1. Classification (GTDB taxonomy): domain Bacteria; phylum Bacteroidota; class Bacteroidia; order Bacteroidales; family Bacteroidaceae; genus Alloprevotella. The sequence goes on along the minus strand of ONHN01000005.1, from coordinate 17,709 downwards.
CATCAACAATCCTGGCGGTAAAGGCGGTGCTGTAGGCTTCAAGGTTTACGACACGAACGGCAAGCTCGTTTACGTAGCCAACACGCGCAACTTCACCCTGCCCGCCGACCTCGTCGAAGCAGGCTTCGTTATCAAGGCTGCCGAAGGTAACGGTAACGACCACGTCGTTCCCAACATCGACGACGTGAGCGGTATCAATGCCGCACAGCTCGACAAAGACGGCAACTTCATCATCTTCGACCTCTCTGGTCGTCGCGTTGAAAAGCCTGCTAAGGGCGGTGTCTATATCGTAGGCGGTAAGAAAGTAATGTTCTAAACATATAGTCTTTATCCCAAAATCTGACGGATTACACGAACGATGGTTTCTCTCGATGCTTCGCACCACGTTGCTCGCCTTTCGTGAAAATCATCTTCGTGTAATCCGCCTTACTTTGCATAATTAATCAAACCCAACTTAATGCAATTCGAAAAAATCAAGGGGCTCATCGATGCTCCCTTTACGCCGCTGACCGAAGGCGGCGAACTGAACCTGAGTGTTATACCCGCTTATGCCGACCTTCTTGCCCGCAACGGCATGAAGGGCGTTTTCATCAATGGCAGTAGCGGCGAGGGCTATCTCTTGACCGAAGAAGAGCGCATTGCCCTGGCCGAAGCATGGATGGCCGCCGCCCCCAAAGACTTCAAAGTCATTGTCCACGTGGGTAGCACCAGCATTCCGCAGTCCTGCCGCTTAGCCGCCCATGCAGCTAAGATAGGTGCCTACGGCATCGGCGCTATGGCCACGCCGTTCCCCAAAATCGCCAGTATTCCCCAGCTCGTTAGCTATATTGCTCCCCTCGCTGCTGCCGCGCCCAACTTGCCCTTCTACTATTACCACATCCCCGCTTTCAACGGAGCATTCCTCCCCATGACGGAGCTCCTCAAAGCCATTGAAGAAGGTGGCAACGTACCCAACTTTGCAGGCATTAAGTACACGTTCGAGAGCCTCTACGAGTACAACCAGTGCCGGCGCATGTACGGCGGGAAGTACGACATGCTCCATGGGCAAGACGAAACCATTCTGGCCAGCCTCGCCCTCGGCGGAGCCCAAGGCGGCATCTGCGGCACGTCAAACTACAACGCGCCCTGCCTCGTAGGCATACAAAAAGCCTGGGCCGACGGCGACCTCAACAAGGCCCGCGAGCTGCAAAACTTCGCGCAGGACGTGATCGACGTCATCTGCCGTTTCCGTGGCAACATCGTGGGCGGCAAGCGCATCATGAAGCTCATCGGCCTCGACCTCGGCCCCAACCGCGCTCCCTTCGTCAACGTCACACCCAGCGAAGAGGCCGAAATGCGCCGCCAGCTCGAAGCCATCGGTTTCTTCAGCCGCTGTTGCAAGTAGTAGCCCCCGCAAGTATCCACCCCTTAACCGAAAGCACACGAAGCACCACGCTTCCCGTGTGCTTTCGCTTTTTTTATCGTTAAAAAAACACAAAACGTCGATTAGTGATTGACAGATATGTTATCTTTGCACGCTGAAAGTGCATAGGCGTTAACACGAACGCTTTTAGACTAATAAACATCGTATGAAGCAATACATCGTATTATTGATAGCCTGTTTGCTCCTCTGTCTGCCCGCATCGGCGCAGACGAAGAAAGAATGTACGCTGACGGGGGCAGTGGCCGACAGCATCAGTGGGGCAGGGTTGCCCTACACCACCGTGCGCCTACTCCCCGCCAAGGGCAAGGACGCTGTCAGCGTTTGTGCCTCCAACGAGCAAGGCCAGTTTGAACTTTCGGCCGCCGCAGGCAGCTATCGCCTCCACATTGCTGGATTAGGACTGAAAACAAAAGAGTTGCCCGTGGAGTTAAAAGCGGGGAAGAACGACGTGGGAACCATCCTCGTTAGCGAAGATGCCGAAATGCTGGAGGCCGCCACCGTCACCGCCGCACGCCCCATCGTGACGAGCCAGATTGACCGCCTGTCCTACTCCATGGCCGACGACCCCGATGCGCAGCAAAGCACGATGATCGACATGTTGCGCAAAGTGCCCCTCGTCACCGTCGACGGGCAGGACAACATACAGGTGAACGGCAAATCGAGCTTCAAAATCTACGTCAACGGTAAGCCCAACAAGATGATGAGCGACAACCCGAGCATCGTCCTCAAGAGCTTTCCAGCCAGCGTGGTGAAGAAAGTGGAAGTCATCACCGACCCCGGCGCAAAGTACGATGCCGAGGGCGTTAGCGGCATCCTCAACATCGTGACCGAGACCGAGGCCGAAACCAGCGGCTACACCATTACGCCCAACCTTTCGTGGGACACCGACGGCTATCGGGGCAACCTCTTCGCCATGGCGCAGTTTGGCAAACTCACCCTTTCGGTCAACGGCGGTGTCAACCACCAGAGTGATTCGAAAACAACAACCGATAACTCGCGTGAAGTCTTTGCCGACCCCATCAACCACTACCTCGATGTGGGCAGCGAAGGACACGGCTCCGGCACCTTCGGCTTCGGCTCGTTTGAGGCAAGCTACGAATTTTCGAAACACGACCTCCTAACGGCATCAACCGACTTCTTCGTCGGAAGAATGAACAACGACGGCGATGAGCACAACGTGATGCGGTCGCTCGCTGGCGACACCCTCTATGCCTTCAGTCGCGACAGTCGCATACGAAACCATTTCAACAACATCAATGCTTCCGTTGACTATCAGCACTCGTTCGACAAAGAGGACCAGATGCTGACCTTCTCCTATCGCTTCAGCTCTGGCAAGAACGAGCAAAAGACAGCCAGCGACTATAGCAACCTCTTCAACGTGCCCGCCTACCTCGACCTGCGCGATATGCGCTCCGACCCCGACGGGAGCAGTAGCGAACACACCGCACAAGTCGATTTCACTACGCCCATCGGCAAACTTCATACGCTCTCGGTCGGTGCAAAATACATCTATCGCCTCAATAGTTCCGAAAACGAAGAGCTCACACGCCCAACCCTCTCCGATGAAGACTATACGCGCGACGATGCCCGCAGCCTGAGCTATCGCCACCGCAACAACATTGCGGCAGGTTACGGCGAATACAAACTCACGGTGGGCAAATTCTCCTTGCGCAGTGGCGTGCGCTTTGAGAGTAGCCACGTCCGCGTTTCCTACCCCGACGGAAAACGCCCCAACTTCAGCACAACGCTCAACGACTTTGTGCCCTCGCTCAATTTGGGCTATCAGATAGGTGCGGCGCAGACGCTGCGCGCAACCTACAACATGCGCATCGGACGCCCCGACATCACCTTCCTTTCCCCTTACGTCAACCACAGTTCCGCCGTCAGCATTTCCTATGGTAATCCCAACCTCACCAGCGAGAAAGCCCACAACTTCTCGCTCAACTACGGATTTTTCACGCCTAAGCTCAGCCTGAACGCTACGGCCTCTTATAGCGTTACCTCCGACGGGCTGACCTCCTACTCCTTCCTCGACTCCGACGGCATCCTCAACACAACCTATGCGGGCTATCTGCATTCCAAGCAACTATCCTTCGATATCTTTGCCAACTGGATGATACTGAAGCAACTCACGTGGATGTTTAGTGGCTCGCTCAACTACGGCGACTATAAGGTCTATCACCCCACGCTGCATCGCAACCACGGCTACAGCGGACGCTTCTTCACCATGCTGCGAAGCGAGCTGCCCTGGAAGATAAAGCTTAACGTGGGCGGCGGACATAACTGGGGACAGACTAATCTGCAAGGCCGAGGCGGTAGCTTCACCTTCTACTTCGCATCGCTCTCGCGCTCGTTCCTCAAAGACGATCGGCTGACGGTTTCGCTCGGTTGTTTCAACCCCTTCACGCCGCGCCACACCTTTGGTTCGACCATGGAGACAGCCGACTTCAGCTCGCGCGACAACTTCACCATTCACGGCTTCAGCCGCTTCAGCGTGGGCGTGAGCTGGCGCTTCGGTTCGCTCAAAGCCAGTGTGAAGAAAACGGCGCGTAGCATCGAAAACACCGACGTTAAGCAGGCCGAAGCCTCCGACGGACAAGGCAGTGCAGCCAGCGCCACCTCGTCAGGGCAGGTAGGCATGTAGGCTCGCGGCCAAAGCCATTGTTGCTCGTTGTAGAGCCTCTGGCATTCGCTGGCAGAGCCGCCGCTGTCCGCTTCAGAGCCATCATTGTTCAGGTTAAAGCCTCCACTATCTTATATGTTGTTGCTCCCGCCTTCTGTGGGGGCAACAATTTTTTTTAGTAGCCTTGCAACTTTTGCTGTAACGCCACGAAGTTTTGCTAACAAACCACGAAGTTATAAATCTCGGCGGGAAATGTACATTTCTCGCCGAGAGTTTATATATTTCCCGCCGAGAAATGTATATTTCCCGCCGAGATTTATAACTTCGTGGCTCGCACGCAAAGTTTGCAAGCCGATGCGCAAAACTTACGGCCTATGACCAAAAGTTTAGCAGCCCAAGAAAAGCAATGCGCAAAAGTTTTCCTTTCTGCGCAGAATTGTGTAATTTTGGCCGCAAAAGTTTGTAGGAAATTTCAAATACAAAGGAAACAGTTCGTGAAGAGAGCCCTCACATACCTCCTGCTCATCGCATTGCTCCAGCTCCTTGCGGCGCAGTGGGCGTGGGGCTTTACGCTCGTCATCGATGCCGGTCACGGCGGTCACGACCCTGGCACAGTAGGCAGTTTCTTAAAGGAGAAAGACATTAACCTGCGCGTGGCCCTTGCTTTCGGACGTATGGTTGAGAAAAACTGTCGCGACGTGAAGGTGATTTATACCCGCACCACTGATGTCTTCGTTCCCCTGCAAACACGCGCCGACATTGCCAACCACGCCCACGCCGACCTCTTCATCTCTATTCACACCAACTCCGTAGAGGACGGCCATCCCGTTTGCGGCACCGAGACCTACGTGCTCAGTCTGGACCGTGCCAGCCAAAACCTGGCTGTGGCAAAGCGCGAGAATAGCGTCGTGGTCTATGAGAAGGGAAAGGGCGGAACGTTCCAGGCGTTTAACCCCTCGCGCGCAGAAAGTCACATCATCTTCGAGTGGGTGCACAGCCAAAACATGCGGCAAAGTGCAGAACTCGCTCGCTGCATTCAGCACAACTATACCATCAACGGCCGGCAGAACAAGGGCGTGAAACAAGCCGACTTGCTCGTGCTTCGCCAAACGTCGATGCCCGCCGTGCTGACCGAGGTGGGCTTCATCTCAACGCCCGAGGAGGAGCAGTTTATGGGCACTGAGGCTGGTACGCGCATCCTTGCCACGAGCATCTACAACGGCTTCCTCGACTATAGGAAAAGTTGTGGTGCAAAGACGCCGCACCACGCGCAGGTGAGCAGCGCCGACAAGCAAACCGCCGCCGCTTCGAAACCCGCTAAGCAGACCGAGCAACCTAAGAAGCCCGAGCCGAAACCTTCCGCCGACGAGGCCCCTGGCAAGAAAGAGCAGAGCAAGAAGCCTGAAGCCCGAAAGCCAGAGCCGAAAAAGGAAGAGGCAAAGAAAACAGAGAGCAAAGCCAAGCCGTCGAAACCGCAAAAGGCCGAGCCAAAACCCGAGGCCGAAGAGCCGCTGACGTATCGCATACAGTTTGCAACTACTTCCCGCAAAATTGATGCCAAAAAGGTCTATAGCGGTCAGCCCGACGTGAGAAGTTATCAGGAAGGGGCTACGTGGAAACACACCTCGGGCAACTATCCGACCTACGCTGCCGCCCGCGCCGCCTTACCCGAAGTGCGTAAGACCTATCCCGACGCCTTCATCGTGACGTTCCGTGGCGATAAGCGCGAGAAGTAGGAAAGGAGAGTGGCTAAACAAAGTCCCTCTCTTCCCCGCCCCCCCCTCTCTCCCAAAAAGTCGAGAGGGGAGTAGATAGTAAAAACGTGAAGCATTAAGAAAGAAACAATAAAAAGCATACGCCGACGATATGCCTGCGTAAGCCGTTAAGGAAATGCCAACGAAGCTTAGCCCCAGAGCCATTTGCGCGTTAAAGCCTTCGTGGTACTTAAAACATATAAACCTACATGAAAGCCGTATCTAAAGAAGTAAAGATAGCGTTGACGGCTATTATAGCCATTGTGTTGCTCTATCTGCTCATCAACTTTATGAAGGGTGTTAACGTCTTTAAGCCCGCCAACACCTATTACGTTGAGTTTGCCGACATACAAGGCCTTGCCGCGTCCAGCTCGGTGTATGCTAACGGTTATCCCGTTGGCATAGTGCACTCAATCGACTACGACTATAAGGACAAGAACAGCGTGCGCGTCTGCATTGACCTTGACGAACAGATGACCATGCCCGTTGGTACGCGGGCCGAGCTTCAAAGCTCACTGATGGGTGGCGTGACGCTGCATCTGCTACTTGGCCCTAACCCCGCGAAATGCCTTGAGCGCGGTGCAACGATAAAGGGCGACATGCAGCATGGCGTGCTCGACGAAGTGGGGCAACTCATTCCTACCGTTGCAGCCATATTGCCCAAGGTTGACAGCATTATGGCCAACCTCAACTCGCTAACGTCCGACCCTGCCCTGCGCACCATTCTGCTGAACTTTGCAACTACCTCGCAGCACCTGAACACCACTTCGCAGCAATTGGAGGCAATGATGGGAAAGGACGTGCCAATGATGCTGACCAACTTGAAGCAAACGTCGCAGAACGTAGAGAAGCTCTCGGCTAAGCTTGCCGACGTGGAGGTGCAACCTTCCATCGACGAAATCAACACCATCCTGAAGCAGGCCGAAGCTTCGATGGCTGAGGTGCAAGCCTTCTCGAAGAACATCAATAAACTCTCAACTGACCTCAACGCGAAGCTCAACAGCCGCGACAATAGCATAGGCCTCTTGCTGAACGACCGCGAACTCTACGACAACTTAAATCGCACGACCAGCGAACTTACTACGACCACGCAATGCCTGACGCGGGCGGTGCAGAGTGGCGACAGCCTGCTGACCGACATCAAGGCCCATCCTAAGCGCTACGTACACTTCTCGGTGTTCGGAAAGAAAGATAAGTGACTTTTTAAGTGACGAGTGACAAGTGACGAGTGACAAGTTGGCTACTCCGACGACAAGCGCGGTAGCTACTTGTCACTCGTCACTTGTTTACTTCTATCTATAATACCTCTCTGCCACCTCGCAGAGTTCGTCGTACCATGCTTGGCCGAAGCGGCGGACGAGGGGCGCGCGCAAGAACTGATAGACGTGCGTACCGTTTGCTTTTCCTTTTATGCGTGCGGCGTCGCATATCTTCCACCGATTGTAGTTGAGGCCTATGCTCCCATCGCCAAAGACTTTAGCGCGAATGGGGTAGAGGCTGCACGAGATGGGTTTGCATCGCCCCTCTAAGGCGCACAGCGCACAGCCATCGGGCAGACCAACTGGCGTTGGCAGGTCTGCGCGGCGCAAGAAGGCGCAGTCGCGCCCACGGACGAGGCTTGTCACGAGGTCGCCCTCGCGGTCGGTGTAGGCCACGCCTTTTTCGTTGATTACGCCCAGCGCTTCAGGCGTCAGTTCAGACTCAATTTGCGGGAGGGCGTTTTCGATGTTGGCAATCTCGTCGAGCGTGACGGGTGCACCCGCATCGCCCTCAATGCAACACTGCCCGTGGCAAGCGTCGAGGTCACATTCGAAGTATTCTGTTAGCACGTCGGCAGAGAGGAGGACGTTGCCTATTTGAAGGATAGAGGGGAACATGGCTGGGGGGTTAGGGGAGATGAGGGGGGAAGAGCCAGGGTTGTTGCGTTGGCAACGCAGCATACAGGACGGGCGCGGCTGCCACTTGTCACTTGTCACTTGCCTACCACACGATAGGCTGCTTGCCGTGGGCTATGAGGTAGTCGTTGCAGAGCGTGAAGTGGTGGTTGCCGAAGAAACCGCGATAGGCCGAGAGTGGCGAGGGGTGGGCGGAGGTAAGTACGAGGTGGCGCGAGCGGTCGATGACCTTCCCTTTGTTTTGCGCATAACCGCCCCAAAGCATGAACACGAGGTTTTCGCCTTCGTCGGAGAGGTGTTTTACCACGGCATCGGTGAAGCGTTCCCAGCCATGGCCAGCGTGGCTGGCTGCTTGGTGGGCGCGCACCGTCAGCGTGGCGTTGAGCAACAAGACGCCCTGTTCGGCCCATCGGCGTAAGCTGCCGTCGGCGGGGGCAGGTCGGCCTAGGTCGGCCTCTATCTCCTTGAAGATATTTTGCAAACTGGGCGGATAGGGAATGCCCGCAGGCACACTAAAGCAGAGGCCTTCGGCCTGCCCAGGCTCGTGGTAGGGGTCTTGGCCGAGGATGACGACTTTCACGCGTTCAAAAGGGCACAAATCGAAGGCGGCAAAGATGGCGCGACCTGGAGGGTAGCATGTCCCGTGGCTATACTCCGTGCGAACGAAGTTGGTTAGTTCGGCAAAGTAGGGAGCATCGAACTCGCTTTGCAGGCGCGAAGCCCATGAAGGCTCAATCTTAACGTTCATAAGGGATGCGATGTAGTAAAGAAATAGATGCGCATTGTTAGCGTGCAACTATGCTTTATCTTCTTCTGTTTCTTCTAACAGGTCTATGCACTGGAAGATGAGGTCGGCTTCGAAGCCTCGACTTGCCGCAAAGCGAACGAGCTTTTGCCTGAGTTGTTCGGGCGTGTCGGCCTTGACGCTACGGCGTTTTGCAGCGAGCAAAGCGCGAAGGGTGGCGGCATATTCGGCTTCGTCGATCTCGGTTTGCAGGGCGGCATTGATGAGGGACGAAGCGATGTTTTTCTGCCTTAAAGCAGCACCTATCTTGACGCGCCCCCAGCGGTCGTAGCGTGAGCGGTCGTGGACGAAGGCGCGGGCGTAGCGCGCTTCGTCGATGTAGCCTTCGTCCTCTAAGCGGTCGAGCAGGCTGTCGGCCGCTTCGCCATAGACGCTTCGCCGTGCTAACGCCAGCCTTATGTCGGCACGACACGCTTCGCTGCGTGCACATCGCGCTGTGGCCCAGGCGTAGAGTTTTGCGGTTTCTTCGGTCATCCTATTTCTTTATAAACAAGCGCAAGACGAACCAGAAGTGCTGAGCCAGCGTGACGCTAAGCCCAAAGTGGTGCGTCATGATGCGGAAGCGTTCGAAGAGGCTGCGGCGATGGTTGCGCGTGGTGGCCCCTTCGTGCATGTAGTTGGCCACGACCGCTTTGGCATAGACGAGGGGCAGGTCGCGCTGTTCGGCTTCTTTCATCACGCGCAAGGCCCAATCGTAGTCGGCGGAGAGCCGATACTTTAGGTTGTAGGGTGTGCGGCGCGCAATGTCGGTGCGTGCGTAGAAGGCTTGGTGGCAAACGAGCATGCCCTGCTTAAAGTCGTGCCAGTCGAGGTCTTCGGGCGGTGCCAGGCGGCGGTGGCGCAAGAAGTTGCCTTCGCCATCGGTCACGTCCGTGTCGCCATACACCACGGCGGGGTGCGTTTCTTGTTGGCCAATCACGGCGGCTATGCGCGAGAGCGTGTCGGGGTGAGGCAGCGTGTCGCCCGCATTGAGAAAGACGATGTAGCGTCCCGTGGAAAGACTTAGCGCCTTGTTCATGGCATCGTAGATGCCTGCATCGGGCTCGGAGAGGCAATTGATTTCGTGGCGCACGGCAGCAATGCTGTTGCGCTCAATGTAGTGCTGCACAATCTGCAGGGTGTCGTCGTTGGAGTTCCCATCAATGATGAGGTGCTCAACAGCGGGATATATCTGCTGTTCCACACTGAGGATGGTGCGCTCAATGAGGCCAGCGGCATTGCGTGCCACGGTGGCCACGGTGATTTTAATAGGCTTTGCGGCCATAGGTTGTATAGTAGTTCGGTGGTTTTTGGGTTGTTCTATGCCATCATGTCGTTATAGACAGCGATGTAGCGCTGAGCCACGGCCTGCTGCGAGTAGTTCGCAACGGCCGTTTCGCGGGCAGCTGTGCGGCGTGCCGCGTGTTGTTCTTCGTTGAGGAGGCCGAGCGTAGCGCGGGCAAGTTCAGTGCTATTGCGCAGTGGGACGAGTTGGCCGTTCACGCCGTCCTGCACCATTTGCGGCAGGCCACCTACGCGAAAGCCCACGCAGGGCAGTGCGCACGCCATGCCTTCTACGATGGTGTTGGGCAGGTTGTCGCCCAGCGTGGGCATCATGAGCAAGTCCGCAGCCCGATAGAGGCGGCGTAGCCGTTCGCGGTCGGTGCTGAAGTCGAAAACGTAAGCAGGACAGGCAAAAGCATCTTTCAGCAGGTTGCTTTCCAGACCGCACACCACGACGGCCACGTCTTTCCGCGCAGCCGCTATCGCTTGCGAGGCCTCAACGAGGAAGCGTACGCCTTTACGCTCGTCGGTGGTCTTATGAGCGATGAAAAGGAGCAGTTTTCCCTCTGTAGGCAGTCCGAGTTGCCTGCGTGCTTCGGTTTGCGAGGCAGGGCAGAAGAAGTCCGTGTCGATAGCGTTGGGGATGCTTTCGATGCGCAGGCCCTGTAAGAGCGGTGCGCGGCGGGCCAGTTCGGCGAGCCAGTCGCTACAACAAACGATGGTCATGCGGCCCTCTTTGTAGGCCTTGCTCTTGCGAAGGAAGGTGCGCGTCGAAAGGTCGTGAGCGTGGGGGAAGCGCAGCAAGGGACAATGGCCGCAGGCTTTCAGCCAACCTTCGCACGCCTCGGCGTAGTGGCAGATGCCCGTGAACGTCCACATGTCGTGCAAGGTCCACACGACGGGTTTGCCCGTGCGCAGGATGCTGTGCAGTCCGCTGAGCGAGAGCATGCCCTGGTTCACCCAGCCGAGGTGGACGATGTCGGCCTTGCGAAAAGCGGGATGGTGCGTGATGTCGGCACCATGCGAGGCCGTGTCGATAGCAAAGAGCGTATCGCGGCGCAGGCCGTTTTGCAAGAAGATGCTGGCCCGCTCGGCCAGGAAGTGATATTTGGCTTGCAGGCGACCAGATGCTGCCACAGCTTCGCCAGCGCCTTCGCCTCCATCGCGCACCATCATCTGTGCCGCTATGCCCTCCGAGCGAAGCGCACGACACAAGCGCAACGTGGCAATAGCCGCGCCGCCCGTATGCTCGGAAGTGTTGAGGAGTAGGACGTTCATGGTGTTTACGCTGCGAAGATAAGCCAAATATGGTGCAACTGAAAGCGGTAAGGCAATTTTGTTAGTAGGAAAAGGCTACTGCGCCAACAGCGTGGCGGACGTGGCGGACGTGACGCGCAAGCGGGCGTACTGGCCAGGATGGAAGTCGCCGCGCGGGAAGACGACCACTTTGTTTTGCTCCGTGCGCCCATAGAGCTGTTCGGCACTGCGCTTGCTACGTCCTTCAATGAGCACCTCCACTTCGCAGCCCACGAGGGCGCGGTTGCGGCGGGCGCTGATTTCGTTTTGCGTGGCAATAAGTTCTTCCAGACGGCGCACTTTCACCTCGTCGGGAACGTCATCGGGCAGGTGGCGCGCGGCGTAGGTGCCAGGGCGTTCGCTATACTTAAACATAAACGCGCTGTCGTATTCCACTTCGCGCAAGAGCGAAAGGCTCTCGGCATGGTCGGCCTCTGTTTCGCCGCAATAGCCCGCAAAGATGTCGGTGGTCAGGCCGCAGTCGGGGACGATGCGGCGGATGGCCGCTACGCGGTCAAGGTACCAGGCGCGGGTGTATTTACGGTTCATACGCGTGAGAACGCTGTCCGAACCACTTTGCACGGGCAGGTGGATGTGGCGACAGACGTTGGGCTCTTCGGCAATGACGCGCAGCGTGTTGTCGCTCATGTCCTTTGGGTGCGACGTGGTGAAGCGCACGCGCATGTGCGGCACTTCGCGCGCTACGCGCCGCAGCAGCATGGGGAAGTCCGTCTCGTTGCAGCGGTAGCTGTTGACGTTCTGGCCCAGTAGAGTGAGCTCCTTATATCCTTTTTCTTCTAAGTCGTGGGCTTCGCGCAGGATGCTCTCTACGTCGCGACTGCGTTCGCGGCCCCGCGTATAGGGCACGATGCAATAGTGGCAGAAGTTGTTGCACCCGCGCGTTATGCTGATGAAACCGCTCAGGCGGTTGCCGCCAATGCGCGATGGCACGACGTTGGCATACGTCTCGGTCAGCGAGAGTTCGGTGTTGATAGCCTTCTCGCCCGCCTCCACTTGCAGGATAAGGTCGGGCAAAGCCATGTAGGCATCGGGTCCCGCTACGAGGTCGGCATGATGGTCGGTGATGAGGCCTTGCTGCACGCGCTCGGCCATGCAGCCCAATACGCCCAGAATGGCGGGGCGGCCTGTGCGCTGTCGGGCGGCATGGAGCTGTGCGAGGCGATGCACGATTTTCTGCTCGGCGTTGTCGCGCACGGAGCAGGTGTTGAGAAATACGGCATCGGCCTCTTCAACCGTTGCGGCAGGTTCGTAACCCGCCATCTGCATCACGCTGGCTACAACTTCGGAGTCGGCCACGTTCATCTGGCAACCATAGGTTTCTATGTAGAGCTTCTTCATAGCAATTATATCCTTATTTGCGTGCAAAGTTACGAAATGCTTTTTGTACTTTTGCACCGCTTTACGCATAAAGGCACTAAAACACTCAGATATGCTACATATCATCATGCCTGTGAAGGACTCGATAGAGAGTACAGAGCAGGCGTTGCACGCCCTGACCGCTTCGGAATTATCGGAAGATTACCTTGTGCGCGTTTACAACGACAACAGTACGGTCGAAAATACGCAACGCTTAGAGGCTCTTTGCAGGGAACTGGGCGTTGAGCACATATTGCTTAGTAGCCTGACCGATACGCCTTCACCCAACTACCTTTTTGTTTTGCGTCGCGAACAACACCTCTGCGTGGCCGAGCAGGCCGACTTGCTCATCGTGGAGAGCGACGTCATCGTTCGCCCCGATACGCTGCAAGGGCTTGTCAGCGGGGCGCGCCGACAGGCGGATTGCGGACTGGCCGCCGCCGTGACCGTGGACGATGCTGGCAAGATAAACTATCCGTACGAATACGCTGCGCGCTACAATGGCGATGTGGCCGATTGTCCCCGCCACCTTAGTTTTTGCTGTACGCTCCTGACGCAACGCCTGCTCCGTAGCTTCGACTTTGGCGAGCTGGACGATAGGAAGAGTTGGTTCGATGTGACCATCTCCCATGCTTCGCGCCGTTTGGGATTCAAGAATATGCTGTTTGTCTCGCTGCCCGTTGTGCACCATCCGCACCAGAGCCGACCGTGGAAGTTGCTGAAGAAGCAAAACCCGCTGCTCTATTATTGGCGCAAATGGACGTGCGGACTTGATAAGATTTGACACGTCAAAGGCTTATTTAAGATACTTTTGGTGGGTGTCAAGGCTTAAAAGGTAAAAAAGAAGAAGATTGTTGTTTTGTTGTAGAAAACTTTTTATAGCTTTGCAGTTTCCAAAGAGGAATATCAACCAAAATACATACATTTTATTAATCACTATGAAACCTGCAGAAGGAAAACTTGGTGTTATGTGCGTCGGTCTTGGCGCCGTTGCCACCACGTTTATCACTGGCGTCATGATGACGCGCAAAGGGCTGGCAAAGCCCGTAGGGTCGATGACCCAGTACGACAAAATCCGCGTTGGACGCGGTAAGGACAAGAAGTATCTTAAGTATGGCGAAGTGGTTCCCATTGCCGACTTGAACGACCTTGAGTTTGCAGCATGGGACGTCTATCCCGCCAATGCTTACGAGAGCGCTATCCATGCCGAAGTCTTGAAAGAAAAGGATATAGAGCCTGTAGCCGACGAACTGAAGAAGATTGTTCCGATGAAGGCTGCTTTCGACAAGAACTATGCTGCCCGCCTCGATGGCAACAACGTGAAGGATTGCAAAACCCGCTGGGAAATGGTTGAAGCTCTGCGCGAAGACATCCGCCGCTTCAAGGCCGAGCGTGGCGTTGATCGCGTGGTGGTGCTCTGGGCTGCATCAACAGAAGTATATGTTCCCGTCAACGAGGCCGTACACTATAAGCTCTCCGACCTGGAAGCTGCCATGAAGGCCGACGACCGCGCCAACATCGCTCCCTCCATGTGCTACGCCTATGCCGCCCTGACCGAAGGTGCTCCCTTCATCATGGGTGCTCCCAACACGACAGTGGACATTCCCGCTATGTGGGAACTGGCCGAAAAGACCAAGATGCCTATTGCTGGTAAGGACTTCAAGACGGGTCAGACCCTCGTTAAGAGCGGTTTTGCTCCTATTATTGGTACGCGCTGTCTCGGCCTCTCTGGCTGGTTCAGCACCAACATCCTTGGCAACCGCGACGGCCTCGTGCTTGACGAGCCCGCCAACTTCCGCACGAAGGAGGTCAGCAAGCTCTCTACGCTGGAAAGCATCCTCGTGCCCGAAAACCAGCCCGACCTCTACACCGACTACTACCACAAGGTGCGCATCAACTACTATCCCCCGCGCAACGACAACAAAGAAGGTTGGGACAATATCGACATCTTCGGCTGGATGGGCTATCCCATGCAGATTAAGATCAACTTCCTCTGCCGCGACAGCATCCTGGCCGCTCCGCTTTGCCTCGACCTCGTCCTGCTGAGCGACGTTGCCGCCCGCGCTGGCCGCTACGGCATACAGCGCTTCCTCTCGTTCTTCCTCAAGAGCCCTATGCACGACTATACGGAAGGCGAAGTGCCCGTCAACCACCTCTTCCAGCAATACGTGATGCTGAAGAACGCTCTGCGCGAAATGGGCGGGTATGAAGCCGACGAAGAAATCGACTAATTCTCACCTCGCAGAAACCCCTTCCCCTTCCTATCCCTCCCGCCTTACTTTGTTTTAGACGGGAGGGGTTACATACGTTAAGACGTTATGATGCCCCATACATATATATATAGCACCACAACCGACTTGAGTAACCCAGCCCCCCTTGCTCCTACCGAACGAGGGGGGCTAAAGGGGAAGAAAGGGCGTAGCCGATATAGGCATTTCCTTTACGGTGCTTTGCGTAAATGCCTGCTGGTGTGCTGCCTAAGCGTGCTGTTTCCTCTGCTGTCGGTGGCGCAGACCCTTACGGGCACCATAACCGATGCCAAGACGGGCGAAGTCATACCCTTTGCCAACATCTATTTCGACAAGAACCACGGCACGCAAAGCGGGCTTAGTGGACAATACAAGCTGGCCTATCGCTCGGGAAAGCTCACGGTGTCTATCATTGGATACGAGACTAAAACCGTAAAGCCCCCCAAAGGCGGAACCTTCGACGTGCAACTCGACCCCATGGACTATACCAACCTGGGCGAGGCCGTCGTGAAAGGGACGAAAAAACCAAAGTATAGCCGCAAGAACAATCCAGCGGTTGAACTGATGCGTAAAGTCATTGCCGCCAAGAAGCGGAGCGACCTCGCGCAGCACGACTACTACTCGTTCGATAAGTACAGCCGCACAACGGTGGCTCTGAACGAAGTGACCGAGAAAATCTTTGAGGAAGGTAAATTCAAGCGCTTTCCCTTCCTGAAAGACCACGTTGAAACTTGCAACGAAACGGGCAAACTCATCCTGCCCATTAGCGTGGACGAAACCGTCTCGCAAGAAATCTTTCGTAAGTCGCCCCATTCGCTTAAGACCATCATCAAGGGTAAGCGAAACTCTGGCCTGATGGACCTCTTCTCTACGGGCGACATCCTCAACACCATCATTCGCGACTGCTTCACCGACGTCAACATCTACGACGACGAGGTGCGCCTGCTGCAATATCCTTTCAACAGCCCCATTTCATCGAAAACGGCCATCAGCTTCTACCGCTACTTCCTCGTTGACACGCTCATGGTTGACAACGAAAAGGCCGTGCGCGTGGACTTCACACCCAACAATCCGCAGGACTTCGGCTTCAGCGGTTCGCTCTACGTGGCATTGGACAGCACGTGGCGCGTCGTGAAGGTAGATATGGGCATTCCCGCCCGTTCCGATGTCAACTACGTGGAGAATATGCGCATCATTCAGGACTTCAAGCAACTCCCTTCGGGCGAACAAGTGCTTGTGTCCGACAATATGCTCATACAGCTCAAAGTGGTTAACTTCTTGAGCAAAATGCAGGTGAAACGCATAACGGAGTACTCCTCCTTTAGCTTCGAGCCCATCGAGGACAAGCAATTCAAGTTTCGCGGTAACGAAAAGACGCTGTCCGATGCCTTGATGAAAGACGAAAAGTTCTGGGGGCAATATCGCAGCGACCCGCTCTCGGAGAGCGAAGCTAAGATGGACCAACTAATCGACAACTTCTCGAACGTGAAAGGCTTTAAGCCCATCCTCTGGATAGCAAAGGCCTTCATCGAGAACTTCGTCGAGACCAATATCGATCCGCGCAAACCCTCTAAGGTTGACTTCGGACCTGTCAACACAACGATATCCCACAACTCCGTCGACGGTCTGCGCTTGCGCGCCTCAGCGCAAACCACCGCCGCGCTCCACCCTAATTGGTTCTTAAAGGGCTACGTGGCCTATGGTTTCAAAGACCACCGCGTGAAAGGTATGGGCGAAGTGACGTATAGCTTCCTGCCCAAAGCCTTCTTGCCGCGCGAGTTTCCCGTGCACAGCCTGACGCTCAACTATACCAACGACGTTATGTCGCCCTCCGACCGCTTCTTGGCTACCGACAAGGACAACGTCTTCACGTCGTTGAAGTGGGCCAGCGTAAACCACATGATGTACGTCGAGAACATTCGGCTGACCTACGACCGCGAGTGGGAAAACAACCTACGCTTGCGCCTCACCTTGCGGCGCGAGAAAGACGAACCCACGTCCTCGCTCTTCTACCAGCCCCTCGACGGTCTGCGCTTCCCCACCAACGACCCCTCGCTTTGGAAAAAGACCATAACGACCACCGACTTCACCGTCTCGCTTGAGTATCAGCCAGGCGCAAAATGGATTAACACCAAGCAGCGACGCTATAAGCCCAACTTCGATGCCCCCGTCTTCTACGTGAGCCACACGATGGGCCTAAACCATTTCCTTGGCGGACAATACAACTATCACCTCACCGAGGCCTCCATCTATAAGCGCTTTTGGGTAGGCTCCTGGGGCAAGATTGACACGCAGGTGCGGGCTGGTGCGCAGTGGAGCCGTGTGCCCTTCCCCTTGCTCATTGCACCACGGGCCAACCTCTCCTACATCATGCAGGACAATACGTTCAACCTCATCAACAATATGGAGTTCCTCAACGATCGCTACGCTTCGCTGATGCTCAGTTGGGACTTGAACGGCAAAATCTTCAACCGCATACCGCTCATTAAGAAGCTGAAGTGGCGCGAATACATCGGCTGCAACGTCCTATGGGGATCGCTGACCGACAAGAACAATCCGTTCCTGGCCGAAAACGCTTCCGACAGTCGCCTCTTCTATTTCCCTGGTCAGTGGAAAGACGGCGGGTCCTTCCGCTACACCTCGGGCGTGATGAGCCCAAAGACACCCTATATCGAAGTCTTTGCAGGCATACACAACATCTTTAAGATCCTGCACATTGAATACGTGCGGCGCCTCACCTACACCAAGGACATCCCCAACCGCCATAAGTGGGGCATTCGCGGCATGGTGCGCGTAACGTTCTGACAAGGGTGGCGTTTACCGGACACCAATACCTTTTAGTATAGTTTGTCTCCTTGGTGACAATTTTTTGTCTCCCAGGGGGCAATTTTTTGCCCCCCTGAGGGCAATTTTTTGTCTCCCTGAGGGCAATTTTTTGCCCCCCTGAGGGCAATTTTTTGCCCCCCTGAGGGCAATTTTTTGCCCCCCTGAGGGCAATTTTTTGCCCCCCTGAGGGCAATTTTT
>ONHN01000036.1 GCA_900317635.1 uncultured Prevotellaceae bacterium | reverse complement strand
CGCGCACCACTCGTCGCTACGCTCCTCGCGGTACGCGGTTAAGCAAGATGTGGTACGCTTCGCGCACCATTTGTCCCGCTCTCTCACAACGTTCGAAACATGAGTTCGTTATTGTTGCTGTCCGCTAAAAGTTACTATTGCTGTCCGCTAAAAGTTGCATAATAATCCAGAGAGCTTTACTATCTATTAGTGGTTTATTAGCCTCGTTCATAGGGGGGCTTGCTGTCGCCTACGTCAACTTTAGTTGACAGCAATAGTCCGCTATATCTTCCTGCCCCTCGTGGTTTCTTGCAAACCTAACGCGTCCTATTTATCTATGCTGACCAATGGTCAAGCTGCGATAAATAGGACGCGTGAATTATGCGGAGTTCGCAGGAGATACTAATTATCTTCTTCCTGCTGCTTAGCGAAGTCGTCGATGAGTTTCTTTTGCAGCTCGGCGGGCATCAGCTCGTAGCTGGCAAACTTCATGACGAACGAGGCGCGGCCACCCGTCAGGCTGCTCAGCGTGGTGCTGTAGGAGGCAAGTTCCTTCAAGGGCACTTTGGCCGAGAGCTTTTGGTAACCGTTTTCGCTGTCCATACCAATAATCATACCGCGACGGTTCTGAATGTCGCTCATAACGTCGCCCATCGTGTCGGCGGGGCAGAACACTTCTACGTCGTAGATGGGTTCGAGCACCTTCGGGCCTGCCTCGCGGAAGGCTTGGCTGAAGGCGTTGCGACCAGCCAGCATGAAGGAGATTTCGTTGCTGTCAACGGGGTGCATCTTACCGTCGTAAACCACCACGCGTACGTCGCGCGCATAGCTGCCCGTGAGCGGACCTTGTTCCATGCGGCTCATGATGCCCTTTAGGATGGCGGGCATGAAGCGGGCGTCGATAGCACCGCCCACGACGCTGTTGATGAACACGAGCTTGCCGCCCCATTCCAGTTCTATCTCTTCGCGACCTTTCAGGTTCACGCGAATTTCCTGACCTCCGAAGTTGTAAACCTGCGGGTCTTCCATGCCGTCCTGGTAGGGCTCGACGATGAGGTGCACTTCACCAAACTGGCCTGCACCGCCGCTCTGCTTCTTGTGGCGATAGTCGGCGCGGCTGCTCTTCGTGATTGTCTCGCGGTAGGGGATGCGCTGCTCTTGGAATTCAACGGGGATTTTGTCGAGGTTCTCAAGGCGCCATTTCAGGGTGCGCAAGTGGAATTCGCCTTGACCGTAAACGAGGATTTGGCGCAGTTCCTTGCTTTGCTCTACAACCCACGTGGGGTCTTCCTGACGCATACGCGTCAGCGCGGCCATCATCTTTTCCGTGTCGCTCTCGCTGACGGGCTTAATGGCGCGAATGTATTTGGGTTCGGGATACTTAATCCAGTTGAAGCGGTGGTCGCAGCCAGGGGCGTTGAGCGTGTTGCCCGTGCGCACGTCTTTCAGTTTCACGGTGCAACCAATGTCGCCAGCCGAAAGCTGTTCAACCTTCTCGCGTTGTGCACCGCTGCAAACGAAGAGCTGTGCCAAACGTTCCTTCGAGCCGCGGTCGGCGTTGGTCAGGTCGTCGCCTTCCTTCACCGTGCCGCTCATCACCTTGAAGTACTGCACTTCGCCAATATGGGGCTCAATGCCCGTCTTGAAGAAGTAGAGGCTCGTGGGGGCTGTTGCATCGAGTTTCACCTCTTCGCCGCGCGTGTTGTGAACGGCAGGCATTTCGTCAACGAAGGGAACCACGTTGCCAAGGAATTCCATCAAGCGATTGACACCCATGTTCTTTACGGCGCAAACGCAGAAGACGGGGAAGATGCTGCGCGTGACCATGCCCTTGCGGATGCCTTCGCGCATTTCGTCTTCGGTGAGCTGCTCCGTTTCGAAGAACTTCTCCATCAATGCTTCGTCGTTTTCGGCAGCGGCCTCAACGAGGGCTTTGTGCATTTCCGTGGCGCGGTCCAACTCCTCGGCAGGGATGTCCTCAATGGTTGGTTTGCCGCCGTCGGGTCCCCAAGAGAGCTTCTTCATGAGGATGACGTCGATGAGGGCGTTGAAGTCGGGGCCTGTCTTCACGGGATATTGCACGGGCACCACTTTCGGGCCGTAGATGCTTTGCAACTGTTCCAACACGTTATGGTAGTCGCACTTCTCGTCGTCGAGCTGGTTGACCAGGAAGATGACTGGCTTGCCCAGCTTCTCGGTGTAGCGGAAGTGGTTTTGCGTACCTACTTCGGGGCCGTACTGTCCGTTGATGAGGAGCAGGGCGGTGTCCGTCACGTTAAGGGCCGTCAGCGCGGCACCTACGAAGTCGTCGCTACCTGGGCAGTCGATGATGTTGAGCTTCTTGCCGTTAGCTTCTACGTGAAACACTGTGGAGAAGACCGAATAGCCGTAGTCTTGCTCCACGGGGAAGTAGTCCGAGACGGTTGTACCTTGCGAAACGCGTCCGCGCCGCTTAATCTGTCCGCTTTCAAACAGCAACGCTTCGGTGAGGGTGGTCTTACCAGAGCCGTCGTTACCGAGCAGCGCGATGTTCTTAATGCCGTGTGAGTCGTAAACTTTCATTGTGGCAGTCTTTTTTTTATGTGTAGATTTAAGTGAATATAAATGTCTTTATTTGTTGTCTTAAAGCCCGTAGCACCTGCTGGCAGCAAGCGGACTTTCAAAATTCAGGGCGCAATTTAGCAAAAAAAAAGCACCAAGCAAAAATACTTGGCACTTTTTTGCACATTGTCTTTTTAGTTGCAAGCGACGAGTAACGGGTGAGAAGTTTGGCAGCGCCGGCGAATAAGCGCGGAGCCAAAGCCTTCAGTTGTTTCTTGTTGCCTGACGGGTGTCGCTTGAAAGCCAATGGTCGCTTGCTACTGGTCACTTCTCACTAAAGAGCGGAGTTTTTCGTTAGCTTTATCTCGAAATTGTCGAGGCGTTCCCGTCCGGTCTGCGTGGTGCAGCCGCGCAGCAGGGGGACGAAGACGCTCATGACGACGTCGATTGGGGGGTAGGCGGCCAACTTCGAGTCTTGCCGGGATGTTTCGGTAATAAAGCTGTTGAGGGCTTCGTAGAGGAGCGGATAGTTTATTTCAGGGCGCAGCACGCCTTGCTCCACGCCGCGCTGCATAAACGCCACGGCTTGCTGCTCTTGCTCCTTGTGGTGTTTTTGGCGTAGGAGGTCGAGGTTAGGGTAGTGGGCCATCTCTTCCAGGAAGCCTTGTGGAAGGCTGTTGATGGTTTTTAGCGTGAGTTCCGCGTGGCGGAGAATGACTTCCATCACATCGTCCGTGTGGCTGACGATTTCTTGCATCCACGCGTCGTTTTCTTCGTAGCGCTTTTCGATGCACGCTTCCAGCAGCGAGGCCTTGTCGGAGAAGAGCTGGTAGAGCGTTCGTTTGCTCATCTTCATGGCCGCTGCTACGTCGTCCATTTTCAGTGCGCGTATTCCTCGTTCCAGGAAGAGCGCTGATGCCGTTTTTATGACGTTTTCTTGCAAAAGCTTTGTCTGTGCTTCGTTCATTTTTGTGTCTCTCTTTCAGATTTCTGTTGAGTCAAGCGTTAAGGCTGGCAAAGTTATAGAGAAAACTCAGACAAGGCAAATAGTTTTCACGAAAAAGTTTTTTGTAGTTTTAGGGGTGCTTATTCGCTCTGCGTAGAGGCGCTTAAACTTTCTTCTCTACCTTCCGAAGTTTTCGCCGCCCTTACCAAGTTTTTCGGGCGGCTTTCGAAGTTATAAATCTCGGCGGGAAATATACATCACACGCCGAGAATATATATATTTCCCGCCGAGAAATGTACATTTCCCGCCGAGATTTATAACTTGCAAGGCAGCGAGGAATGTTTTATGGGCTTATAGTAAAACTTCTGCGCACTTGCTTAAAATTTTGTAACATACGCGATTGTTTGCATTGTTCTTTACTGAAACTTCAAAGGCTTTTTAGCGTTTTCTGTAAGCGCAGCAAGTTTGTCCGTTTGGCTTTCGGTGTGAGAAGCGAGGGGTAGGGCGGGGGAGGGTTGGGCTTTGCGCGTCTCTGCGTCGCGTGGGCGAAAATGCGCCGAATGGCGGTGCTGCCCTGCGCTATAGCGCCAGAAAAATGCGCCGAAAGGCGGCGGGGCAAAAGTTTTGTGCACGTGGCTTTTGCTGAGTGAAAAGTTTTGAGTAATTTTGCAGCCGCCTTGTGCGCCTACGCGTGTGCAGGGTGTATGAAAGGGGTTTGCATCCCGCATGTTTTATGGGGGTGTGAGCCATGAAGCGGAGGCTTTTTCGCAGAAGAAACAAATATCAACAAAAATCAAAATACACACACATTGAAGCTATGAACTTTACCTTATTTGTCACGACGATTGTGACGGGTCTGGCGTTTGTGGGCGTGGTGTGGGTGTTGGCCAAGTTGCTGGCACCTCGCTCCTACAACGCTCAGAAGGAAGAGGCCTTCGAGTGTGGTATTCCTACGCGCGGCACGGCGTATATGCAGTTTCGCGTGGGCTACTACCTGTTTGCCATTCTCTTCCTTATGTTCGACGTGGAGACGATGTTTCTCTTTCCGTGGGCCGTGGTGATGCGAAGCCTTGGCCCGGCCGGATTGCTAAGCGTCGTCTTCTTCTTGTTTATCTTGGTTCTGGGCCTGGCTTACGCCTGGAAGAAAGGAGCGTTGAGATGGCAATGAAGCTGAAACGTCCGAAGATTAAGAGTATTCCCTACGAGGAGTTCAACGACAACGAGACGTACGAGAAGCTCGTTGCTGAGCTGAACGCCAACGGCGTGAACGTCATCGTGAAGACGTTGGACGATTTGTTCGACTGGGGCCGTTCGAACTCGCTGTGGCCGCTGACGTTTGCTACGTCGTGCTGTGGCATTGAGTTTATGGCCGTTTGCGCTGCGCGCTACGACATTGCCCGCTTCGGTTTTGAGGTGACGCGCAATTCGCCCCGTCAGGCCGACGTCATCCTTGTGAACGGTACGATAACGAAGAAGATGGCCCCCGTCTTGAAGCGCCTCTACGATCAGATGGCCGACCCGAAGTATGTTGTTGCCATTGGCGGCTGCGCCATTGCTGGCGGTCCGTTCACGAAGTCGTACCACGTAGTGCAGGGCGTTGACAAGATAATCCCCGTTGATGTCTATGTGCCAGGGTGTCCGCCGCGCCCCGAGAGCTTCCTCTACGGCATGATGCAGCTGCAGCGCATTGTGAAGGCCGAGAACTTCTTTGGCACGACCAACCGCAAGGAGAAAGACCCGCAGACGTTGGGTCAGAGTCTTGAGAGCATTAAAGAAGTAGTGGATAAACAACAGGAGGCATAAGGCTATGGAAGATAACACGAAAGACATGAAGCAAGCTGACGGCTTGTTGGCAAATAAGAAGCCTACTGTTTCCGCAGGCGAGACGGCATCGCCCCATGCAGCTGCGGCAGCCAAGCCAGCCCCTGCAAAACCCGCTGTGGCTCCTGCCCAGCCTGGCGAGAACGAGATTAAGCCTCGCCTTGTGGCCCTCGACGATTTTCGCGCCGAGATGCAACGCCTTCGTGACGAAGAGCACATGGACTTCCTGGAGCTCATCACGGGCGTTGACTGGGGCGATGAGGGCCTTGGCTGCGTTTATAACCTATGGTCTTCGCAAACGGGCGCGCGCGTATATATAAAAGTGGTATGCGCCGACCGCGACGCGGCCTATATCCCCACCGTGAGCGACCTTTGGACCATTGCCGAGGTTTACGAGCGCGAGGTGCTGGACTTCTACGGTGTGAAGTTCTTGGGTCATAAAGACATGCGCCGCGTCTTCCTGCGCGAGGACTGGGTGGGCTATCCTTTCCGTAAGGACGACAAGCCCGAAGAGCAAAACCCGCTGCGCATGGAGAACGAAGTGCTGAGCGACACGACCATAGAGTATAACCGCGCTGCCGACGGCACCATCACCGAGACGGAGCACGCAGTGTTCACGCCCGACGACTACATGGTGAACATCGGTCCGCAACACCCTTCAACGCACGGCGTGCTCCACTTCCGCGTGGCCCTCGAGGGCGAGCGCATCAAGAAGATAGACCCCAAGTTGGGCTACATTCATCGCGGCATTGAAAAGCTCAACGAGAGCTATACCTACCCGCAGACGCTGGCCCTGACCGACCGCATGGACTACCTTGGTGCTATGCAGAGCCGCCACGCCCTGTGCATGACCATTGAGAAGGCTGCCAACATCGAAGTGAGCGACCGCGTGCAAGTAGTGCGCACCATTCTCGACGAATTGCAGCGCATCGACTCGCACATACTCTTCTTCTCCTGCCTCTGTCAGGACATGGGTGCCACGACAGCCTTCCTCTACGGTTTCCGCGACCGCGAGAAGGTGCTTGACATCTTCGAGGAAACATGCGGCGGACGCCTCATCATCAACTACAACATGATAGGTGGCCTTGCTGCCGACATTCACCCCAACTTCCAGAAGCGCGTGAAGGAGTTCATCCCCTACATGCGCAAGAACATGAAGGAGTACTACGACATCTTCATCAACAACGTCATAGCTCGCAACCGCCTCATCGGCGTGGGCCAGCTGTCGTTGGAGCAGGTGGTGAGCGGCGGTTGCACGGGCCCGTCGGGCCGTGCCAGCGGTTGGCACAACGACGTGCGCAAGCGTCAACCATACGCTGCCTACGACCGTGTGAACTTCGAGGAAGTCGTTCGCACCGAGGGCGACAGCTACGCTCGCCTGCTTTGCCGCATGGACGAGATAGAGCAGAGCCTTTGCATCATCGAACAACTCATCGACAACATTCCCGAAGGTCCCTTCGCCACGAAGACGAAGCCCATCATCAAGGTACCCGCTGGCACGTACTACAGCTGCGTTGAAGGTAGCCGTGGCGAGTTTGGCGTATATCTTGAGAGCACTGGCGACAAGTCGCCCTACCGTTTGCACTACCGCTCGACGGGTCTGCCCCTGGTATGGATTATGGACGCAGCCTGTCGCGGCGAACTCATTGCCGACATGATGGCTATCAACGGCACGCTGGACTACGTCGTGCCCGACATCGACCGCTAAGGAAGTTCACTCTCTTTCCTTTCGCCGAAAGGAGAGGGGCGGTTAGAAAGAAATGTTTTAACAACTAAAAAAAGGGCCCCTTCACCCCCCTTGCTGGGGCGGGGCTGATATCACCATGCTAAATTTACAAACTTGGACATCGGCAATACACGCTTGGCTCTTGGGCCTCGTGCCCGAGTGGGCCGCCATTCTGCTTGAATGCGTTGTCGTGGCACTGCTCATCATCACGCTCTACGCCGTGTTTGCCATCGTCTTGATTTATATGGAACGCAAGGTTTGCGCCTTCTTCCAGTGCCGCATCGGTCCGAACCGCGTAGGTAAGTGGGGCTTGCTGCAAGTCTTCAGCGACGTTTTCAAGATGTTGCAAAAGGAGATTATCAACATGCGCAAGAGCGACATGCTGCTGCACGACCTTGCCCCGTTCCTCGTTGTGACGGCTTCGATGCTGACGTTTGCGTGTCTGCCTTGGAACAAGGGCGGCCACATCATCGACTTCAACGTGGGCCTGTTCTTTATGGTAGCCGTGAGCTCCATTGGCGTTGTGGGCATCCTGCTCGCCGGTCTGGGCTCCAATAGTAAGTATCCGATGATAGGCTCCATGCGTGCTGGCGCACAGCTCATCAGCTACGAAATCTCTATCGGCATCACGATGCTGACCATTGTGGCCCTGAGCGGTACGATGCAGATTAGCGAAATCGTACAGCAACAAGCCGACAACGGCTGGAACATCGTTCGCGGCCACGTGCCCGCCGTGATAGCCTTCATCATCTACCTCATTGCCGGTAATGCTGAGTGCAACCGCGGTCCGTTCGACTTGCCCGAGGGCGAGAGCGAGCTGACGGCAGGTTACCACACCGAGTATAGCGGTATGCACTTCGGCTACTTCTACCTGGCCGAATACCTGAACCTCTTCATCGCCGCCGGTATCGCCTCGACGCTGTTTCTGGGCGGTTGGGCACCGCTGCATATCGCAGGGCTCGACGGCTTCAACGGCGTGATGGACGCCATTCCAGGCGCTGTGTGGTTCATCGGCAAGACCTTCTTCGTCATCTTCCTGCTGATGTGGGAGCGTTGGACGTTCCCCCGCCTGCGCATCGACCACATCCTCTCCTTAGAGTGGAAATACCTGATGCCCCTCAGCCTTTTGAACCTCCTGCTCATGGCCCTTGTCGTGGTGTTTGGGTTGGGAATTAACGTAAACATGTAAACGCGCTATGGAAGACATGAACTATTTTCAAGGCTTAGCCGCTGGCATAAAAACGCTCTGCGTAGGTTTGAAGACCACGATGCGCGAGCTCTTTACGAAGAAGATAACCGAGCAGTATCCCGAGAACCGCAAGGAGCTCGTGATGTTTGATCGCTTTCGCGGTTCGCTCGTCATGCCTCACAACGATAACAACGAGCACAAGTGCATAGCCTGCGGCCTCTGCATGACCAACTGCCCTAACGGCACGATTACCGTGACGAGCCAGATGATTGAGACCGAGGACGGCAAGAAGAAGAAAGTGCTCGACAAGTACCTCTACGACCAAGGCATTTGCATGTACTGCGAAATATGCGTTCGCGTATGTCCGCAAAAGGCCATTACGTTCGACCAAAGTTTCGAGACCGCCGTCTTCGACCGTCAGAAACTCGTCAAGCAACTCAACCACGAAGGAAGCAAGTGTGAAGAGCGCAAGCCCGTGGCCCGTCCTGCCGCCGTTGCAAAACCTGCCGCCGCCAAGCCCGCCGCAACAGCCGCCCCCGCGCCTGCTCCCGTAGAGGCAAAACCTAAAACCGATACAGAATAAAATCGCTATGGACTCCTATAATATTATGTTCGTCATCCTTGCTGCGATGATCGTAGTCTCTTCGTTTGCCACGGTGCTGGCGAAGAGCGTGCTGCGCGCCGCCGCCTATCTGTTTTTTGCCCTTTTGGGCGTAGCAGGTATGTACTTCCTGATGGGCTATACGTTTCTTGGCTCGGTGCAGGTAATGGTCTATTGCGGCGGCATCGTGGTGCTGTACGTTTTTGCCATCCTGCTGACGCGTGGTTCGAAGGACAAGCTCAGCGAAAACACGCGTCACAAGCTCTTTGCCTCAGCCCTGCTGTGTTTGGCAGGCTTCGGTGCCTTCGTCTATGCCATCCTTAAGGCCAACCTCCTGACCGAGCTGATGCAAACGCCCGAAGCACTGGGTGCGCCCAGCGAAGGAGCCGTCATCAATATGAACGATGTGGGCCACTACATGCTTTCGACCGACATGAACGGCTACCTGCTGCCCTTCGAGGCTGTATCGATCTTGCTGTTAGCTTGCATCGTGGCCGCTTTGGTGATAGCACGAAAGAGATAATACCTACGGCTTACGTAACAAGTGATATCATACTAAAAAACCGACAGTTACAATGATACAGTTAAACTATATCCTCATTATCTCGGCCGTGATGATGTTTGCAGGCATCTTCGGGTTCTTGACGCGTCGCAGCACGTTGGCCATCCTGCTCTCCATCGAGCTGATGCTCAACGCCACCGACTTGAACTTTGCTGCCTTCAATCGCATGCTCTATCCCACGGGCCACGAAGGCTACTTCTTCACGCTCTTCTCCATTGCCATCACGGCTGCCGAGAGTGCTATCGCTATTGCTATAATGATTAACGTCTATCGTCAGCTGAAAGACATCTCCGTCGGCAAGCTCGAGAAGATGAAGTATTGATAAAGAAAGACTATGTTTACATACACCCTCTTAATCCTGCTCCTGCCTTTGCTGTCGTTCCTTATCTTAGGACTCTTCGGCAATAAGTTCAGCCATCGTGCTGCAGGACTGATAGGTACGTTCAGCCTCGGAGCTGTCTTCCTTTTGTCGTGCTATACGGCCTACGAATACTTCTTCAGCGTAGGTCGCGGCGCAGAAGGCGTTTACGAAGCGTTAGTGCCTTACAACATCACGTGGCTGCCGCTGGGTGCGCTGCATTTCGACATGGGCGTGCTGCTCGACCCCATCAGCGTGATGATGCTCATCGTCATCTCCACGGTGTCGTTCATGGTGCATATCTACTCGTTTGGTTATATGCACGGCGAGCGTGGTTTCCAACGCTACTACGCCTTCCTGAGCCTCTTCACGATGTCGATGCTCGGTCTGGTCGTGGCCACCAACATTTTCCAGATGTACCTCTTCTGGGAACTCGTGGGCGTTAGCTCCTATCTGCTCATTGGTTTCTACTATACGCAGAAGGCCGCCATTGCCGCCTCGAAGAAAGCGTTCATCGTTACGCGCTTTGCCGATATGTTCTTCCTCATCGGTATCCTCATCTTTGGTTACTATACGGGTTCGTTTAGCTTCTCGTTCGTCAACGAGCTGAAGCTGGCCGACGGTGCCGCCGCCTTCATTCCCGTTGACACGGCGCGTGCCGTAGCCGCTGGCGGTTTCCTCTTGCCCACGGCTCTGACGCTGATGTTCATTGGTGGTGCTGGTAAGAGTGCCATGTTCCCGCTTCACATTTGGTTGCCCGATGCTATGGAAGGCCCCACGCCCGTCAGTGCCCTCATCCATGCCGCTACGATGGTTGTGGCTGGTGTTTATCAGGTGGCCCGTCTGTTCCCTTTGTGGATTGAGTATGCCCCTGAGGCTATGAGCATCATTGTGTGGGTGGGCGTCGTGACGGCGTTCTACGCTGCCGCCGTGGCCTGTGCACAGAGCGACATCAAGCGCGTGCTGGCCTTCTCCACCATCTCGCAAATCGCCTTCATGATGGTAGCCCTCGGCGTCAGCCTGCCTGGCCACGAGGCCGTGCTCGACAACCACGCCCAATTGGGCTACATGGCTGGCATGTTCCACCTCTTCACCCACGCCATGTTCAAGGCCTGCCTCTTCCTCGGTGCCGGTTGCATCATCCATGCCGTTCATAGCAACGAGATGAGCGAGATGGGCGGTCTGCGCAAGTATATGCCCATCACGCACTGGACGTTCCTCTTCTCTTGCCTTGCCATTAGCGGCATACCGCCCTTCAGCGGCTTCTTCTCGAAAGACGAAATCATCACGGCTTGCTTCCAGTACAGCCCCGTAGTGGGATGGATAATGACGGGCATTGCCGCCATGACCGCCTTCTACATGTTCCGCCTCTACTTCGGCATTTTCTGGGGTACGGAGAACAAGGAAGCCCACGCCCACCATACGCCCCACGAGGCCCCGCTTAGCATGACGCTGCCCCTCGTGTTCCTGACGCTCATCACCGTGACGTGCGGCTGGGCCCTGAACTTCGGCTCGTTTGTCAGCGCCAGCGGTCAGGACTATCCCATCCACCTCGACATGCAGATAGCCATCACCTCCACGGTGATTGCCATCGTGAGCATTTGCCTTGCCACCTACATCTATCGTGGTGAGCGCCAGCCCGTGGCCGACAAGCTTCAAGCCGCTATGCCGCGCTTGCACCAGTGGGCTTACAAACGCTTCTACATGGACGAGGTCTATCAGTTCGTCACCCACCGCATCATCTTCAAGCACATCTCGGCACCTATCGCCTGGTTCGACCGCCACGTCATCGACGGTTTCTTCAACTTCCTCGCCTGGGGCACACACGCACTGGGTTTCCAAATTCGCGGTTTCCAGAGCGGTGCTATTCAGAAGTACGCCTACGTCTTCCTGCTTGGTGTGCTGCTTCTCTTGTTAATCATGATCCTTTAATACGACACAGCTATGAATTTCTTATCTATATTCGTTGCAGTTCCCCTGCTGATGCTCTTAGGCCTTTGGCTTGTTAAGGATCAGAAAGGCATTCGCGCGGTGATGGTAGCTGGCAGCACGGTGCTGCTCGTTGCCGCCGCTGCGCTGACCGTGATGTTCCTCAAGGAGCGTGCCGTGAACGACGCCGAAATGCTCTTCACCGCCTCTTTCGACTGGATTAAACCTCTTCATATTAAATACTCCGTAGGTGTTGACGGCATTTCTGTTGCCATGCTGTTGCTCTCCGCCGTCATCGTCTTCACGGGTACGTTCGTATCGTGGGATATGAACAAGGAGTACTTCCTGTGGTTCACGTTGCTGAGTGCCGGCGTGTTCGGCTTCTTCATCAGCATCGATATGTTCACGATGTTTATGTTCTACGAGGTAGCCCTCATCCCGATGTACTTGCTCATTGGTGTTTGGGGTACGGGCAAGAAGGAATATGCCGCCATGAAGCTGACGCTGATGCTTATGGGCGGTTCCGCCTTCCTCATGTGCGGCATCTTCGGCATCTTCTATGGTGCTGGTGGCGAGACGATGAACATCGTTGATATTGCCAACCAAACCAATGGTGCCCACGCCATCCCCGTAGAGGTACAGCATATATGGTTCCCGCTGACGTTTGCCGGCTTTGGCGTGCTGGGTGCTCTGTTCCCCTTCCACACGTGGAGCCCCGATGGTCATGCCTCCGCGCCCACGGCTGTTTCTATGCTCCACGCTGGTGTGCTGATGAAGCTGGGAGGTTATGGCTGTTTCCGCATCGCCATGTACCTCATGCCGCAAGGCGCGCAAGACCTGGGCTGGATTTTCCTCATCCTGACGGGTATCAGCGTGGTGTATGGCGCGTTCTCTGCCTGCGTGCAGACCGACCTGAAGTACATCAATGCCTATAGCTCCGTCAGCCACTGCGGCCTCGTGCTCTTCGGCATTCTGATGGTGAACCAAGTAGCCGCCACGGGTGCTGTCATCCAGATGCTTTCCCACGGCCTGACCACGGCCCTCTTCTTTGCTCTCATCGGTATGATTTACGGTCGTACTCACACGCGCGACATTCGCGAAATGGCAGGCCTTATGCGCATCATGCCCTTCCTGGCCGTTTGCTACGTCATCGCGGGTCTTGCCAACCTCGGCTTGCCTGGCTTCAGCGGCTTCGTGGCCGAGATGACCATCTTCGTAGGTGCCTTCGAACACGCCGATACGTTCCACCGCTTCCTCACCATTGCAGGTTGCACCAGCATCGTTATCACGGCGGTCTACATCCTTCGTTTGGTAGGCAAAATACTCTACGGCACAGCCACCAACCCCCACCATCTCCAACTCACCGATGCCCGCATTGAAGAACGCTTCGCCGTTATCTGCCTCATCTTCTGCATTGCCGCCCTCGGTTGTGCGCCCATGTGGGTGAGCGATATGATAGGCACGGGCGTAGCCCCCGTCGTCGACCACATCAACAGCTTTGCTACCAACGCATCGTTTAATCCGTTTATGAAGTAACAAGTGAGTTAACGAGTTAACAAGTTACAAGTTACATAGGCTACGCCCTTAGAGACGCGTTTGCTACTCGTCACCCGTCACTTGTCACTTGTCCCTCGTCACTCAATAAATACCTTCCTATCAATATGGACTACAGTCAATTCTTAAATATGCGCGAAGAACTGTCGCTGTTGGCAGTTATCTTGCTCATCTTCGTCTTCGACCTCTTTATGAGTAAGGAGCCCAAAGACGGTGAGCCCGCTCAGGGAAGCAAAATAGGCGTAGTTGCCTGCGTGTTGCTTGGTCTGCACACGTTGCTCAACCTCGTGCCCTGCATGGGGCGCGAAGTAGAGGTGTCGGCCTTTGGCGCCATGTACGTCAACACGCCCATGATGACCATCGTCAAGAGCATCCTCAACGTAGGCACGCTCATCTGCTTCCTCATGGCCAACGGCTGGTTGCAGCGCCAGGAAAACCGCGTGAAGCAAGGCGAGTTCTACCTCATCACGCTCTTCACCGTGCTGGGTATGTACTTCATGATTAGCAGCAACCACTTCCTGATGTTCTTCATCGGTTTGGAACTTGCCAGTGTGCCCCTTGCAGCCCTCGTCAGCTATGACAAGTGGCGCTACGAAAGTGCCGAAGCAGGTGCTAAGTTCATCCTCCTGGCCCTCTTCTCAAGTGCCCTGTTGCTCTATGGCGTTTCAATGATTTACGGCCTCACGGGTACGCTCTATTTCACCGAAATAGGCGCGCTGCTTTCGGGCAACACCCTCCTGGCCGTTCTCGCCCTCGCCCTCTTCATTGCCGGCATGGGCTTCAAGATTTCCCTCGTTCCCTTCCACCTCTGGACAGCCGACACCTACGAAGGTGCTCCCACCATTGTGACGGGTTACCTCAGCGTTGTATCGAAAGGCGCTGCCGCCTTTGTGCTGATGACCGTTCTGATGAAAGCCTTTGCCGACACCTCCCTCTCTGGGGATTGGAACGTGGGTCTCTTCTGGCTCATCGTGGCCAGCATCACCGTGGCCAACATCTTCGCCATCCAGCAGAAAAACCTGAAGCGCTTCATGGCCTTCAGTGCCATCTCGCAAGCGGGCTACCTCGTGCTGGCCGTTATGGGCGGTACGGCGCAAGGCATGACCGCTTTGGTTTATTACCTGCTCATCTACATGGTGGCCGACCTCGGCGTGTTCGCCATTCTGAACGTCGTTGAGCAGCGTAGCGGCAAAATCTGCATGGACGACTACAACGGCCTCTACGAGACCAATCCGAAGCTGGCCTTCCTCATGACGCTGTGCCTCTTCTCCTTGGCAGGCATCCCGCCCTTCGCCGGTATGTTCTCGAAGTTCTTTGTCTTTATGGCAGCCTTCAATGCTGGCTACGAGTGGCTCGTCCTCATCGCTTTGGTCAACACCGTCATCTCCCTCTACTACTACTTGCTCATCGTCAAGGCCATGTACATCAACAAGAGTGAGAACCCTGTTGCCCCCTTCCGCAGCGATGCAGCTACGCGCCTCGCCCTCTTCATCTGCGTGGCAGGCGTTGTGCTGGCAGGCATCGTCGGTGTGGCCTATACCTACATCGACACCTTCGCCTACGGCATGTAAGAACGTCCACCAGGGTAAGCCGGCGTCCCGCCAGCAATAACTGGGTACGCAGGCGTCCCAACAGCAATAAATGTATATATAGCTACAGAGCGACAAGACCGTTTATACGCTAAACAGCCTTGTCGCTCATCATTTATCGCATTGTCTTAGCCCTTTTCATAATCAGTGCGTAGTACTTATGCTTCGTATGTAGCAGGCTCAGTTACCAACCGCCCAACTGCAAAGAGTAAAAAATGTGAAATACGGCATAATTCGTGCTATCATTTTCGCTTGTCGTAAAATTCTGCGTAATTTTGGCCTGATAATTGCATAGTAGGCATTTAGGCATACAAACCTACAACGAACGGCCTATAGCAAATCGTGCAACAAACATACATATATATATTATGACGCAAACAGAGAAATTGGTTGAAAGCATCGTCAAAGGGATGCAAGAGAAGAAAGCGAAGGGCGTGGCCGTGGCCGACCTGCGGAAGGTAGAGAATGCTCCGGCACAGTACTTCGTGATATGTTCGGGCGGTTCGCCGCAGCAGGCCGAAGCTATTTCCGACAGCGTTTGGGAAACCGTGCGCGTAGAGGCTGGCGAAAAGCCCGCCGCCGTGCAAGGGGCACGCTCGGGCGCACAATGGGTGGCCATGGACTATGGCACCGTCATGGTGCACATCTTCCTGCCCGAAGCCCGCGAGCATTACGACCTCGAGAACCTTTGGGAGGACGCTCCTATCAAACGCTATGAGGACGTGGAGTAAAAGCCCCGCTCTCCCCCCGCCCCTCTCTTTCCAAAAGGGCGAGAGGGGAGTGGATGCATATAACGTTAATGTTCACAAGTTTCGAGTTGGCTAAGGCTGACATAACTAAGCTACAAAGTTTATATACGCTTAAGGTTCGTATTCTTCGTGGTTACCTGAACCCCCACAACAACAACATATATGGCGAAAAACTCAGATAACAACCCTCGACCAGGGCGCGGCGGCAATCCCGACAAGATGCCGCGCTTTAACCTCAACTGGTTGTACATCTTTCTTATTATAGGCCTCGGCGTGTTGCTCTATCAAGGCAACTCGAATCAGGGCAGCTTTGATAAAGAAGTATCCTATACAGAACTCCAGCGTTACATAGCCCGCGGCTATGCGCGCAGCATCGTCATCAACAAGAGCGACGAAACGGCGCGCTTCGTTGTCGTGGCCGATAGCATTCGCAGCGTGTTCCACCAAGGCACCGACCGCACAGGCAAGCAGCCCACCGTCTCGGCCAAGATACCTTCCGTGAAGAGCATGGAGGACTTCGTGGGGGCCGTGGGCTTCAAGGGGCGCGTGAAGTATGAAGTCAGCAGCAACCTGCTGATGAACATCCTGGGTAGCGTCTTGCCCATCGTCCTGCTCGTAGTGCTATGGTTTTGGATGCTACGCGGCACGACGGGCGGCAGTGGCGGCATCTTCAGCGTAGGCCGCAGCAAAGCCCGCATCTTCGAGAAGGGCGAAGCGGGCACGCAGGTCACGTTTAAGGACGTGGCCGGACAGGAAGGGGCCAAGCAGGAGGTGCAAGAGATTGTTGAGTTCCTTAAGAACCCAAAGAAATACACCGAGCTGGGCGGTAAGATACCCAAGGGTGCTTTGCTCGTAGGCCCTCCAGGAACGGGTAAGACGTTGCTGGCTAAGGCCGTGGCGGGCGAGGCCGACGTGCCTTTCTTCACCATGAGCGGTTCGGACTTCGTAGAGATGTTCGTAGGCGTGGGTGCCAGCCGCGTGCGCGACCTCTTCCGCCAGGCTAAGGAGAAGGCACCGTGCATCATCTTCATCGACGAGATTGACGCCGTAGGCCGTGCGCGCGGAAAGAGTGCCGCTTTTGGCGGTAACGATGAGCGCGAGAATACCCTTAACCAGTTGCTGACGGAGATGGACGGCTTCGGCACGAACAGCGGCGTCATCATCCTGGCTGCTACCAACCGCGTCGATATCCTCGACAAGGCCCTGCTGCGCGCAGGGCGTTTCGACCGCCAGATACATGTGGACCTGCCCGACCTGACCGAGCGCATCGCTATCTTCAACGTGCACCTAAAGCCCTTGAAGTACGACAGCTCGCTCGACATCGAACTCCTTGCTCGCCAAACGCCAGGTTTCAGCGGTGCCGACATTGCCAACGTTTGCAACGAAGCAGCCCTCATTGCTGCGCGCCACAACCACGAAGTTGTTGTGAAGCAGGACTTCCTCGATGCCGTCGACCGCATCATCGGCGGTCTGGAGCGCAAGACGAAGGTCATGACCGAGCAGGAGAAGCGCACCATCGCGCTCCACGAAGCTGGCCACGCCACCGTCTCGTGGTTGCTCGAGCACGCTAACCCGCTGGTGAAGGTGACCATCGTGCCGCGCGGCCAAGCCCTCGGCGCGGCCTGGTACCTGCCCGAAGAGCGCAGCATCACGACTAAGGAGCAGATGCTGGACGAAATATGTGCCACGCTGGGCGGACGTGCTGCCGAAGAGCTCTTTACGGGACATATCTCGACGGGTGCGCTCAACGACCTTGAGACCGTGACGAAGCGCAGCTATGGCATGGTGGCCTATCTGGGCATGAGCGACGCCCTGCCCAACGTTTGCTATTATACCAACCAGGAGAACTACTTCACCAAGCCCTATTCCGACCAAACGGCACAGCGCATCGATGCCGAGGTGCAGAAACTCATTGCCCAGCAGTACGAACGCGCCAAGAAAATCCTTGCCGACCATCGCGAGGGTCACGCGCAGATAGCGCAGTTGCTCGTGGAGCGCGAAGTCATCTTCCGCGAAGACGTGGAGCGCATCTTAGGGCCGCGCCCCTGGATGAGCCGTGGTGACGTGTTGCTGGCCGAACAGGAAGAGGCCAATAGGCGCAAGGCCGAGCAGATGGCTGCCGAGCGAGCAGCGCAGAAAGAGGCCGAAGCCGCGAACGAAGATACACTAACCGCGCCCGAGGAGGGGCAAAACGCATGAACAACCTCGTCCTACGCACCCTGACGGGCATAGGCTTCGTGGCCTTGCTCGTAGGTAGCATTGTCTATCATCCCGTTAGTTTCGCAGTGCTCTTTGCCGCAGTTGCTGGTCTGGCCGTATGGGAGTTTGGCACGTTGGTCAACAACCACGCCGAGGCCAGCGTCAATCGGCTCATATCGACCATTGCCGCCGTCTATCTCGTCTTTGCCTTTGCTGCCTACACGAGCGGCATGCAGACGTCGGAAGTCTTCATTCCCTACTTAGTGGCTATCATCTACCTGCCCATTGCCGAACTCTACCTCAAGCGGCCCGACCCGCTGAAGAATTGGGCCTACGCCTTTGCCGCGCAACTCTACGTGGCGTTGCCCTTCGCCCTATTAATGACGCTGGGCTTCATTAGCGATCCGCTGAGCAATACCGTAGGCTACAACTTCTTGCTGCCTCTGTCGGTGTTCATCTTTCTTTGGACGAGCGACACGGGTGCCTACTGCTGCGGCTCGTTGCTCCACAAGAAGTTTCCCGCCAAACTCTTCGAGCGCATTTCGCCCAACAAGTCCTGGGTGGGGAGCATCGGCGGCGGCGTGTTGTGCCTTGTGGCGGCGGCCATCTTGAACGCGGCCTTCCCTCATAACATGACGCTGCTGCAATGGATGGGGCTGGGGCTGACGGTGTGCGTTGTAGGCACGTGGGGCGACCTCGTCGAGAGCATGCTGAAACGTCAGCTCGGCGTGAAGGACAGCGGCACGGCTCTGCCAGGGCATGGCGGCTGGCTCGACCGCTTCGACAGCTCCTTGCTGGCCATCCCCGCTGCCGTATTGTATATGTACACCATCCATTTCTTTTAAGGGGTGAAGCACGCTCGTTTCTTTCGTTGCCTTGTTATCGCTCTGTGCATGCTGGTGGCCTATGGCCTGCATGCTCAGAGCGCCGTCATCTTGAAGCAGCAAAAGCTAAAGCGCTGGAACATTCCCGCAGCCAACTACAGCGGCATCACCCACGTCCGTGGCAACGTCTATGCCCTCGTGAGCGATAAGCCGCGAAAGGCCGACGGCGCTTCGCGCTTGCTGTTTTTTAGCATCGAGCAGGACACGCTGACGGGGCGCATCGTGCGCGTGGAGGAAGTGGCTTGGAGCGCTGTGCTGACGGATAGCACCTCCGCCGCTTCGCCCTCTTCTGCGGAGGCTTTCGCTAAGGATGCCGAAGGCGTTTGTTTCTATCCTGAAAGGCAGACTTTCTTCGTGACGGATGAGGCCGACCAAAGCATTCGCGAGTTCTTCGCCAACTCCGAGCCTACGGGCCGACGTCTGGCCGTGCCGGCGCAGTTTGCACGCGATAGCATCCGCAGCAACCGAGGGTTCGAGGCACTATGTTACGATGCCTCGCGCCACCAGTTTTGGACAACGACCGAAAGTGCGTTGCGAGCCGACCTTCAGGCGGGCCGCGCGCTGACGTTGCGCCTGCAAAGTTTCAACGAGCACCTCGAGCCCGCCCTACAATATCTATATACGCTCGATGCGCCCGAGCTGAAAGCGGGCGGACGCTTCACGGCGCATGGTGCGAGCGGCCTCTGCGCGCTGCCCAGCGGGAAGCTCGTCGTCCTGGAGCGCGAACTGCGCATACCGAAGGGCTACCTTGGCGGTAGGTGCGTGTGTAAGCTCTACGCCGTAGAGCCCGTGCCACAAGCGGAGGTGCTTAGCAAGAAACTCCTCTGCAGGTTCCAGACCCGCCTGCGCCTCTTCAGCACGGCCTACGCCAACTACGAAGGCTTGTGTCCTGGCATCCGCCTGAGCGACGGAAGGCAGACGCTCCTGCTCGTGGCCGACAGTCAAAACGGCGCGGGCAAAGGACCCTTCCACTTGCGCGACTACGTGCGCGTGGTGGTGCTGCCTGCGGAAGAGTGAGAGCCCCTCTCTCCCCCGCCCCCTCTCTCCCGACAATAAACATGAAACAATAAACATTAAACATTAACAGCCGCGCTAAAGTATTCGTGTTCATTTACGCATACGTTCACCAATACGTTGAAAGCATTCGTGCCATTCGTGGTTTCAGTGTTCCGTGGTTCGCCAAAGCATGTATCAACCAAAACATATCAACATAAACCAACACATTATGAAGAAAACTATCTATGCAGCCTGCCTCCTCGTGGCAGCCTCGTTCAGTTCGTGCGGCATTCCCTCTGCCAGCAATCTCCTCAACTCCAGCAGCAACCCCTTGGCTTCGGTGACCTCTTCCAGCTCTGGCTCCAACATCCTTTCGGGCGTTAGTTCGGCCCTTTCGGGCGATGGCCTTTTGGGCAACGTGCTCAGCTCGTTCCTCGGCAGCAGCAGCCTGACAACGGCCGACCTCACGGGCACGTGGACCTATACGGGTGCCGACTGCGTGTTTGAGAGCGACAACCTCTTGAAGAAGGCCGGCGGTGCTTTAGCGGCCAACGAAGTGGAGAAGCAAATCGACACGAACTTGTCGAAGATAGGCATCAAGGAAGGTAGCAGCACGTTCACCTTCGACGGCAACGGCAACTTCACCGCCTTGCTCGGTGGGAAGAAGATAACGGGTACCTACGTCCTCGACGAGAAGAACAAGAAGCTCACGCTCAGCACGCTGCTCGGCCTGGGCAAGATGACGGCCCAGGTGGCTAAGTCGGGCAACAGCATCAGCCTGCTCTTCGACAGCAGCAAACTGCTGAAGCTGGCGCAAGTCGTTGGTAGCATCAGCGGCAGCTCCAGCGTCAAGACCCTGGGCGACCTCGCCGCCAGCTACGACGGCATGAAGATAGGCCTGCGCTTGAAGAAGTAGCGCCAGGCTGAGGCATCTTAAATAGCGAAAGGGAGTGTGCTCCAGCGTAGTCATGCTACGCGGGGCGCACTCCCTTTCGTTTTGCATCTATTGCTGATAGCCGCGATACCTTTTGCCCGCAGCCATACTGCATCTTCTTCCGCGCCATTGCCGTTTCGCATCCGCTTGTAAGGGGGGGCAAAAACGCCGAGAGCGACTAAGCACGTGCGCCGGTAATCGCGGCGAGGTGCGGCAGTAATCGCGGCGAGGTGCGCCGGTAAACACCACCGAGGTGCGCACTTCATCTCTAATCAAAGCCTCTGATTATATAATCAAGGCCTAAGATTATATAATCAAAGCCTATGTTTATATAATCAAAGCCTATGTTTATATAATCAAAGCCTTTGTTTATAGATTGCGGGCGCACCTCGGAGGTGTTTGTTGGCTCATCTCGCTACGTTCTCCGCCGCATCTCGCCGCGATTGCTGGCGCACCTCGTTGGCGATTACTGGCGCATGGGATGCAGGCGTCTCGCCTGCGGAAAGCATTGGCGAAGTCCCCCTGGGAGCGCGGGCGCCTCGCCCGCCCTAATCGCTGCGTAGCAGCGAAGTTCAGCCGTAAAGCTTAGGCGCTTTGCACCGATTTGTGCAGGTTAGGATTTCTGCGGGCGAGGCGCCCGCGCACCATGCCTTC
>ONHN01000012.1 GCA_900317635.1 uncultured Prevotellaceae bacterium | reverse complement strand
TGGGTACGCAGGCGGAATGTCTGCGTACCATGCCTTCGCTGCTGTCGCAGCGATTAAGGGCGGGCGAGGCGCCCGCGCTCCCAGGGGGAGGCTACGCCGATGGTGGGGTGCAGGCGGGACGCCTGCGTACCCAGTTATGGATAGTGCGCTTGCAAAGGAAGATTTTCTGCAGGCAGGACACCTGCGTACCATACCTTCGCTGCTGTCGCAGCGATTAAGGGCGGGCGAGGCGCCCGCGCTCCCAGGGGGAGGCTACGCCGATGGTGGGGTGCAGCCGAGACGCCTGCGTACTCAGTTATGGATAGTGCACTTGCAAAGGAGGATTTTCCGCAGGCGGGACACCTGCGTACCATACCTTCGCTGCTGTCGCAGCAATTTGGGCGGGCGAGGCGCCCGCGCTCCCAGGGGGAGGCTTCGCCGATGGTGGGGTGAGGGCGAGGCGCCTGCGTATCCAGTTATGGCTGGCACGCTTGCAGGTTGCCAGTTACACAGTTAGGTTGCGGAGTAGTTGGAGGGGAGCTGTTAGTTGATGAAGTTCCATGAAACGCCGAGGCGGAGGGTGAAGCGGTTGAGGGGATGGTGAGGTACGAGGAAGGGGCGGCCAGCACCATTAGAATAATTGACGTGTGATGCGGCCACGTAGAAGCGCGTACGTTTCAGGTGGAAGTTGGCGTAGACGTTAATGATAGGGTAGCTGCCGAGTTTGATGCGATTTTCGAGGTCTTGCGAAGCGTACTGGCCTATTATTGGCGAGTAGGTGGGGGCATAGTAGCGCGTGAAGAAGCGCATATCGGCGCCTATTTCTGTGTCAAGTACGCGTGCGAAGCGGAATTTAAGGTATAGGTTGGTGTAGAGGTTAAAGGCTGGGAGGGGTAGGGCATCGCGGTCGGTGGTTGCTTGGAACGTTAGGACGTTGTCCCAGTGGAGCGGACCGACGGCAAGGTTTTGCGATAGTGACGCTGTTATGAGTTGCAGACTTCCACTTTTTTGTGCGACGCTAACGCCGTAGGTGGCACGTTGTGTTCCGTCGGAAGCTGTGTAGGGCGTTTGGTTCTCTTGGAAGTAGGCATAGCGACGTATGTTTTCGATGTGGAATGTCAGTGCTGTCTCTTTCCACGAGAGTCGTCCGCCAGCACGGATAGACCATTGGTTGCCGAGGTCGTTGTCCCACCACGCATTTCGTCCGTGATAGTGGCGGAGATAGAAGGAGGGTTGCTCGTTGCGTATGTATCCGTCTAACATGACGCGGAGCGTGTCGCGCAGGAAGGGAAACTGTAGAGTTGCATCGGCTTCGACATTGAATTGTCCCCAAGCACGGCCTGTGCTGCGCAGTTCTCCCAGGAGGTGATAGCGGAAGGTAGTGCCTTGTTCTTTATAGAGTTGTGCCCCGAGCGAGAGGTAGTGTTCGGTAGTACTTTCGCGCGTCAGGAGTCCGTTGCTATCGAGTTGTGGTAGTGTGTATTTATAGAATTCGTAGCGTGCGAAGAGTCGCAGTCCCGTTTTCAGCCAGCGCGTCATGCCTTCGTGTAATTCCAGTCCGAGCGTATTGTCGAGGCGGTAGTAGCGCGTGTAGTCGTTGGTTGAGTCGCCAGGGAGGTAGAAATCGTTGAAGTAGTTGCCTTGAATGAGTGCGGAGGCATTCGACATAAAGCGGCGGTTGTTGTGGTCGAAGCGCATCGTGTGGAAGATGCTGGCCACGGGGATGTAGACGTCGTGGAGCGTCAGTGAGTCCGTATCTTCTTTCTCCGTTTCTTTTCTGTCAATCGTGGCAAATCGGCTGGTTCCTTTGT
Organism: uncultured Prevotellaceae bacterium; assembly: GCA_900317635.1. Classification (GTDB taxonomy): domain Bacteria; phylum Bacteroidota; class Bacteroidia; order Bacteroidales; family Bacteroidaceae; genus Alloprevotella. Next base: position 66,900 of record ONHN01000012.1, on the reverse strand, counting down.
CGCTTTTGATGCGCACGATGTTTCCGTTTTCGTCCTCTTGGCGTGTGAAGCCGAAGTTTAAGCGATGCGTTAAGAAGAAGGTGTTAACGTCTTGTTTATTATATGTTTTGTTGAGGTTGACGGGATAGTCTCGCGTGCCGTATTTGGTAGGATACGACTCGGGGCTATTGATGTAGTTGTCGCTTTCAATGCCGCCGTTTTCGGAGGTTTTGAGGTGGTTGGCAAAGTAGGCTGTGTGGAGTTGGTAGCGCCGCCCGCGATAGGAGCCCCATACCGTGGCGTTGAATTGCGAAGTGCTTTGGCTGTCGTAGTAGCCGCGTCCGTAGAGGTAGTCGATTTTGAAGCCCAGACCCAACCGTTTGTTCACGTTGACGGCAAACAAGGCGCGGAAGCGGTCTTCGCCCGTTTGCTTACCGCCACATTCGTGGTAGGTGAGGTTGGTGAAGGGCGATTTTGTATTCGTGAAAAGGAGTTGGTCGGGTTGTGTAAGGAAGAAGTCGTACGGATCGGCAAAGATATATTGTCCGTTGAACGTGCCGCTTTTTCGTTCGGTAAAGATGCGGCTTAGGCGTGGCGAGCCGAGGTTGCCGAGGAAGTTGTATTGGCCGTACATCCCGTCGGTGTAGGCTTCGTTTTGGAAGAGGTGGGGTATCGTGTCGAATGCTGCAGGCCGCACGATGCCAAAGCGTCCGTCCACCGTCCAGGCGTAGATGCCTTCGGGCACATCGGTCACCTTCAAAGAGTCCGAGAGGAAGTGGTTTTCCTCTTCTTCAGTCTGTTGTATGATGTTTTGTGCGCTGACGGTGAGCGGCAGTGCAAGCAACAGTAGCATCAGGGCGTGCAGGTAGCGTGTAAGCATATATATAATATTGTATATTGCAGTCGATGGAATGCTTATTCGTTTAGCGCGCCGCAGTGCGGACAAACGCCAAGTTGTTTGAGTGGCTGACCGCAATGGCCGCATCGCAGCGCGTTAGGTTTGCTTTGAAGGTAGAGCCAGATGCTGCCGCCAACAACGAGTAGCAGTAGCGGATATAGCAGGACGGAACCAGCCGTCAGCGTGACGCCAAGGTAGATGACGATGCACGTAGCCCCTGTCGTTGCAAGGCGTAGCATGCCGCGCGAGGGGTTTTCGTGGGCGAGCATATCGATGGCCGTAGCAACGGCACCGATGATGAGGAGCCACAAGCTGGCGAGGAAGGCTGCGAGGATGAGCGGCAGGCCAGGCGTGAAGGGGTTGATGGTTGGGTGGAAGTAGAATTCTACCCACGTGGAGGGCGCATGGCTTTGAATGATGCCATAGAGGGCGGCGGCCAGTGCCGTCAGCAGGCAGAGCAGGGTGGGGTAGGGCGTGTGGTAGATGTCGCCCCGTTTGCGGCGTTCGCGTTTCAGCAGTGCCGCAATGAGGTAGCCTATCAAGGCCAGCCCAATGAGGCACACGAAGACGAGCGTTCGGCGGTCGCTGAAGTGATAGATAGCTTGCGAGATAGGGTCGGCAGGCACTACGCCGCCGAGCAGTGTGCGTTCGCGTTGCCAGCCCATCGTACCTTCCTCTGATGCCAGTCTGACCCACACGCTGTCCACCGTGTCGCGTGGGACGTACAAGATGTCTGTCACGATGAGGCGCGTGCCTTTTTCGAGCGTGAGCGAGTCGATGGGCAGCTCTTCTTTCAGCAACCCGTTGCCTTTCAGCTCCACGGGCGGCAGGGCTGGAGCGAGGCGTAGGCTGTCGGTCGTTTCGAAGTTATAGCCTTTCCAGTAGTGGTGGGCAATGTAGAAGGTGACGGAGTCAACCGTGTTTTCGCCCATCGGTTGCCAATGGTCGAGGCGTTCGGGATGCGAATAGTTGCAGGCCGTCAGCAGCGGGCATATAATAATAAGGTATAGGAGGCGGCGCATAGGCTATTTGTTTTGTCTGCAAAAATACGCGTTTGTTTTTGAAACGTGTGTTAGCGCATGAAACTTTCAGCGCTTTTCCTCTGTGCGGACCTGCATCTGGCAGTGTTTGCAGTCGAAAAAAAGGGGGAAACGCTTGTTTTGCGTAACGAGGTAGAGCGGTTCGCGCCACGTGGGCGGTGTGCCTCCGTGGCGGGTGCAATGGCCCAGGCTGTAGCGTAGGCAGTGGCGACACGTCATCAAGACGGGGTGCGCAGGGCGTTGCAGTTCGTAGGCAGGTTCAACGTGCTCAATGCCGCAAGCGGCGTAGTGTTGGCGCGCGAGTTCGTTGCTGACGTTTTCTTCGTAGTTCAGGCTCTTGGTAGGCAGTGGCGGTGCACAGGAGGCGCTGGCAGCGCGCTGCGGACGTTGGTAGGCCTGCGCGCGGGCGGCTTGTAGCAGGGCTATGACTTCGCGCCGGCATGCTGTCAGCAGCGAGGCTGGTACGAGATAGTTGTTCGGAAGGTTCACCTCCAAGCTTTGCGCCCGAAACTCTGTGCCCCCCAATTTCTTCAGCGTACGTTCCACGATGTCGGCTTGCGGTTTCAAGGCCGCCGTCTTTTCGCAGTCGAAGCGAGCCGTGGCGGTGCATCCGTCTTCGGCTGTCGCCGTGAGCTGAAAGCCCGTTGGCGTTTCGCCGAACGTGAAGTTGCAGGCTATGGTGCGCGTGGCCGTAGGACGGGCCAGCATCTTGTTGAAGGCATTGTTGAAGTTGCGAAACAGCGGTTTGCCCACGGCAGCTTCCACGCGCTTATTGAGGATGACGGTACTCCCCTCTACGCGGTTCACTAAGGCTCCCTCCACGCTCTTGGTTGCGTTGCTGAAGAAGCAGAGCCCGTCGCCAGCTTGCAGGTCGTGGGCAGCGGTATCGATGGTGATTCGGTTGCCCTCAGCTTGGCGTATGTGCCCAATTTCTTCGCCTCGCGATTTAGGCGTGGCAGGACTCAGGACATCGGCTGTACGTCCGTGCAGGAAGTACTCTGTAAATCCACGGTTGAAACTTTTATGCGGGTCGGGCGTGAAACTGATGTTGCTCCGTCCGATGCTGGCGCGCATGTATTGTCCGTTGCTTTGGCGGCAAATCTCATCGAGGTGTTGGCTATAGAAGGCCGTGATGTTCTTGACGTAAGCCGTGTCCTTCAGTCGTCCCTCAATCTTCAGCGACGTCACGCCCGCGTCGAGCATCTCACGCAGGCTGCCGCTGCGGTTCATGTCGGCCAGGCTCAAAGGGTGGGCTCCGCCACAAGGAATTTCCGTGCCGCCACTATCCACGAGGCGCATGGGCAGGCGGCAGAATTGGGCGCACCGCCCGCGGTTGGCACTGCGATGGAAGTTCTCTTGCGAGGCGTAGCAGCGTCCGCTGTAGCTGACGCAGAGTGCGCCGTGGCAGAAAGCTTCTATCTTTGCATCGGTAGCTGCGGCGATGGCGCGTATTTCATCTAATGACAATTCGCGCGCCACGACTAACTGCTCGAAGCCGCAGGCCGCCAGCCACTTGGCGCGTTCGGGCGTGCGCAGGTCGGTCTGCGTAGAAGCGTGCAGGGGAATGGGCGGAAGATTGAGGTGGAGCAGGGCCATGTCTTGCACGATGAGCGCATCGACGCCCGCGTCCCACAGTGCCCATATCAGCTTTTCGGCGGCTGGGAGTTCGTTGTCGAAGAGGATGGTGTTGACCGTGACGTACACGCGGGCGGCGTAGCGGTGGGCAAAGAGGCAGAGTTGCTCTATGTCCGCCACGCTGTTGCCAGCTTCGCTGCGCGCTCCAAACTGTTGGGCACCGATATAGACGGCATCGGCTCCGTGCAGGATGGCTTCTGCGCCAGTCTGCAGGTCGCGCGCAGGGGCGAGGAGTTCTATCTGTCGGCTCATAGTTAGTATCTTCGTGCCACTTCTTCCAGGCCGTCTTCAAAACCGCGTTCGTAGCCTTCGTCGTAGCCGGCGCGATAGTCGCTGCCGCTACCGCGATGCGGGTTGTAGGTGGCACCGTGTTCTTCTTCCATGCCGTCCTCATAGCCGTCGTAGTAGCCTGCAAAGAAGCCGTCGCTGTTGGCACTCGATGCGCGCGAGCGCGAGGGGGCTGGAGCTGGGGAAGCCTTGGTTTTAGCATCGTTGGCAGGCAGCTTTCCTGTCTTCACCTTATAGGCATATTCCAATGCTTTTTGGATTGAGTCCATGCGTGCGTTGTCGCGGCGAACCTTTTCGGCTAAGCTGTCAAGGTCAACGTTGGAGGTGTAGTCGTCAACGGCGACGACTGAGTCAACGACCTGCACCTCTTCCGTTTCAGGTTTGACGGGCTCGCGCTTTGGGCCTTTGTTCATGAAAAAGCGCAGCAGCGCCACGCCTCCAACGATGACGAGGAGCATCATCAAAAACGAGAAGCAGCCAAAGTTCGACTGCGTGTATGTTTCTTCGTTGTTCATAGCTTTGTTCCTTTTTTAGGGTGCTAAGGTAATGGAAAGTTTGCGAACGGCGAAACCTGCGGCCTACAAACCGAACATTGTGCGATGGTGATGCGCCTTCATAGCTACCGCCGCCTGCTACGCTTCAGTCTTACGTGGCAGGCGGCGGTGCGCATTGTCAATCTTTCTCTCCTCAGCGTCGGCTTAGAAGCTGGCACTGATTTGTAGGTCGAACTGGCTGTAGTACCTGTCGGGGGCGTAGGAGCGGTCGTTATAGAAGTTGTAGTTTGCCTGAAAGAGCAGGTGCTTGCCCAGCCAGTAGTTGCCGCTGATGCCGTAGATTTGCTTCAGCGAGTTCCATTGGCGGTTGTCGCGATAGCAGTCCCACTTGGCGTAAATCTTGAGGCCCTTACAAACGGGCACGCCTACCGTGGCATACCACGTGTCGCTGCGGTCGGGCTTGGTGACGTCGGTCACAACGCCGCCCACGCTGCTGTAGTATTCGGCGCGGCAAACCCAGTCGGCTGCATAGTCAAGGCCAACGCCCCAGCGCACGCGGCGCACTTGCTTTACGTGTAGGGGGTTCGTGGCATCGTATTTCTCGTTTGTATATTTGCCGTTCCAACCGAAGGCACCGATGCGCAACTTGTCGACGGGGCTAACCCACAAACCGCCAATGAGGTCCTTGAAGTTGTCTTTGTCGCTGTGGTTGATGCCTTGGCCGTTGAAGAAGCCGACCTGGTAGTGCAGCCAGCGGTGGCCGTCGGCAGCGGGGAAGAAGTCGCCCTGCAACTGTATGCCCACGTCGCGCCCGCCCGTGCTGTGGGCACCGCAGCGGTCGTTGAAGAGGAACTTCGTCGTAGCTTGCGAGTAGGCACCATGGCCCACGGTGAGCGGTGCCATGGGGTTCTCAAAGCCAAACGGACGCTTGAACTCACCAAGCTTCACGCGCAGCTCCTTGAAGCGTTGCCACTCGACGAAGGCGTCTATCACGCGCGGACCCTTGTCCTCGCCTGGTTGGCCGTTCACCTCCATCTGCAAGCGATAGAAGAAGTCCTTGAAGACCGTGCCTTGCACGCTCAAGCGTATCAGGCGAAGGTTGAAGTTGGCATGGGGCGTGTAGTCCTTTTGGTCGGTGGCCGTGAACTGCGTCATGATGTAGCCGCCAAACTTAATGGTGGGGTCAACGGTCTGCACGATCTTTTGCCACGTTGTGGGTTTCTTCTCTGTCTCAGGCTGTGGCTCGTCGGCAGGCTGCTGAAGGGTGGGGACGCTGTCGGTGGGCGTAGTGGCGGGGTCGGACACTTCGGCCTTTGCCCCGATGAAAGCGAAGCAAAAAGCTATCGCGGAGAGTAAATTCTTTCTCATAAAAACGTGTATTTTTGTAAGTCTAAACCGCAACGGCGGTGTTTGCGCTGCGAAGTTAGCTGTTTTTTTCAGAAATTAACACGAAAAACGTTAGCTTCTGCTGAATGTTTGCTAAATTCGCGCCGTTTAAGGGCAAAACGACCTTTTCGAAACATCTATTTATCACATAAAAAAATGAACAAACGTAACATTTTCCTTGCTGCTGCTGCCCTTTGCGTGGGCAGTGCCAGCGCGTTGCCTCTCGCACCCGAATTCCTCGAAAGCTACGGCATTGACGAGAAAACGGGCGACATTGTTGAGTATATTAACTATGGCAACTTCGACCAATGGATTACGCGCAACATCAAAGAGAGCGGCGTTATTGGCGGTAAAACAAAAACCGTGTGGGCCATCGGGCCTACCCAGACCATCAATGGTGCTAAGCCGTTTCGCGGCATGGGCGGCACGCCCTGGGCTACGAGTAACGTGCTGGCACAGGTGAGCGGTATCACCAAGACCAACGTCTCCGTCTATCGCACGCCCCGTTCGGGTCACGGCTATTGCGCACAACTCTTCACGCACCTTGAGGAGGTGTCGGTTTTAGGCGTTATCAACATCAAAGTGCTGGCTGCCGGCAGCCTGTTCCTCGGTCAGATGCTCGAACCCATTACCGACACGAAGGACCCCATGATGAAGCTCAACTACGGCATACCCTTCACCAAGAAGCCCAAGGCCATTATGTTCGACTACGCCGTGAAGCTCAGCGGAAAGAAGAACCGCGTGAAGCAAACGGGTTTCGGTAGCCCATCGACCGTGGCTGGCATGGACATGCCCGACTGCATCCTGCTCCTGCAGAAGCGCTGGGAGGACGCTAACGGCAACATCTTCGCCAAGCGCGTTGGCACGATGGTGCAACGCTTTAATAAGGGTTGCGGTTTCCTTAGTAATAAGAAGTTTACGATTAACTACGGCGACATCACCAAGCAGCCTTTCTACCAAAGCTATATGGGCTTGAACCACGTCGTTCGTTATGCCAAGAACAGCAAGGGACAGATGAAACCTATCAAGGAAGTAGGTTGGGGTTCCGCCGACGATGAACCCACGCACCTTTGCCTGCAGTTCGACAGCAGCCACGGCGGTGCCTACGTTGGTAGCGTGGGCAATACGCTTTGGGTTGACAACGTACGTTTGGTATATTAAATATGAAGTGACGAGCTACGAGTGATAAGTGACGAGTTAGGCTACGCCCTAACAAGCGCGGCTGCAACTTGTCACTCGTCACTTGTCACTTTTACCTTTACGTTATTAGTAACTACTCCCTCCTCGCCCTTTAGTGGAGAGGGGGCAGGGGGAGAGAGGGGCTTCTCCTCACTCGTCACACCTATGAAACGCGATGTTGCTTTAGTCCTTTCAAGCGGCGGGGCGCGTGGTTATGCGCATATAGGAGCTATCGAAGAGCTCGAGGCGCGTGGCTATCGCATCACGTCCGTGGCGGGTACATCAATGGGAGCTCTCATTGGTGGGGTTTATGCTGCGGGCGGGCTGGAGCAGGTGAAGCAATGGATGCTGGAGACCGACCGTGCGCGCCTGTTGCGTATGACCGACTTCAGCCTCAGCGTTTCCCACATCGTGAAGGGCGAGCGCATCATCAATGCCCTGCTCGACATTTTGCCCGACCAGCGCATTGAGTCGATGTCCATACCCTTTTGTGCCATAGCTACCGACCTGCAACACGGGCGCGAAGTGGTGTTCGACCGTGGCAGCCTCTATGCCGCCATTCGCGCTTCAATCGCTATCCCTACGTATTTCAGTCCGCTGCGCACGCGCACGATGTTGCTCGTTGACGGCGGCATAACCAATCCGCTCCCCCTCAACAGGGTGAGCCGTAAGGAGGGCGATTTGCTCGTGGCCGTCAACGTCAGTGCACCGCCCGACGAAGAGCTCGACCGCCGCCGCCAGCGCGTGCGCGAACTGCGGCGCAAAGCCCTGCCCAGCCTCCTGCGCCGCGTGCTGCCCGACGACGAGTACACGCCCGCCAACTACTACACCATCCTTTCGCAAACCATACAAACCCAAATTCAGCGCCACACCATCCTCTCGCTGCGCCTCACACCGCCCGACGTGCTCTGCACCATTCCCGCCAACCGCTTTGTGGGCTGGGACGCTTACGAGCAGGCCAAACGCATTATCCGCGTAGGGCGCCTCACGATGCGCCGCGCGCTGGACGAGTACGAACAGGGCCTGTAGGCTTCTTGCGCTATTGCCATCGTTGCGTTGGCACTGGGGTTGCCATGACAAGGCAACATGCTGAACGACAAGGGCAAAGCAAGCATGGGACGCAGGCGTCTTGCCTGCGGCAGAAGTGCTTATCGGCTTTTAATAAGGATGAAGCAACGCAGCGCGAATTTTTTTTCAAGCACCGATTAAACTTTTCGCCTTTTTCCCCGTCTAAAGGACAAAGCACGCACGAAAGCGTGGCAACGCACCTAAACGACACCCCCACTTAAGCCATGAAGCACCTCTTCTCTTTCCTCTTCCTCTTTTGTAGTCTCCTTGCAGTGCAAGCCGCTGCGCAGGACATTCGCAACAGCAGCAATAGCTTGATTGCCACGCTATCGTCCGACGGCACCGTGCGGGGTGCCAACAATCAGTTGGTAGCCAAGATAAGTAGCGACGGGCGCGTGCGTGGAACCAACAACGTCAGCATCGCCCAGCTCTCAAGCAGTGGCGACATCCGTTCAGCCAGCAACGCCTTGCTTGGCCGCGTCAGTGGCGACGGCACCGTGCGCGACAGCAGCAACCGCAACCTCGGCCGGATACATAGCGACGGCACCGTGCGCGACAGCAACAACCGCTGCGTAGGTTATGCACGCGGCGTGAAACCCGTCGTGGCCGCCTGGCTCTTCTTCTTTGCTGAATTGAAGTAGCGCCTTCTGCCCAATAGGAGCAACTATCCCAATGCGCCGCAACGTTCGTGAGAGCTTAAGCAGCGTTTTTTCATGTTTTCATAAACCTATGTTTGAGGCTTTCGGAGTTTTCTTCGGAAGCCTCTATTATTTTTCGGCAGGCCACGAAGTTTAGCGCACGGCTCATGAAGTTATAAATCCCGCCGAGAAATATACATCACGCGCCGAGAATATGTATATTTCCCGCCGTGTTATGTACATTTCCCGCCGAGATTTATAACTTGATGGCTCCATGATGAAACTTCGAAGGTTTTAAGTAAAACTTGAAAGCAACAGCGGAAAACATTAAAAGCCAATAGGAAAAACGTCTTTTCATTGCGCGAATATAACCTTGTGCTGGCGCGAAAGGCTGTCAACCCTCCTGCTAAGTTGTGGTTGCGGCACTTGTATTTTATCCCTACACAGTTCGCCTATCGCAACAAAATCAGCCAAACGTTTGCTCTTCCCATTAGAATAGACTAAATTTGCACGCCAAAATACCCTAAGCTATATAACGAAACAAACATAGATGCCGCCAACAAGCGGCAGACGTAACGATATGAAATTTACAGAGCACGGCAGTTTAGACCTGCCAAAGACAAACCAGGAAATTCTTGAGCGTTGGGAAGAAGAGAACGTCTTTTGGCGTAGCATTCAGGAGCGCGACGGTGCTCCCGACTACGTCTTCTACGACGGCCCCCCTTCGGCCAACGGACATCCCGGCATACACCACGTCATGGCGCGCACGCTGAAAGACCTCATCTGCCGATACAAAACGATGCAAGGCTACCGCGTGGAGCGCAAAGCAGGTTGGGACACGCACGGACTCCCCGTGGAGCTCGGCGTGGAGAAAGAACTTGGCATTACTAAAGAAGATATAGGCAACACCATCAGTGTGGCCGACTATAATGCTGCCTGCCGCAACGGCGTGCTGAAATACACGCGCGAGTGGGAAGACCTGACGCGCAAAATGGGCTATTGGGCCGATATGGAGCATCCTTACATCACCTACGACAATTGCTACATCGAAACCCTCTGGTGGCTCCTGCGTCAGCTCTACGACAAAGACCTGCTCTATAAGGGATACACTATTCAGCCTTATAGTCCCGCCGCCGGTACGGGCCTTTCGAGCCACGAGCTGAATCTGCCGGGCTGTTATCGCGACGTGAAAGACACCACGCTGACGGCGCAATTCCGCATCCTCGACCCGCGAGAAGAGATGAAGGGGTGGGGCGAAGCCTTCTTCTTAGCTTGGACCACAACGCCCTGGACCTTGCCCTCGAACACGGCCTTGTGCGTAGGCCCGAAAATTGACTACGTAGCCGTTCGCACCTACAACCCCTACAACGCTACGCCCACGACCGTCGTCATGGCACGCGCACTGCTGAGTAGCTACTTCAAACCCGAAGCTGAAAATCAGCCTCTCGAGGCCTACGATCCGCAAGCAAAGGTGCTGCCCTGGCAAGTGGTGGGAGAGTGGAAAGGCACTGAGCTCGTGGGAATGCACTACGAGCAACTCCTGCCTTGGGTGAAGCCCTACGGTGAGGACGCTTTCCGCGTTATCCCAGGCGACTACGTCAGCACGGAAGATGGTACGGGCATTGTGCACATTGCGCCCACCTTTGGTGCCGACGACGCCTTCGTGGCCAAGAAAGCAGGCATTCCGCCGCTAATGATGGTGACGAAGGCCGGTAAGACGGCCCCAATGGTTGACCTGCAAGGCCGTTTCTTCCGCCTCGAAGACCTTGACGAGGCTTTCGTTAAGGACTATATCGATGTTGAACGCTACGCTCCCTACGCTGGCCGCTACGTCAAGAACGACTACGACGAAACGCTGACGAAGGACGACGAAACCCTCGACGTCACCATCTGTATGGACCTGAAGCAGCGCGGACTGGCCTGGAGCATCGCCAAGCACGTGCACAGCTACCCCCACTGTTGGCGCACGGACAAGCCCGTGCTCTACTATCCGCTCGACAGCTGGTTTATCCGCTCTACGGCAGCGCGCGAGCGCATGATAGAGCTCAACAAGACCATCAAGTGGAAGCCCGAAAGCACAGGCACGGGTCGCTTTGGCAAATGGCTTGAAAACCTCAACGACTGGAACTTGAGCCGTAGCCGCTTCTGGGGCACGCCGCTGCCCATTTGGCGCAACGATGAAGGCGAAGAGCGCTGCATTGGTAGCATCGCCGAACTCTACGACGCTATCGAAGAGAGCGTCAAGGCGGGCAACATGGCCGCCAACCCGCTCAAGGAGAAAGGCTTCGTGCCTGGCGACTACAGCAAGGAGAACTACGAGAAGATAGACCTGCACCGTCCCTACGTTGACGACATCATTCTCACCTCGCCCACGGGCCGCCCCATGCGCCGCGAGGCCGACCTCATCGACGTTTGGTTCGACAGCGGTGCTATGCCTTACGCCCAAGCCCACTATCCCTTCGAAAATAAAGAGGCCCTTGAGACGGGTCGCATCTTCCCCGCCGACTTCATCGCCGAAGGCGTTGACCAAACGCGCGGCTGGTTCTATACGCTCCACGCTATCGGCACGATGGTCTTCGACAGCGTAGCCTTCAAAAACGTTATCAGCAACGGCCTCGTGCTCGACAAGAAGGGCATTAAGATGTCCAAGCGCATTGGCAACGTGATAGACCCCTTCACCGCCATCGACAACTACGGCAGCGACCCCGTGCGCTGGTACATGATGACCAATTCGCAACCATGGGACAACCTGAAGTTCGACGAAGAAGGCGTTGTGGAAACCTCGCGCGGTTTCTTTGGCAAGCTCTATCAGACCTACTCGTTCTTTGCCATGTATGCCAACGTCGACGGCTTCTCAAATCCTGCCGCCGACGTAGCTGAGGCCGATGTGCCCGAGATTGACCGCTGGATGCTTTCGCGCCTCAACAGCTTGGTAAAGGCCGTCACCGAATCGCTTGACGACTACGAGCCTACGCGCGCAGGGCGCCTCATTGCGCAGTTCGTGACGGACGACCTCTCCAACTGGTACGTTCGCCTGAACCGCAAACGCTTCTGGGCGGGCGAACATACGGCCGACAAGCTTTCGGCCTACAAGACGCTCTATGCTTGCCTCGAGACCGTCAGCCGCCTCATGGCTCCCATTGCTCCCTTCTATGCCGACCAACTCTACCGCGACTTGCACGCCCCCGTTGACGGCGAACAGGCCGGCAGCGTACACCTCGCTGCCTATCCGAAAGCCAACGTCGCTCTCATCGACGCCGAGCTGGAACGTCGCATGGACCTGGCGCAGAAGATAACCTCGATGGTGCTATCGCTGCGTAAGAAAGAGAAGATTAAGGCCATGAAGCCGTTGCAGAAAATCAGCATTCCAACAACCGACGCCCGTCAGCGCGAGGATATCGAAGCCGTCCGCTCGCTCATCCTGCAAGAGGTGAACGTGAAGGAGCTGGAGTTTGCCGAGAGCGGCTTGCTGCAAAAGACGGTGAAGTGCAACTTCCGCGTGATGGGTAAGAAGTTTGGCAAGCGCATGAAAGCCGTGGCCGCCGCCGTCGGCGCCATGACGCAAGAGCAGATTACACAACTTGAAAGCGCGGAGAGCATTGTGCTCATGGCTGAGGGCGAAGAAGCCGTCGTAGAACGTGCCGACGTTGACATCGTCAGCCTCGACCTGCCAGGCTGGAGCGTGATGAACGAAGGCAACCTCACCGTGGCCCTCGACATCACGCTGACACCCGAGCTCGTGCGCGAAGGCACCATGCGCGAAATCGTGAAGCGCATCCAGAACTTCCGCAAGGAAGCCCAGTTCGACATCACCGACCACATCAAGGTGCAACTGGAGGACGTGCCCGCCGTTCACGATGCCGTGGAAGCATTCAGCACGTACATCAGTGCGCAAGTGCTGGCCGACGAGCTTGTGCTGACAACAGATCTCCCCGCCGACGTCATCGTGCTCGACATTGAAGGCACCAGCGTCAAAGCTGTTATCAAGAGAAACTAAACCTTAACCATGAACGCCCCCCGGGACTGATGAAGGCATGTTGACAGCGTTCGAGAAAGCAAATAAACACAAACACCTAAACAACACTTAAACATCTTACACTTATGGAAGAGAAACTCCGTTACAGCGATGAGGAACTGCAAGAGTTCAAGCAGCTCGTGGTCGAGAAACTCGAAAAGGCCAAAGTGGAATACGATGAAATCATGGACATACTGATGAACCGTGGCGGCAACGACGTCGTGGACACCAGTCCTACGTATAAAATTCTCGAAGAAGGCTCGGCCGTTCAGTCGAAAGAAGAACTCACGAGTATGGCCGCGCGCCAGCTGAAGTTCATTCAAGGCTTGAAGGGAGCCTTGGAACGCATAGAGAACAAGACGTATGGCGTTTGCCGCATCACGGGTAAGCTCATACCGAAAGAACGTTTGCGCGCTGTTCCTCACGCCACGCTGACCATTGAAGGAAAGCAAATAGAGAAACAGCGTCAAGAGGCAATGAAATGAACCTAAGCCAAACCGACGCACAACAACCCCAACCCCTCTCCGCCGCACCCGCTACGCCGTGTGGCGGACGGGGGGTTGTTGCTTGCCTCGTCATCTTGGCTGTGCTCTGCATCGACCAGGCACTGAAGGTTTACGTCAAGACCCACTTCTGGCTCCACGAGAGCTACGAAGTGACCCCTTGGTGGCAAATCCTCTTCACCGAAAACCGAGGCATGGCTTTCGGCATGGACTTCATAGGCACGGCACCGTTGGCCATTTTCCGCGTGGCAGCCGTAGCAGGCTTTGTGTACCTGCTCTTGCGCGCCATTGCCAGCCGCTTGCCTATGGGCTTCATCGTCTGCATGGCCATGATCATAGCAGGCGCGGCAGGCAACATCATCGACAACCTCTTCTATGGGCTTATCTTCACCGAAAGCAGCGAGTTTGCCGCGCCGGCAGAGCTCGTGGCCTTTGGCGAGGGATACGGGCGCATGTTTGAAGGGCGCGTGGTAGATATGTTCTATTTCCCCCTCTTCACCTGGCCCGATTGGGTGCCGCTCGTAGGCGGCCGCGTATTCTTCAACGCTATCTTCAACTTTGCCGACGCCAGCATCGATTGCGGTGCAGCCGCCATGCTCCTCTTCTATCACAAGACGCTGGGGCGCGTGATGGGGAATGGCACTAAGCAAGAAACTGAAGAACACGAAGAGCAAACCGTTGCCAGCAGCGAAGCATGAAACAACAAGCGGACAAGAAGAACGCCCTGCGGCTGTGTACATACCTATATATAATAGGTATCGTCTTCTTGTCCGCCATCGTCAGCTCGTGTCAAGGCGACCGCCCCGACGACGTGCTCAGCCGCCGCCAGTTCGAGCGCGTGCTCTACGACTATCACCTTGCCGAGGCTCTCGGTGCAGCTCACCAGGAAGATCCCGACTACTACACGCGCCTCTACACCGCCGCCGCCTTGCGCAAGCACGACGTGAGCCAGAAGCAGTTTGACGCTTCTATGAAGTACTACATCCGCCACGCCGACGAACTCTACGAAATCTACAATCATCTGGCAGAGCGCTTGGCCAGCGAGGGCGGCGCAACCGACGGCCGCATCGTAGCCACCCTTGGCGGCGACACCACCGACATCTGGACGGGCAGTGCCAACTACCTGCTCTACGCCAACGGCCAAAACTTCCTGCAAGAAACCCTGCAAGCCGACACGGTCCTGCAACACGGCGACCAGCTGCTCTGGACGTTCAACACGCAGTGGGTTTATCTTGAAGGAGCCAAAACAGCCGCCGCCGTCATCGCCGTGCGCTATGCCAACGACAGCACCGCCGTCACGATGCAGACCGTGCGCAGTACGGGTAGGCAGGAACTGAGCATCTTCATCGGCAAAGAGAAGCCCGTCAGCATCACGTGCCTGCTCTATCAGGAAGCCGCGTGGAACCGTGCGCCCAAATTCCTTGTCGTTTCTCAGCCCCAGCTCATCCGCATACGCGCTAAGCGCAAAACGGCCGAGGAGCTGAAGCGCGACAGCATTGAGGCCGCCGCGCGCGACGCCGCCCAGACCGCCGACACGCTTTCGGGCGTTTCGCCCCTGCGCCAGCGCGAGCGCCACCTGCGCGACAGCCTCCTGCGCACCGATACCCTGCGCGGCCACCATTTTAAGTGATACCACGATGAAGCGCATAGCCCTCTCCCGACTGCGCCTGCTCGACGGCCGCACGCTCCACAACGTAGTGGTGGAGTTTGACGGCGGGCGCCCCGTGCGCCGCTATCCGCTGACCGAAGAACTTCCCTGCACGCGCTGGATAGGGCGCGAAGTAGGCGAAGAGGAACTGCTGCAATTAGCCGACGGCGGTTCGCTCCTTTAGTTTCGTACTCAAAGTTTTGCAACAAGAGGATGCTTTGCGCACAATTCCCCCTTTTTTTAGCTCCCACCACGTTTTGCCAGCCTCTTCGCCGCTCTAAGGCACCTTTCAGCACCCCTCTCCCCCTGCTTTTTCCGCCTTGCGCGCGCCCCATTTGTTAGTTTTTCCAAAATCGCAAAAGATTTCCGACGTTTTGTTTTGTTAGTCTGAAAGTTTTTGCGAAATTTGCAGAGAAAACGAGTTTCGCTTGCTTCTCCTATGGCAAAGAAGCTCTTCGCACCTAAACAACAAACCAATCAATACCATAAAAGTTATGGAAGTAAAGACCCCCCTCTGTGGCCTCCGTCGTGAGGATTTCCAGAAAGAAGTACAAGGCAAAGAGGTTGACCTCTTCATCCTGCGCAACAGTGGCGGCATGGAAGTAGCTGTGACGAATTACGGCGGTTCCCTTGTCGCCATTATGGTACCCGACCGCGACGGGAAGTATGCCAACGTCATTCAGGGACACGACTGCATCGACGACTGCATCAGTTCGCCCGAGCCGTTCCTCTCCACCCTCGTAGGACGCTACGGCAACCGCATTGCCCGCGGCAAGTTCCAGCTCAACGGCAAGGAGTACACCCTGGCCGTCAACAACGGCCCCAACCACCTGCACGGCGGACCTACGGGCTTCCACGCCCGCGTTTGGGACGCAGAGCAAATCAACGAGCAAACCCTCGTCCTGCGCTACGTTTCGGCCTACTACCAAGAAGGCTTCCCCGGCGAGTTGACCATGACCGTGAAGTACACGCTGACGGAGGACAACGAACTCGTCATCGACTATAAGGGCACCACGAACAAGAAGACCATCGTCAACATGACGAGCCACGGCTTCTTCTCGCTCTCTGGCATTGCCAACCCCACGCCCAGCGCGATGGACGTTGTATGCCAAATCAACGCCGACTTCTACCTCCCCATCGACGATACGAGCATCCCCACGGGCGAAATCCGCAAAGTAGCTGGCACCCCCTTCGACTTCCGCACGCCGAAGCCCGTAGGCCAAGACATCGATGCCGACGACGAGCAAATCAAGAACGGCGCAGGCTACGACCACTGCTACGTGCTCAACAAGAAAGAAGTGGGCGAGTTGTCCTTCGCCGCTAAGATTGTAGAGCCTCGGAGCGGCCGCACGATGGAGGTCTATACCACCGAGCCCGGCGTTCAGTTCTACAGCGACAACTGGGCCGACGGCTACAAAGGCCAGCACGGCGCCACCTTCGGACGCCGCAGCGCCCTCTGCTTCGAAGCCCAACACTTCCCCGACAGCCCCAACCATCCCTACTTCCCCAGCGTCGTACTCAAGCCAGGCGAAGTCTATACGCAAAAGACGGTCTATAAGTTCGGAGTGGAGTAAAAGAGAAACAATAATAACTTAAATAATCAAATACATGGCAAAACAAGCTAAACAATGGGGCGCCATCTGCGTGATGATAGCCCTTTTCGCAATGATTGCTTTCGTGACGAACCTTTGCACGCCGATGGCAACCATTATCAAGAATCAAGGTGAAATCAGCAACGTGCTGGCCCAGATCGGTAACTACGGCAACTTCGTGGCTTACCTCGTCATGGGTATCCCCGCCGGTATGCTCATCTCTAAGTTCGGCTACAAGAAGACGGCCCTTATCGGCCTCGTAGTCGGCATCATCGGTATCCTCATTCAGTGGTGCAGCGGCCTCATCGACGCTGGCGACGGCTCCAACATCGGTACGGTCTTCGCCGTTTACCTCCTCGGTGCCTTCATCAGCGGTCTGACGATGTGCATCCTCAACTGCGTGGTAAACCCCATGCTCAACCTCCTTGGCGGCGGTGGCAACAAGGGCAATCAGCTCATTCAGATTGGCGGTGTGTTCAACTCCACGGCTGCCGTTTGCTGCTACATCCTCATGGGTGCGCTCATTGCCGACGCAACGAAAGCAAAGATTTCGGACGCTACGCCCGCTTTGATGATAGCCCTCGCTATCTTCGCCATTGCCTTTGTCGTGATCCTCTTCACGAAGATTGAAGAGCCCGAGCAAGCTCCCGTCAAGATGGAACTTGTGAAAGGTGCCATGAGCTACCGCCACTTCGCCCTCGGCGCGCTCGCCATCTTCCTTTATATGGGCATCGAAGTAGGTGTGCCCAACTTTGTGCAGCAGTATCTTAACGCGCCCGAAACCTATGCACGCCTTCAAATTCCCGCCGCCACGGTAGGCATGATTGTTGCCGTGTATTGGTTCATGATGCTTATCGGCCGTTTCGCTGGTGCCGCTATCGGCGATAAAGTGAGCAGCCGCGCAATGGTCACCACGGTCAGCATTGCCACGCTCTGCCTCGTCCTCTTCGGTATGTTTGCTCCCGACGATGTCCTCGTTTCCTTCCCTGGCGTTGACTGGGGTAAGCTCGAAGTCGTATGGTCCGACATTCCTCTTGGCATCTTTGCCTTCCTGCTTGTTGGCCTCTGCACCAGCGTGATGTGGGGCGCTATCTTCAACATGGCCGTTGAAGGCCTTGGCAAGTACACTGCCATTGCCAGCGGTATCTTCATGACGATGGTGTTCGGTTGCGCTGTGATGATGTTCATCCAAGCCTCCGTAGCCGATGCTGTTGGTTACATCCAAAGCTATTGGGTAGTCGTTGCCTGCGCCGCCTACATCCTCTTCTACGCCCTCGTAGGTAGTCGCGTAAGCAAGAAAGCTGAGTAACAATCTTTTTATTTACACGTACTTTTGCGCCTGGCGTGAGCGCAATGGGCTTTCCGCCAAGCGCAGAAGTACGCTTCAACCATCAAATACACACTACACGTATGAAACTGACAATTGAAGACGTAAGAAGCCGCTTCATCAAACACTTCGGCGGCACGACGGGTAGCGTTTACGCAGCCCCTGGTCGTATCAACCTCATCGGCGAACACACCGACTATAACAATGGTTATGTATTCCCTGGCGCCGTGGAGCAGGGCATGATTGCTGAAATCAAACCCAACGGCACCCGCATGGTTGACGCTTACAGCATCGACCTCAAAGACCGCGTACAGTTCTCGCTCGACGACGAGCAAGGCCCCAGCGCCACCTGGGCTCGCTACATCTTCGGCGTATGCCGCGAGATGATGGCTCTTGGCGTGCCCGTAGAAGGTTTCAACACCGCCTTTGCCGGCGACGTGCCCCTTGGCGCAGGTATGTCCAGCAGTGCAGCCCTCGAGAGCACCTACGCTTTCGCCCTCAACGACCTCTTTGGCGACAACAAGATCGACCGCATGGAACTGGCCCGCGTAGGTCAGCGCACCGAGCACAAGTACATCGGCGTGAACTGCGGCATTATGGACCAGGCCATCTCCTGCCTCGGCAAGGCTGGCAACCTCATGCGCATGGACTGCCGCAGCGGCGAAATAGAATACTTCCCCTGGCACCCCAAGGGCTATCAGCTCGTCCTCGTCAACAGCTGCGTGAAGCACGAGCTTAAAGGCTCGCCCTACAACGAGCGTCGTCTGCAGTGCGAACACGTGGCCGAAATCATTGCCAAGAAGCATCCTGAGGTGAAGAGCCTGCGCGACGCCACGATGGAGATGCTCGACGAGGTGAAGGACGATATCACCGGTGCCGAATACAAGCGCGCACGCTACGTCATCGGCGAAGTGGTTCGTGTGCTCGCAGTCTGCGAGGCCCTCGAAGCCGATGACTACGAAAAAGTCGGCCAGATGATGTACGACACCCACTACGGCCTCTCCAAGGAGTACGAAGTGAGCTGCGAAGAGCTCGACTTCCTCAACGACGTGGCTAAGGAGTGTGGCGTGACGGGCTCCCGCATCATGGGCGGCGGCTTTGGCGGTTGCACCATCAACCTCGTGGCCGACGAACTCGCGCCCAACTTTAAGAAAGTCGTTGTCGAGAAGTTCGAACAGAAATACGGCAAGAAGCCCATCGTCATCGACGTAGTTATCGGCGACGGCGCACGCAAGCTTTGCTAAGCCCCGTTTCCGAACCATACCATATTAATATTATAGCCGCGCACAGCTCGCAAGTCCTGCTGTGCGCGGCTTTACTCTGTTTGCTCGCAGGGCAACGAGTTTTTTGCAAAAGGGACGAAAAAGGTTCGCCTAAACATTGCATTTTTGAGCGAAATTTATTATCTTTGCCCTTTGTAAGCCGTGGGGCTTCAGCCAGCTACCTCGTGGCTTGCCGCCAAATGGTAGATACATCACAAACCACATAACTACAAACGATGAAAAAGATTTGTACACTCCTTCTTTTTACGGCTGTGGCCCTCGGCGGCAGAGCCGATGCGGTAGAAGACCTCCTGCATCGCATCTTGCCCGAGAACGGCGATGCCGAAAAGTTCACGTGGACGCTACTTGAGGATGCTCCCGCACAGCAGTTCAACATCTCGTGCGACGGTGCCAAGGTCAGCGTCGAAGGCTCCGACTATGTAGCCATCGCCACGGGCATCAATTGGTATCTGCAACATTATGCAGGCGTAAATATATCTTGGAATTCGCCTACGGGCCGACTGCCCGAAACCCTCCCCGTTTGCAGCGTGGAGCAGCATACAGCCAGCGTGCCCTGGCGCTATTACCTCAACTTCTGCACCCACAGCTATTCCATGGCCTTTTGGGGTTGGGAGCGTTGGCAGCAGGAGATTGACTGGATGGCCTTGCACGGCGTGAACATGCCCTTGGCCATCGTCGGGATGGAGAGCGTTTGGCGCGACGTTCTGCAAACGGGCTACGGCTATGAAGGCCTCGACGGAGTGAACGAGTTTGTCTCAGGTGCTGCCTACTACGGTTGGTTCTTTATGAACAACCTCACGGCATGGGGCGGCCCGCAGCCCGCTTCGTGGTACGAGCAACGCACCGAGCTGGCACGCAAAATCTTTGCGCGTATGGCCGACTTCGGCATGTCGCCCGTCGTGCCAGGCTACGTGGGCATGGTGCCCAAAAACTTCCTGACGCGCGCCAGCGCCGACCGTGTGGCCAACTGGACATCTGCCGACATCGTTGACGGAGGCAAGTGGTGCTCCTTCACGCGTCCGGCTTTCGTCAACAACACGGAGCGCCTCGAGGAGTTCGCAGCGCAATACTACGCTGCTTTCCAGCGTCTTTACGGCGACGTCTGCACCACCCACCTCTATGCTATCGACCCCTTCCACGAAGGCGGTGTGCCCTCGGGGGTCACCAACGCCAAGGCCAGCGTCGAAGCCATGTGGAACGCCCTGCAAGCCTACGACAGCGAGGCCCTTTGGGTGTGCCAGCATTGGCAAGATAACCCAACCACCATCCTGACCCACACCGTGCCGCGCGGACGGCTCATCATCCTCGACCTCCACGGCGACAACCAAGCCGACGTGGCGTGCAGCGGACATCATACTACCGCTTCTGGCCAAAACCACGACTGGATTTGGGGACAAGTCTCCAACTTCGGCGGAAACGTAGGCCTCTTCGGACGTATGGACCGCCTTATCAACTGCTATTACTCCGCCCGCAACAATGCAGCCAGCAACGCGCTTGTAGGCATTGGTGCCATACCCGAAGGCATCGAAAACAACGCCATGATCTACGACCTCCTCTACGCTTTGCCCTGGACCAGCGAGGACCTCACGCGCGACACGTGGCTACAGCAGTACGTCTTCATGCGCTACGGCGCCCAGCCTGGTACCGCCGCCTACGATGCACTGCTCTCTGTATGGCGCACCTTGGGCGCAGGCGTTTACAACTGCCCCAACAATCCGCAGCAAGGAACGACGGAGAGCGTCTTCCTCATGCGCCCCGCCACGAAGCCCGGCACAGTCAGTTCGTGGGCCAACTCCACGTGGTACTGGGATATGACGGAGCTTCGCGCAGCTCTCTACACCATGCTCTCCGTCGCCGACGAGCTTCAGGGCAACGACAACTATCGTTACGACCTCGTCGACCTCATGCGTCAAGTGCTTGCCGACTACGGCAAGCTGACGCTCGACTCCATTTCTACGGCAACGGGTACAGAGCGTCAGGACATAGCCGCCCGCTTCTTACAACTCATCCTCGACCAAGACCGCCTGCTCGGCACGCGCACAGAGTTTCGCTTAGGCCGCTGGACGGAAATGGCATGCGCACTCGCCGTGACCGACGAAGAGAAGGCACTCTACGAAAAGAACGCCCGCATGTTGCTCACCACGTGGGGCGACCTTGCGCAATGCGAAACGGGCGGACTGCACGACTACGCTAACCGCGAATGGAACGGACTACTCTCAAGCTACTATTATCCCCGCTGGAAAGCCTTCTTCAGCCGACGCTTCACGTCGCAAAGCTGGTTCCAACAATACGAATGGCCTTTCGCCAACGGCACGTCGGGCCAAAACGTAAACTATTTGCCCGAAGAAGCACCATACGCATACGGCAGCTTTAAGGCCGAGGCCGAAGGCGATGAAGTGGCCGTGGCGAAGGAGTTGTTCCAAAAATACTTCGCGGATTTTAAGCCCGAGGTCTGGGTTCAGTGTGTGCCAGACCTCGGGACGCTCTACACACTGACCAATGCGCAGCCATGGTACGGCGCAGCCGACACCGAAGGCCTTTGCCTCACCCCGCCTAACGCCGACTATAGCGGCTACCGCTTGAAGCGCGCAGCGCTGCCAACCGATGTGGAGAGCAACAGAGCCTACCTATGGACCTTCGCCGAGGGTCTTAACGCTGAAGGTAGCGTGCGCCTGCAAAACGCGCAACTTGCTGAGCAGCGACGTCCCGCCATGCTGTGCTCCACGCCCTCGTCCTCTGGCTATCCCGCCTTCACCTTCACGGCGCAAGGCACCAACTTTCTCCTTTATACCAACGGCGAAGGAAGCTACTATCTGCAAGAGGCAGGGAAAGAGGTCTTTATGCAGCCCGATTGTGCCTGGGCCGAAGCTTGCGTGCTGGTATCGGGCACGCGCTCCGCGCAGTCATTGCTTCATCTTCGCCCGCTCACCACGGGCATTGCTTCGTCCGAAGTCAACGCCTCTCGCGCGCAGCGCATCTACGATGGGCAAGGCCGCCAACTTATGCAACCTGCAGTGGGCGTCAACATCATTCAGGAGGCTGACGGGCGCGCACGGAAAGTGGTGAAGTAACGCCACAGCCCCTCTGCGCGCTTGCGCGCCGCCTCGTAAGTTTCTTGCAAAGGCCAGGAAGTTTTCCCCTTGCCTTTGCAAGTTTTTTTTGTAAGCCATGAAGTTATAAATCCCGCCGAGAAATATACATTTCTCGGCGGGGTTTATATAAATCTCGGCGGCAAATGTATATTTACCGCCGAGATTTATAACTTCGAAAGCCGATGGGAAAACTTTGTAAGCCTCTGTCGGAACTTTAAGGCTTTGACAGCGAGTTTGTTGCGCTCTTCGCTGGCACTATAAACTTGCCACTTCCTGCGCGCGCGCCGATGATGGTTTGTTAGCTTGTTGCTCGTGTTGCCAGAAGAGCTATCAGAAATGAGCGGGCGCGCTGTTAATAGCAAAAGCCAAAGCCGATGAGTCAGACCAGAAGAGCTATCAGAAATGAGCGGGCGCGCTGGGCGTTTATTTCGTCACGCTGACTACGTGCGTGGGAGGTTGTTCGCGGTTGCGCCGCTCAACGGCCTGGTGCACTTCGCTGGCCAGCTGCAGGAAGGCCTGTCCGTCGGGGCGTTCGGGGTGCAAGGCCACGGGTTCGCCCTCGTCGCCCGCTTCGCAAATGCTCTGCACGATAGGGATTTGTGCCAGTAGCGGCACTTGCATCTCTTCGGCCAACTGCTTCACGCCCTCGCGCCCGAAGAGGAAGTAACGGTTTTGGGGCAGTTCGGCTGGCGTGAACCATGCCATGTTTTCTATCAGGCCCAGGATGGGCACGTTCACCTTTTCGTTGCGATACATGTCGATGCCTTTGCGCGCGTCGGCAAGGGCCACTTGTTGTGGTGTCGATACGATGACGGCACCCGTGATGGCCAGCGTTTGCAGCAGTGTGAGGTGAATGTCCGACGTGCCTGGAGGCGTGTCGATAACGAGGTAGTCCAGTGCGCCCCAGTCCGTTTCGCCTATGAGTTGCTTCAGTGAGTTGGAGGCCATGCCGCCGCGCCAGAGCGTTGCCGTGTCGGGACTGACGAAGAAGCCGATGGAAAGTATGCGAACGCCGTATTTCTCGGCGGGCACGATGAGTTGGCGCCCGTCGCGCTGAATGGCAAATATCTGTTCGTGTTCGAGGTGGAACATCTTTGGCACACTGGGCCCGAAGATGTCGGCATCCAGCAAGCCCACGCTGTGGCCCAGGCGCGCTAGGCTGACGGCCAAGTTTGCCGCCACGGTGCTCTTACCCACGCCTCCCTTGCCGCTCGAAACGGCAATGATGTTTTTCACCTCGGGCAGGAGTTTGCCCGGTTCAGGCCGCGCGGCTTGCAGGCTCTTGGTGCGGATAGTTACTTCAACGTCTTTGCTGACGTACGTATGTATGGCCGCTTCCGCCGCCTTCACCACGGAGCGCTCGAAGGGGTCGGGCAGCTTAGGGAAGAGGAGGCTGAAGCTGACGTTCATGCCGTCTATGCGCACGTCGTCTTCAAGCATGTCGTCCTCGACGAGGTTCTTGCCCGTGCCTGGATAGCGCACGTTCGAGAGTGCGTCGGTAATGAGTCGTGGATATAGTGTCATAGTCTCTGTTTTTTGTTTTGGCTTGCAAAGTTACAAAAACTTTTGCAGTCGAGCGACACGGCGGCTTATGATAATGCGCCCCGTGCGCTTCGCGCCAATCGCTGCAGCCTAATTGAAGCGAAAGTAGGGCTTTAGGCGCTCAAAGTCCTTCGCGGTGAAGAGCTTGCTGAGGCTGAGGTCGTTCCACGAGCGTAGGGGGCCGTGCTTGCGAATGTAGTTGACAATTTCTATTGTCTGCTCGTAGCTGACGTAGGGATGGCGGTTGATGGTTTTGAATGAGGCGTGGTTGATGTCAATCTGTCGGGGCTGCGTGGTGGCGGTGGCGGGGTCGAACCATCGCGAAAGTCCTTCGGGCATGTCTTCTATTTCTTCAAGCTGACTCACGCTGACGAAGCCGCCCAGTCGTTCGCGGTAGGCCACAATCTTCCTGGCGCTCCAAGGACCTATGCCCGGAATGCCTTTGAGGGCCGTGGTGTCGCAGGTGGAGAGGTTGAGGCGGATGCTGCCTTCTTCGTATTTGGTTGGGTAGGTGGCGCGCAAGCTGTCGAAGTGGGCCTGCCGCGCTTCCCAGAGCAGTTGTTTCTCGCTTTTCTGCCTTGGTGCCGAGGCCGCAAATTCGGGGCTGATGCGTATGTAGGGCTTCAGGCGTTGGTAGTCGGCCTCCGAGAAGCCGTAGATGCGTTTGCAGTCTTCGGCACTTCGCCAGCGTCCGCCCTTGCGGCGGTAGTTGCAGATGGCTTTTGCCTGCCAGGGTTTGAACCCCAGGCGCAAGAGGGTTGTGCTGTCCGCCGTGTTGGGGTCGAAAGGGAACGACTCCACCATGCGTTCGGGCTCTTTCTGCCAATGGCGTTCGTGTTGCTTCGTCCACGCTATGGAGTCGCGCTGCAACTCTTCGTTGAAGGCGCGGAGGTTGGCCGCCTGCTCAGCCGTGAGCTGTTGGGGCTTAGGGGCGGCTTCATCTTTTGTTTCTTGAAAGAAGTAGAAGGCTGCGATGGCCGCCGCACAGAGCAAGGCGAAAAGCAACAATCCGATGCGGTCTGACTTAGGGAGCATAGCGGGGTAAGGGCTTTGGTGTGAGTGGGGTAGGGCATTAGGTGTTCTTCTCATGGTGCTTTGTGCTCTGCGCACCGATTATCATCGGATTTCTGTACGCAGTTACGCATCGTGTGGTATGTTCACGCACCAAGTGACAATTTAGCAAGAGGTCTCTGCCGTTGTTTTCAGCCTATCGTTTGCTGCATCACCTCGGCTGGCGGTCGGCCTTGTTGCAGCAAGCTTTTCATAGCGTCCATGTAGGGTGCCACGTGGGCGAAGTAGGCTTCGTAGCCCGCGCAGAGGTAGTGGTGGCCAGCGTTGCCGTAGCGGTCGGTTGCGAAGCGCAGGCGCGGACATTCGCCGTGGCAGGCCATGAGCCACGGACATTCGCGACACTGCTTCGTGAGCGTTGTTTTCTTCTCTTGTCCGAAGCGCGTGGCGGCCTCGCCATAGAGCATCTCGGGCAGGGGTGTCGTGCGCAGGTTGCCAAGGCGATATTCGGGAAACACGTAGTGGTCGCACACGAAGACATCGCCGTTCCACTCCATAGCGGCGGCTGCTCCACACGTTTCGGCCAGTGTGCAGACGCCTGGCGGCACACCGCACCACCCCGCCAGCGTGGCATCGAAGAGCTGGACGAAGGTGCTGCCTACGTCGGTCTTTATCCAGCGGTCGAACACGCCGATGAGGAAACGGCCCCATTGCTGCGGGCTGACGCTGAAAGGGGCCAGGCGCGCCGATGCACCAGCCAAGGGCGAGGCCAGATAGCGTCCGTCGGTTTGCGTTTCGAGGCGTTCGACAACGGGCGTGAACTGCAAGAAGTGGCAGCCAATGCTGCGAAAGAAGTCGTAGAAGGCCAGCGGCTCGTCGGCGTTGAAGTGGTTGACGGTGGCCAGCGCGTTCCACTGCACGCCGTGGCGCTCAAGGATCTCAATGCCGCGCATCACCTGTTTGTGCGTAGGGCCGCCGCCGCGCGTGTGGCGATAGCGGTCGTGCTGTTGCTCGGTGCCGTCGATGGAAACGCCAATGAGGAAGTTGTTGTCGCGAAAGAAGCGCGCCCAGTCGTCGGTGAGGAGGGTGCCGTTGGTTTGCAGCGCGTTGTCGATGCGGTGGTCGCCTGCATATTTACGCTGAAAGGCTAAGGCGCGTTGGTAGAAAGCAATGGGGCGTAAGAGCGGTTCGCCGCCGTGCCAGGTGAAGAGTACGTCGCTCTGCGTTTGCAGGGCGATGTAGTCGCGCGTGAAGCGCTCGAGCAAGTCGAACGGCAAGAGCTGGTCGCGCCCGTCGGCGTAGAGCTTCTCCTTTTCAAGGTAGTAGCAGTAGTTGCAGGCAAGGTTGCAGCGTGCGCCCACGGGCTTCAGCATGACGTAGGCGGGGCGGGCGAAGGGGGCGAGGGTTTCCACGGCGGTAGTTTCTGGCGTTGGGGGGGGCGACAAGGAACGGGCATCTTGCCTTGCGCGCGCGTATATATAATATAAGGTGTAGGCTCAGCCTCGGTTAGTTCTGGGCTGTTTGCGGCACAACGGCAAAGAAAACCGCGTCTTCAGCGGCGGCGGCGTTGCAGCGCAGGCCGTGCGTATGGCCTTCGGCGCAATAGTGGGCCTGGCCTGGCAGCAGTTCGAAGGAGGTTCCGTCGTAGAACACTTCGCCTTTTCCCGAGAGCATGTAGATCGTTTCCGAATTGCCCTCGTGGGTGTGTATGCCGATAGAGCAGCCTGGTTGCAGGCGACCCAGCATGATTTTCACGTGGCCATCGTCGGAGGTGCGAACGAGGTATTCGCCATCGCCGCCCTTGAAAGCGGCTAAGGCTTGCAGCGGTAGTTTCTTGAAGTCGATAAGCATGGCGGTATAGCATGGGCTATGCAACACACGCTAAATTCCCAGCGCCGTTATCTTTTGTCGTGCGGGACTTTAGCGTGTGTGTGCAAGGAGAAAAGACGTCAGATTAGATGAGGTTTTCGCTTTCTACGTCCTTGAAGAAGCGGTAGGTGCCGTGCTTGATTTCTTCGCAGGCGGCTTCGTCGCAGACGATAATGCCGTGGGGGTGGAGCTGTAGGCTGGAGATGGTCCACATCTGCGTCACGGCACCCTCGACGGCAGCGTGGAGCGCGCGGCTCTTGTTGTGGCCGTTGCAGAGGATGAGCACCTCGCGGGCAGCCATGACGGTGCCAACGCCTACGGTCAGCGCTAGCTTGGGCACGTTGTTGGGGTCGCCACCGAAGAAGCGGCTGTTGGCCACGCGCGTGTCCGTGGTTAGCGTCTTGATGCGCGTGCGGCTGGAGAGCGAACTGCCTGGTTCGTTGAAGGCAATGTGGCCGTCGGGGCCAATACCGCCAATGAAGAGGTCGATGCCGCCAGCTTCCTCAATCATGCGCTCGTAGTTGGCGCATTCGGCCAGCAGGTCGGGGGCATTGCCGTTGAGGATGTGGATGTTCTCCTTCGGGCAGTCGATGTGGTCGAAGAGGTTCTTCTTCATGAAGGAGTGGTAGCTTTCGGGGTGCTCTTCGGGCAGGCCCACGTATTCGTCCATGTTGAACGTCAGGACGTGCTTGAAGCTCACGCGGCCTTCTTCGTAGGCCTTGATGATGCCTTTGTACATACCGATGGGGGAGCTACCCGTGGGCAGACCCAGCACGAAGGGACGTTCGGCCGTGGGACGTGCAGCGTTGATGCGGCTTACGACGTACTCGGCAGCCCAACGCGAAAGTTTCTCATAATCTGGTTCGATGATTACTCGCATAATGTTAAGAGGTTTTAGATGATTATTAGTAGGTTTTTCTTGGTATGCGGCGTGCGTCGAAAAAGCTTTTCCGTGGCTTTTCTCCACACTCTCTGCAAAGTTACAAACTTCGCAAACAACTGCCAACGTTTTTCGCAAAATTCATCGCGCAATTAGAAAAAATGTTAAAGTTGCAAAGAATTTAGTACTTTGTATTGCAAGGTACACGGGAAAACATATATCTTTGCACTCACAAAGTATGTTGCATACGAAAAGTCTTAATTTACAACAAACCTCACAAGAAGATGAACACCGAAAATCAGAAGTCGCAAATGCGCAAAGGGATGCTGGAGTATTGCGTTCTTTTGCTTTTGCGTCGCGAGCCGGCCTATGCTTCCGACATCATCCAGCAGTTGCAGGCGGCCGACCTCATCGTGGTGGAGGGTACGCTCTATCCGCTGCTTTCGCGACTGAAGCGCGACGGGTTGCTTTCCTACCAGTGGCAGGAGAGCACGCAAGGCCCGCCCCGCAAGTACTACGCTCTGAGTCCAGAGGGGCAGGAGGCTTTAGCCAGCCTTGACGAGGCCTGGAACGCACTATCGAAGACCGTTGGTTTCCTTCGCGGGAACAACGATGCAACCATCAACGCTTAATCCATCAACACCCCGTGTTATGAAAAAGAACATCACCATAAACCTTTTCGGCCAGCTCTACAACATTGACGAGGATGCTTACGAGTTGTTGCGTAGTTACGAAGAAAACATGCGCGCCTTCTTCATGCGCCGCGAGGACGGCGAAGAAGTGGCCGACGACGTAGAGCACCGCATTGCCGAACTCCTTTCGCAGCTGAAGGCAGAAGGGACGGAGGCTATCTCAATCCAGCACATTCGCGACATCATTGGTCGCATTGGCAATCCCGAGCAAATGGCAGGCGACGACGAAGCCGCTGCGGCATCGGGTGCAGGCACCCCGCCCCCGCCGCCTCCCTATGGTCAGGGCGCGCCGACGGGCGCTCGTGTACATCGCAAGCTCTTCCGCGATTCGGAGGACAAGATGCTGGGCGGCGTGTTGTCGGGTTTTTGCCGCTACTTCGGCATGACCGACCCGCTACCGTGGCGCATTATCTTCGTCTTGCTCTTTGTCTTTACGTTTAGCTCGTTAGCCATCGTCTATCTCGTGTTGTGGGCACTCATTCCCGAAGCGCGCACGCCCGAGGACCGCCTAAGGATGCGAGGCGAGCCCGTGACGGCGGCCTCGCTGGGCGAGGAGATGATGCGTGCGGGCCGTTCGGCCACCGACTATGCGCGGCAGCATGCAGGCGGTATGCGCGGATGCTTGAGCGGATTGTTGCAGGTGTTCATTGTTCTGGTAAAGGGCTTTGCCATTTTCATGCTCTGCTTGTTGGCACTGGCCGTTATGGTACTACTGGCCTGCCTGCTTGTTGTTATGCTGGTTCCAGCCGCGCACTTTGCGCCTATGGCGGTGCGCTACCCCGAACTGGGGCACGTTCTGACGGCTTCGCCCGCCATGTATTGGTGGGGCGTAGGGCTGGGCGTAGCGCTGCTGACGCTGGTGGGCTTGCCCCTGGTGGCAATCGGCCGCAGCATTTTCTCCAAACAGCGCAGTTCGAAGGCCGTTCGCGCTTCGATGGTAGGCGTATGGGTTGTGGCACTTTTTGCCTCCATGATTTGTGGCGGCGCACTCATCAAGTTGGGCATAGATACGCAGAAGACGTTGGAGGTGCAATTCGAAACGGAGTATCGCAAGGCCAATACCCACAATGGCGTGTTCCTCGAGAAAGAGAGTTGGGAATACTTGCAAAGCAGCGGTTGGCACATAGGTTTCCTGAAGGGTACTGACGACGACATCTTCCACACTTGTCAGGACCCAGGCAGCCCCGACTTCCGCTGGATGGAGCACCTCTCTATAGAGCAAGAGGAGCGCGAACAACCTATGTCGTTCGAGGTATATCGCACGTTGGACGTGCAGCCAGGCACATACGTCGTTGAGGGTCTTGTCTATACGAACGGCGTTGGTGCTTCGCTCTATGCCTCTCTTGACAGCACACAAATAGCGGTGAAGACTTTATCGCCGTCCTCGCCCACGGCATCGGCCGAGGAGTTGGCGCAGATCTCACGGATTGTAGGTTATTCCGTGGCCCCTGCCCCAGCCGCTTCGCACGACGACGATGATTGCGTTTACGATGAAGGCGAAGACCTGAAGGACAACAAGTGGCGATATAGTTGGCGGCCCATTTCGTTCACCATCACCGTGCCGCGTGCAGGTCTGTTGAGGTATGGCTTTACGAACGAGCCTCGCCTGAGCGATGCCACCAACGTTTGCACCCTCTTCCGCGCCTGCTACGTCAGTGCGACGCGCGTAGATACGGCAGCTAAAGCACCCGCCGATACTTTGCGCAAGCTCCTGTAAATTTGGTTAGTTAAACATGTATATAGTAGCCGCCGCTCGAAGGGATTTCGATGCGGCGGTTACGGTGTTTGGAGGTTTGTTAGGGCGGTGCTTATCCGTAGTTTTGGATAAGGTATTTCACGAACTGCGGGTCGGCAAAGTTGACGGTGCCCGTGTCGTGTTGATTGAGCGTGGCAATTTGTTGCATCTCTTCGTTCGTCAAGCGAAAATCGAAGATGTTGAGGTTTTGAGCCATACGCTCTTTGTGCGAGCTTTTCGGTATGGCCACGATGCCCCGTTGCGTCAACCAGCGAAGGGCCACTTGTGCTGCACTCTTATCATAGCGAGAGCCGATGTTGGCAAGCAGTTCGCTCTTCACAATGCCTTCAACGCCTTGTCCGCCCAGTGGCCCCCACGCCATCATGCGTGTCTGGGTTTCAGCGAGGAGGGGTTCGATGCCCGTTTGCTGGATGAGTGCGTTGCATTGCAGTTGATTGACCATGGGTTTCGTGTCCACATAGTGGCTGAAGTCGAAGAAGCGGGCAGCTTGGAAGTTGCTAACGCCGATAGCACGCACTTTTCCTTCGCGGTAGGCGCGTTCCATGGCTCGCCATGAGCCAAAGACGTCGCCGTAGGCTTGGTGGATGAGCAGCAGGTCGATGTAGTCTGTTTGCAGTTTCTGCAAACTCTCGTCGATGCTGGCGTACGCACGTTCTTCGCCCGCGTTGCTAATCCACACTTTCGTTGTGAGGAAAAGTTCCTCGCGGCTGATGCCGCTCTTGCGCCAGGCCTTGCCTACGCCCTCTTCGTTTTGGTAGGCCTGGGCGGTGTCGATGAGACGGTAGCCCACGCTGAGCGCATCGCTCACGCATCGCTCGCATTCCTCGGGGCTGACAAGGAAAACGCCGTAGCCCAAAAGGGGCATTTCAACGCCGTTACTAAGTTTGATGGTTTCCATAGGGTGCTCGGTTATTGGAGGTTATAGGAAGGCTCTAACGTCTTACAAGCTATTGAGCCATTTGATGACTTTCTCTTTATTCGTGCGCACATCGTGGCCGTACATGGCAAAGCCCGGCAGGACGTTGGCATTGGGGTAGGCCTTTTTCAGGTCGCTGACGGTGGAGGCGAGGCCAGAGCCTTCGTGGGTGACAAAGGGTACGATGGTTTTGCCCGAAAGGTCGTGGTCGCGGAAGAAGGTGAACATCACTTGCGGGTACGTGCCCCACCAAATGGGTCCGCCAATGAAGATGGTGTCGTAGGGCGTGCAGTCCACATCGCCCTTGTAGGCGGGCAGTTCGCCACTGTTGGTTTCGGCCTTAGCCACTTCGATGAGCTTCATGTAGGGCATATCGTAGTCCTTTTCGCAAACGATTTCGAATTGTTCGGCACCCGTGGCCTCGCTGATGTAGTCGGCCACGATTTTCGTATTGCCCACCTCAATGTTGCCTACGGCATAGTTCTCGCCGGCGTGGGAGAAG
Organism: uncultured Prevotellaceae bacterium; assembly: GCA_900317635.1. Lineage (GTDB taxonomy): Bacteria > Bacteroidota > Bacteroidia > Bacteroidales > Bacteroidaceae > Alloprevotella. Next base: position 35,670 of record ONHN01000012.1, on the reverse strand, counting down.
AAGACGATGAGCGTTTTTCCTTGTTTGTTCATAGTGGTTTGTTCGGTTTGTTGTTGAGGAGTTTGCGCCGTGCACGCCGTGCAAAGCAGGGCGAGGGCGGCTGTGAGAATGGATTTTGCTTTCATGTTGTTTAACGCGTTTAGAGCTTATTCCACATTTTTGATAAACTTAGCAGGATTGCCGCCAACGATGGTGTTAGGTGCCACGTCCTTTGTCACGACGGCCCCTGCGCCGACAACGGCATTTTCGCCTACCGTCACGCCTGGCAAGATGGTGGCTCCAGCTCCGATCCAAGCTTTGCGACAGATGCGCACGGGTTTGCAGAGGAGCACGGCGCGGTCGTGCAGGTCGTGGTTGTTGGAGATGAGTTGCACGTTGGCAGCGATGAGAACATCGTCTTCAATCGTTATGCCGCCGCGCGACATCATCAAGCAGTTGTTCATGACCATCACGTTTTTGCCTATCTCCACTTGGTCGGCACAAATGCAGGTGAGGCCAGGCATCACGTGGCTGCCTTTGCCAATCTTACCAGCAAAGAGTTCTTGCACCAGGGCATCATACTCGGGTGTGTAGGGCATGGTATGGTTGAGCTTAAACACGAGTTGGGCTTGCTTCATGCCCTTAGCAAGTTCTTCGGGCGAATTCTTGCGCGGGTCAACTTTGAATGCTTCCATAATGAAATTTAGTGTGTTGTTTTGAGGTATTGCAAGTCGCCGTACCAGTAGGAGGCGGTACATCCGCCGTCAATGAGCAAATCGGCACCGCTAATGAAGCGGCCCCTTGACGACAAGAGAAATTCGGCCAGGTCTCCCACTTCGTCGGGCGTGCCAGCACGGCGAGCGGGCATGCCTTCTATCATTTTCAGGTAGCCCTCTTTTCGCGGACCGCGAAGTTCGTCGGCGGCAAGCGGCGTGATGATAATGCCAGGCGAAATGCTGTTGATGGTGGCTCCGCGTCGTCCCCAACGCGTAGCTTCCATCATGACACGCAAAGCGTTGCACCGCTTGGAGTACTGATAGGCTTTCAGCGTGTCGGTAATACGGCTTAGGAATGGTAAGTTGAGGAGCTCCTCGCAGGGCGTGGTGGCTAATGCAACGTTCTCTTCTTCAGGTAAGGCTGGAAGGCGATGGCCGCTTTGGGAGGAGATAATGACACCGCTACCCCCTTCAGCTATCACCTTTCCAACTTCTTCAAGGAGCACACTTGTGCCGTAGAGGTCAACTTGCAGGATGCGCCCGACAGGAGCCTGTGAAGGCGAAACGCCAGCCGCATTGATGAGATGTAATACCTCGCCCTCTTTTGCTGCCAACGCTGCCAAACGTTGGATGTCGTCCTTGCTGCCAAGGTCGCATTGGGCCGTGATGCAGTCGAAGCCAGCATTGGCCAACGTCCGAGCTGCCTGCATGGCATTATCCTCGCTGTAGTCGGCAATTATCAGGCGTTTGCCTGCTGCCACACGTCGTGCGATGGCTATGCCGATGCTGCCAGCACCTACTAATACTACAACTTTCTTCATGATGCTTAGTCGTTAAATTCTTCTTCTCGGTCAGTGACGAGTTGCAATAGTGCTTGTTCGTCGGCGTAGCCAAACTTGTCAGGCGTAAACTTTGGAAATTAAAACGTTGACGCTTTCGACGAGGTAAACATCCACACGCCGTTCCTTTTTTCTAGCGTAAGAAGAAGCAGTAGTGGCCAAGTGTGGCGTGTGCCGCCAAACACGGCTGCCTCAACATGGCTGCGCCCTTGCAACGTGGCGTGGTGGCCGTTAACGTTAATACGCATTGCCTCGTGTTGAACGCTGAAGTAGTTGAGCGAACCTTTTGCAATAGCCTCAACAAACTGGTAGCGCGATTGCTGCATGCCCGTCATGTGGGTGAGGACAAACTCGGGTGCATGGAGTGAAAGCAAGGTGGCCGTGTCTTTGGCCACCATGGCTTCATACATCCTTTTGTATGTTGCTTCTATAGCCTCTTTGTCGGTCATTGCGCTATTGGGTAACCAAAGAGGGCAGCGCAGACCATTCGAAGTGTTGTTCGCGCTCGCTAATCCACCAACGTCCGTCAATCTTTACGTATTTGTCGTAGTAACGTACGGCATGCACCGTTAGCTTGTCTTTTCCGTCTTCTTCAGTAACGAGCGTAGCCAACGCGTAGCACGTGCCTGTGGCGTGCGTATCGTCAATGAAGTCAACATTTTGTTGACCATTCATGTGGAACGAAACCTTGGCGGCACCAAAAGCCTTATATTGGCGTATCATATCGTGCACATCGCGGGCTTGCATGCCTAAGGTTTCGCCAAAATAAACATCGAGTTTGATGTCGGGACGGAAGATTTCTACGTAGCAGTCTTGGTTGTTCTTGTCGCTTTCAGTGGCGTAGAAGTCCACTAACGCTTTCAACTCTGCGCGGTCTTGAAGTCTGAAATCCATAGCTTGATCATAATTTTTGATTTGACGCTGCAAAGTTACGGCAAGTTTCAGGATGCTTCGTTACACATTTTACGGCACTTTTTACCAAATTTGGCGAAAGCGGTCAGCTATTCGCGAAAATCGCTGGGCTTAGCACCCAAGTTGTTTTGCACGTAGCGGCTAAAGTGGGCAGGGGAAGAGAAACCGAAGCTATCGGCAATGTCGGCGAGCGAGAGGCGGCGGTCGCGAAGTTGGCGGCTGATGTCGAGCGCCGTGTAGCGCGTAATCCAGTAGGCGGCGGGCAAGCCGCTGGCTTTTTTGCAAACCTCGCTCAAGTGTTTGGGCGTGATGCAAAGTTGGGCGGCATAGTAGCCCACGTCGCGGTTGCGGCGGTAGTCGCCACGTTCCAGCAATGCGAGGAATTGCTCCATGACGTAGTGCTGACCCACCGTGATGCGGTCGAAGCCGTACAGCGTGGCGTGGAAGTCGAAGAAGTCGAGTATCATCGTCTGCACCGCACACACGAGTACATCGCGCTGAAAGTGGTGCGCCTCTTGTTCCAACCGTTCGCGAATATCCTTGAAGTTGCGAGCGCACCGCTGCTGCATGGGCGGCGTGAGGTGCATGACGGGGTTGGCAAAGAGCCAGAGGTGGCCGCGCATGCCGTAGTTGCTGGGCGGTGTGGCCGTTTCGATGAAGGCTTGTGTGATGTAGATAACATCCACCTCAAGGTCCGCACTTTCTTCTATTTGCTGGTACATGTCGGCCCGACGTGGCACGATGAGGCAGTCGCCCGCACAGAGCTGAAACTTCTCGTCGCCGCGAGAGAAGGTACATGTCCCTTTCGAACAATAAGCGTGGCAAAGATAGTCGGCATACCGTGCATCGCCCATGCCTACGAGCGTGTTGGCTGTAATAATAGAGTTCATCGGTCAGAACGTTTTTTTAAGGCGTGTCAGGCAAATGTACAAATAATTCTTGGCAATGCAAAGTTTCTTTCCTCTCTCCTTGTTTCGCGCGCGCGCGTACATAATATATATGTATTGCACAAAAGAAGTTTTGCAGAGAATTTCTTTTTGTCGGAAGCTTTGCTTATCTTTGCAGTGAAGAAACGTTTATTACATCAGCTATCCTATTCATTAAACTATCAAATCCGTATGAAAAAGTACTTAGCAGAAATGGTCGGCACAGCCGTTCTCGTTTTGTTGGGTTGCGGCACAGCCGTCAGTTTGGGTTGCGACCCCGTTAGCAACATTCCCGCCGTTGTAGGCACCGCTTTGGCGTTTGGCTTGGCCGTTGTGGCAATGGCCTACACCATTGGTGGCACCAGCGGTTGCCACATCAATCCCGCCATCACCCTCGGCGCATTCCTCAGTGGGCGCATCAGCGCTAAAGACTGCGGCATGTATATGCTGTTTCAAGTGATTGGTGCTTTCATTGGTAGCGGTCTGCTCTACCTGCTGACGAGCAACGTGGGCGGCCTTGAAGGCACGGGTGCCAACGACCTGCAAGCAGGCGTATCGGTCATAGGTGGCTTAGTGGCCGAGATTGTCTTTACGTGCGTCTTTGTGCTCGTTGTGCTGGGAACGACCGACGAGAAGGTAGGTGCTGGTAACTTCGCTGGGCTGGCCATCGGCTTGAGCCTCGTGCTTATCCACCTGGCCTGCATACGCTATACGGGCACGAGCGTTAATCCCGCGCGTAGCATTGCACCCGCAGTCTTCCAAGGCGGCACGGCCCTGCAAAACCTCTGGATCTTCATCGTAGGTCCCTTCGTAGGTGGCGCACTGGCAGCCTGCATCTGGAAGGTGATTGGTTGCAACAAATAAAGGGGTGTTTCCCAAACGCTCCTAATCCTCTTGGTTTGATACACGAACATTGCTGTTAGCATAGCAACGCTTAAGCGGTGGTTGCTAAGCAAAGTTCGTGTTTCAACCCACTCATTAACCCTGCAGCTTATGCTGATATTTGAGCTATGCCTGACAAGCTCCTTAGTTTTGGCACGGCTTTTGCACAATTTAAGGCGATTAACACAACGAAGAATATAAAGAATGACTTACGAACTTTCCGCCTCTCTCTCGAAAGTGATTACGCGCAGTCGCGAGGAAGCAAATCGCTTAGGCCTATCCGTCATCGACATCTACAGCTTAGCCCTCGGCTTGCTGTCGGACCCAGACGGACGTGCCTGCCGTTTGCTCGTTGCTCAAGGCATTGAGCCCAGCGACCTGCGTAAGCGCATCGACGAACAAGCACAGAACCACTCAAACCTCTCACAGAACGTTAGCACAACTTTCGGCCCTTCCTCGTCTCACTACGTCTTCTCGCCCGAAGGCCAACGCCTGTTGCGCCTGACGATGCTCGAAGCGCGTCAGGCAGGCGTGAAGACAGCCGACGAAGAACACCTGCTCCTCGCCCTGCTGCGCGATAAGAGCAGCGAGCCACGTAAAATAATGTATGAAATGGGACTCACTTACGACAAGATAGCTTCTTGCCTGAACTTGAAGCAAACCACGCGCGACAGCTTTGGCCTTATGGACGACGACAGTGGCGAGGAATATCCTTCGGGCCGAGGCACAGCCGCCACACAGAAGAAAGAGACTGACAAAACAAGCGAGACGCCGATTATCGACAACTTCGGCACCGACCTGACACGCCTCGCCACCGAAGGGGCGCTCGACCCCATCATTGGACGCGAACAAGAGATACAGCGCATTGCGCAAATCCTTACGCGCCGCAAGAAGAACAATCCGATTCTCATCGGTCAGCCTGGCGTAGGCAAGAGTGCCGTTGTTGAAGGCCTGGCACAACTCATTGCACAGCGCAAGGTGCCCCGCATGCTGATGGGCAAGCGCATTGTGGCCCTTGACATGGCTGCCATTGTGGCTGGCACGCAGTATCGCGGACAATTTGAGGAACGCCTCCGCCGCCTCATACAAGAATTGCGCGACCACCGCGAAATTGTTCTCTTCATCGACGAGATACACACCATTATCGGTGCGGGCGGCGCGGCAGGTAGCCTGGATGCAGCCAACATCTTGAAACCAGCTTTGGCGCGTGGTGAGGTGCAGTGCATCGGAGCTACGACGACCGACGAATATCGCAAGAGTATTGAGAAAGACGGTGCCCTTGAGCGCCGTTTCCAAAAGATACAGCTTGAACCTACAACGACCGAGGAAACCCTGCAAATTCTTCGCAACATACGCAGTCGCTACGAGGAGCACCACAACGTGCGCTACACCGACGAAGCCCTGCAAGCCTGTGTGCGCCTGACAGAGAAGTACATCACAGAGCGCTCCTTGCCCGACAAGGCCATCGATGCCCTCGACGAAGCCGGTAGCCGCGTACACCTTACGTGCCTGAAAGTACCGGCCGATATAGAAGAAATGGAAAACCGCATGGCCGACATGCGCGAACGCAAGATGCAGGCGGCTAAAGTGGAGAACTATCAGCTGGCCACCGAACTGCGCGACGAGATTGCAAAGCTCAGCGAACAGCTTGACCGCCGCAACGCCGAATGGCTGGCCACGCAGCGCGAACACCTGCAAACGGTTGATGCAGAGCAAATAGCCGACGTTGTGTCGCAAATGAGCGGTGTGCCCGTTCAGCGACTGGCCGAAGACGAGAGCATGCGTCTGCGCGGCATGAACGACGCGCTACGCAGCAAGGTCGTGGCGCAAGACGCTGCTATCGACAAGCTGGTGCGCGCCATTACGCGCAACCGCCTCGGACTGAAAGGAGGCGACCGCCCCGTTGGTACGTTCCTCTTCGTGGGGCCTACGGGCGTTGGTAAGACCTACCTCGTGAAGTGCCTGGCGGAGTGGATGTTCGGACGCAAAGATGCCCTCATTCGCATCGATATGAGCGAATACGGCGAGAAGTACAGCACGAGTCGCCTTGTGGGGGCGCCTCCAGGATATGTGGGCTACGAAGAAGGCGGCCAGCTCACCGAGAAGGTCCGCCGCCACCCCTACAGCGTCATCCTGCTTGACGAAGTGGAAAAGGCTCACCCCGACGTCTTCAACACGCTCTTGCAGGTAATGGACGAAGGCCGTATGACCGATGGTAACGGCACGACTGTTGATTTCCGCAACACCATCATCATCATGACGTCCAACAGCGGTTCGCGCCAGCTGAAGGAGTTTGGCGGTGGGGTAGGGTTCCACACCGACGACGAGGGCGCGCTCAGTGCTACGCGGGCAGAGAGCATCGTGCGCAAAGCCCTGCAAAAGCAGTTTGCACCCGAATTCCTCAACCGCCTTGACGACATCATCATGTTCCAGCCCCTTAAGGGCGATGATGCCCGCCGCATTGTGAAACTCGAGATAGACGTTTTACAAGAGCGCCTGACGGAGTTGGGCCTCACGTTGCAACTTGCGGACGAGGCATGGGACTTCCTCGTGAAGGAAGGCTTCGATGCGCAGTATGGTGCTCGCTCGCTGAAGCGTGCCATTCAGACTTACGTGGAAGACCCCGTGGCCGACCTCATGATGGCCGACCCCAGCGCAGCCAATCTGCAGAACCCGCGCAAGGTCAGCATCGTCAGAGAGGGCGATACGCTCCGCGCAAGCTTCGCATAATCTTTAAGGGTTATAAGATAAAGCCCCTCCTAACTTCTCCCCTTAAAGGGCCGAAAGTTAGGAGGGGCTTTTTGTGTTGTATGAGTGCCTTATCCGTAGGTATGAACGCTCATGCCTTGCGCCGAAGGCAGATAGTTAATGCCCCACCAGCACATTTGCAGCAGGACGAAGCAAACGAGTAGCCAATAGTAGCGAAGGCGGTTCGCGCCACGCCAGTGGATAAAGACGAGATAGGCAAGCCACGTCCCAGCGGCCCATGTCTCCTTCGGGTCCCACGTCCAGTAGTGTCCCCAAGCCTCTTTAGCCCATAGTGCACCGAAGAGCATGCCCACCGTCAGAAAAGACCAGCCCACACTGACAATCTCCTGCGTGCTGCGGCTCAGGTCCTTTTCTCCTTTGGCTGCCCGCTTAGGAAAGACAAGGGCATAAAAGGCAATGAGCGTTGCTGCTCCCAGCAGCGCATAGGCCAACATATAAACGATGACGTGGGGTGCAAACCACGGGCTCTGCAACGCTGGCATCAGCGTCTTTTCGTGTATTTCGGGCTTGAAGATGTTGATGCAGACAAACACGGTGGCCAGCAACGTGGTGAAGGAGAGGATCCAGCGGTAGCCGTGGCGCAGATAGACCATCAAACCCGCAAAAGGCAGCAGCAGCGCATACCATAAGCGCGTTTCGCCCATCGTCCGCAAGGGCGGCCGCTCCAACGTTATCCACATCGTGAGTACGTAGGCAAAAAATACGCTAAGCCCAGCAGCCGTAACCCCAACAGCTAATTTCCTTTTCCCTCGCCAAGCAAAGAGCGCGCCCGCTGCCCAAGCAATAACGGCTGCAATGGCAAAGTATATGAACGTATTCCAAAGTGTCATGTTGCAAGATTATTATGTGTCTATGATAATAGGACTATCTCATCCATTACTTCCTTAAGAACATCAGCACAGCACCCGCCAAGAGCAGGTAAATACCCACATAAACGGCGGGGAACCATGGGTCGTGAACGAGTTCGAAGATGCTGATGCGACTCTCTGCACCCGCCATGGTGTCGTAGCCGTATTGGTAGATCTTCCAGCCTTTCACTTCAATGGGGTGGTTCACGTCGATAGTTGCCTCGGTGCGTTTGCCCGAAGGTTCAATCACGCTAACTTCCGATGCAAAGCGTTTCGGCATACCCTCTTCGGAGGTTTCAAGGATGAAGTGCTTTAGCTCGATGGCTACAGAGATTTTTTTGAGTTGCCCCCCTTCGTTGACGACATACGACTGCGGTTTGCCCTTCATGCAAATCATTCTGAGCTTCTGTATGTCAGCACTGCCCAACGTGGCCGCCGTGAGTGCCACGAACAGTCCCACGTGGCAAAGCAGCGAGGGGAGGGTGCGCAAAAGGGGCTTCTTCTTTTTGACCATTTGACTCACTTGCTTCACCGCCACAAGTCCAACAATCAGCGTCATCCATACGTACGTTAGCACAAAGGGCCACGCGGTGAGCATGCTGGTCAGACCGAGGACATCGGCCGAAGTTCCTTGGCCTGACTGTTGGCGTATCAAACCCATCGTAGCCGTCAGGGTGGTGGCATAGAAAAGCGAGGGGACTGCGGCCTGTGCGGAGGTAAGGAAACGCACGAAGCGAGACTGCTCGCTTGTAAGGTGCAACACGACAAGCACGATGCACGTCACGGCCAACAGGACGTAGTTGGCAGGAGCGTGCAGTAGTCTCCAATCGATGGCACCAACGATGAGTTGCATCACCAAGCCTATGACGATGAGCGCACTGCCTATGGCAAAGCCCGCTTTATATCCTAATGGTTTTCGGGGCATTTTTGTTTTAGCTGTTAATGGTTGCGTTTTTTGGGGAATGTATCATGAACTAGGATAGACTCTATGCGGCTCATCGTAGCTCAGTCATTGCGACTGCAAAGATACGAATAATATTCCTAACTTTGGGTTTCAGCTGTTTGAGGAGTGGGACCTAAGAGGTAAAAGAATTCTTCTTAAAGTAGGTACTTTTCAAATAAATGTTGTATCTTTGCCATGCCGACAAAAGAGCTGGGCGTAGGCTGACCCGTCACTTGTCACCCGTCACTTCTCACTTCAAATATGTCATCGCCAATGATGAACGAATATCAGACACCAGAACATTTCTTCTACCTCATGCTTTACGGAGCTGTAGCTATGTTGTCCTTGACAGCCTGTTGCTATCTGCTTTTCCGTCGGAGCAACGCCATTGCTCCTGATGTTACTCCGCCGATACGCTTGCGGCGATGGGTGGCAGTCTTTTTTGCGTTTATGACGTTGAGCCATGCGTGGTATATGCCAATACTTTATCTATCATCGAGTGAGGATGTTTTGCAATGCTATCTGGTTGGCGCAATTCTCGACTTCATGACGCTTATCCCCTTAGTTATTATCATATTGTTCAGCATGCTACAGGACCGGCGTCGCCCTCAGTGGATCGCCTTTGTCATGGTGGTGCCCCCCATTGTGGGGCTGGCGGCATCTATCATTTCTCACAGCACGGCCCTTATACCTATAATATATACCTATCATTTGTTGACGGGTATAGGCTTCACTATATATATGGTGCGGGCGACGAAACAATACGGGCGTTGGCTGCGCGACAACTATGCCGACCTTGAGCACAAGGAAGTATGGCAGAGCCTCGTGGTGCTGGCCTTTATCGTGCTGGTGCTCGGCGTTTATTCGTTTGGTTCAAAAGGTATTGTCTATCAATACATCGCTCAGGTAAACAACATCATACTGATAGGCTATCTCCTATGGCGCGTTGAGACATTAAGCGACCTGAGTATCTCTCAACCGCAAAACGCTCTTAACGCAGAATTATGTCCCAACCCTCAGCCAGGAAACGACACGCCTGCTGAGACAGATAGCGCAGTGCCTCAACCCGTGTGGCCAGCTAAAGACATTGGTGCTTTGCTACAGCGCTATTGCATAGATGTAAGGCTCTACTTGCAGCATGATCTTTCTCTTGTTCAACTTGCCAAGGCCATAGGCACGAACCGCCTTTATCTCAGTCAGTACTTTTCTGCACAAGGTACAAACTACAATGCCTATATCAACGCCCTACGCATTAACCATTTCATCAGTCTCTATCAAAAAGCAGTGAACGAGCAGCACCCGTTCACTGCCCAGCAGTTGGCTCACGAAAGCGGCTTCCGTAGTTACAGCACCTTTAGTGCCGCCTTTAAGCGAAAGACGGGGATGTCGGTGTCGGCTTGGATAAAGGATCAACGATTGGAAAAGGACTGAAGTGCCAAAATTCGCAAAAACAGTGTCGAAATCTGCAATAATCGCGCCGCCACACAGGCGGCGTTGCTTTATTATAGGGGAAAGAGCTATCTTTGCAACACGTATATTGAGCAGAAAATGGTTGAAACATTAACTAACTATAAACTGATATGCAATGATGGAAAAGAAGGTTATTCTCGGCATTCCTACTAATGAGCATGCCTCGAAAAAGAGTTTGATTTTGCAAGCAAGTTCTGATAACAGCATGGCAAGCGGCCAAAGCGACTCGTCGCTATCGGTTAAGTGTATTAACGGAACCTTCGTGGGCAAGAAGACGGACACCGTCATTGCATGGAAAGGCATCCCGTTTGTTGGCAAGCAACCCGTAGGCGACCTGCGTTGGAAAGCACCTGTCCCCTGCACCGCAGACAGTGGCACTTACGAGGCCTTTGACTATGGTAAGGCTCCCGTTCAGCTTAAGGAAGTTTGCGAACTGGCAGGCATTGGCTATGCGGGTGAAGATTGTCTGTTTCTGAACGTGTGGAAGGCAGACGATATGACTACGTCGAAGAAGCCCGTTATGGTCTATATCCACGGTGGTGCTTTCGAATACGGAGCAACGTCGGTTGGTATATTTGATTGCCATCAGCTTGTGAAGGAAAATCCCGATGTCATCGTTGTTACCATAGCGTATAGGCTGGGGGTCTTCGGCTTTTTGCATCTGTCTCACCTCCCCGATGGTATGGACTTCCCCGATGCAGCAAACTTAGGTCTTATGGACCAAATTATGGGACTGAAGTGGGTGCATGAGAACATCGAGGCCTTCGGCGGTGACCCAAACAACGTGACGATTTGGGGCGAATCGGCGGGGGCTGCCAGCGTCTCCCTGCTCCCCCTCGTAAAAGACTCGCATAAGTATTTTAAACGGGTCATTGCGCAAAGCGGAACTCCCGCCATTACGAGAACAACCGACGAGGCCATCGCTTGCACGAACGAACTGATGGAACAGCTGGGTTGCAAGACCGTCAGCGATTTACAGAAAGTGGATATCGACCGCCTTGTGGAAATGGCGGGCGACTTGCTCTGCGTCCGCACTTGTCCAGAAAGAGATGGTGCCTACTTGCCGCTGGATCCGTTCAAGGCATACGCTGACGGTGCTGCAAAGGACATCGACATCCTTCAGGGCTGCAACAAAGACGAGTTTAATTTCTTTGCTATGGTGTTGGGCAAAGAAGGTTTTAAGATGTGGGCCAACGACCGAAAGACGAAGAAGTTTGCTCAACTGACGAATGAAGAGAAAACATTGGTGCAGGAATACTGCAAAAACGTAAAGGGTGAAAGTTGGGAAGGAGAAAGTGCTCTGTTCAGCCAAAGTTGGTTCATTGCACCATCTGTCAGATTAGCGGAGGAGCAAGCTAAGGGCGGCGGAAAGATGTACGCCTACTTCTACACCATTGAATCGTCCGTCCCCATGCTCAAGAGCGGCCACGGCGAAGAGCTGCCCATTGTGTTCTGTCATCCCGAAATGATAGATGGAAGAATGTTAGACGAGACTTTCCAAAAGACCATGCGCAAAATGTGGGTGCAGTTCGCAAAGACGGGCAATCCCTCGCTCGGCGCAGACATTTCGCCCGACGGTAAGGCTAAACAGTGGCCGCGCTATGACGTGAAGGACAAGCAGGTGATGGTGCTCGACGAGTTTGATATTCATTCGGCAAAAGAGGCCGATGTCAAGATAGTTGATTGGGACAGAAGCTATTTCTTGACCAACTATTATTGGATTTAAACGGTGCGTTACTTAAATTACACACAAAACTCCATAACAAGCAGAAACAATATGAAAGCTGACCTTATCATTAAAAACGCGAAAATTTTCACCGCAAACACCAGCAACCTGCGAGCAACCGCGCTGGTAGTAAAGGACGGTAAGTTTGTCTATGTAGGCAACGAGGCAGGCCTTTCAACTTATGAAGGCGAAATCCTCGACCTTGGCGGCAGGTTCGTCATGCCAGGCATCATAGATAGCCACGTGCATGTGACCACCAGCATCGGCTTTGCCTATATGGACCCCGGGCAGTACATTATATGCTCAAGCAAAAAGGAAGCCATGGACTTCATGGCTGGAGAAATCAAAAAGAATCCTGGCTTGAAGCGCTACAGGTTCATCTTGGAGCGAAAATACCTAAAAGGAGAAGACATTACAATGGAAGACCTTGATGCCATCTGTCCTGATGCCGAGCTCCTTATTTTAGAAGGCGAAGGCCACAGCGTTTGGGTGAACTCAAAAGTGCTCGACCGTCATGGCATAACCGACGACACACCCTCGCCCGTGCCCGAACTTAGCTATTATGTACATAAGGATGGGCATGTGACGGGTAACGCTTTTGAATCGTCAGGTTGGAAACTCCTCTTTGACGACTTGAACGTCACCGACGAGCAGATCGATGCTGAGCTACAGCGTTGGATTGACTATTCCATACACGATGGTGTGAGTGCAGTGTTCGATGCTGGTTATCCCGAGGGCGATGAACTACACGAACGGGTGTACGAACGCCTCTGCGAACTCGACAAGCAGGGGAGGCTGCCAGTCTATATTGATGGAAGTATTGCACTCACCGACCCGCGAAAGATGAAGGAAGTAGTGGAAGAGGTGAAGCGTTTCAACAAGAAGTTCAATACCGAGCACTTGAGAGTCCATACGTTTAAGGTATTTATGGACGGGACGTTAAGGATTGAGACGGCAGCTCAGGTAACACCCTACGTTGATACAAACAAAACGGGGGCTACAACCTTCAGCAAGGAGCAGGTGGCCGAGGTGTTGAAACTGCTCAACGAGGCAGGACTGGACTTCCATGCACACACCGTCGGCGAGAAAGCATCGCGCACCGTTCTCGATGGCGTAGAGCTGGCAAGAAAGGAACTTGGCGACAATTTCCGCGTCAAGCTTACCTGCGCGCATCTCGAGGTGCAGGATGATGTCGATTTGGAACGCTTTGCCAAGCTGGGCGTTACGGCCAATTACACGCCATGGTGGCATGCTGGCTGTACAGGGGGAAATCCCTACGAACTATGGTGCAGTCTGCTCGGCGAGGAACGGGCGGGCAAGATGTATCGCTGCAAAACGATGTGGAACACGGGGGCCAATGTGACTTTCTCGAGCGATAATATCGTCTATGGCGATTTCTTGTCGTGGAGCCCGTACCTTGGCATGGAAATAGGAATGACGCGATATATTACCGATAAGACCAAAGCACCAGAGATTGCCAAAGTCGTAAAGGAGTTCCCTTCTCCAAAAGAGAAGATGAGTATCGAAGAAATGATCTTAGGCTATACCATCAACGGTGCCAAGCAGTTGGGCATTGAGGCCGCGAAGGGCTCTATCGCTGTTGGCAAGGATGCCGACTTCCTTGTGTTTGACACCGACTTACTCACAGCCGAGCACGTCGGCTTCAGCCGCAACAAGCCGCGCGATGTGTATTTCTGTGGGAAGAAGGTGAATTGAATGCTGGGTATCGCATGTCCGTAGGTGTTAAGGGGAGTGCTGAAGACGATGCTTAAATGCAGGAAGCCTTAATGCCTATTAGCAATTATAATGTTATGGAGTTAAGGGAGTTAAAGACGATACTTTTGAACCCTATAGTATTTCGAATATGACTATCGTCTTTAACTCCTCAGCAGCCATAGGCTGCGATAACTCCCTTTAACTCCTTTAACTCCTGAGGAAGCGAGAGCTTCCGAAAGTTGAATAATGTTACCACAATTAAGGAAGGCTGTCGCCGAAGGCGACACATTATGCTTACCCCCCGTCGTTCCCGCTCGGAGCGACGGGGGGGGTAAGCATAGTGGGCCAGCTACGCTGCTTTTAACGGACACCTATATTTATAGTTCTCTTCTGTAAGGAACAAATGTTCTTTGTGGGTGCATAACCGCACATAAGACAAAGAGAAAACTTAAACTTTCAAAAAACGTTTTGCTACGTCATCAGAATTTCGTAATTTCGCGCCGAAAGTGAAAACAAACCTCAAATAAACACATTTACAACAATGAAAATTGAGAAAATCCACGCAAGAGAAATTCTTGACAGCCGTGGCAATCCCACGGTAGAAGTAGAAGTAACCCTCGAAAACGGCGTAATGGGACGCGCTGCTGTGCCCAGCGGTGCCAGCACGGGCGAGAACGAAGCCCTCGAGCTTCGCGACGGCGACAAGAACCGTTACCTCGGTAAGGGTACGCTCAAGGCCGTTGAAAACGTCAACACCATCATCGCTCCCGCCCTCAAAGGCGACTGCGTTTTCGCTCAACGCGCCATCGACTATAAGATGTTGGCCCTCGACGGTACGCCCACAAAGTCCAAACTGGGTGCTAACGCCATCCTCGGTGTCAGCCTTGCTACCGCTCAAGCCGCTGCCAAGGCACTCAATATGCCCCTCTATCGCTACATCGGCGGTGCCAACGCCTACACCCTGCCCGTGCCGATGATGAACATCGTCAACGGCGGTGCCCACAGCGACGCCCCCATTGCTTTCCAGGAGTTCATGATTCGCCCCGTAGGTGCTTGCTGCGAGAAGGAAGCCATCCGCATGGGTGCCGAAGTATTCCACAACCTTGCTAAGCTTCTCAAGAAGCGCGGTCTCTCTACCGCTGTAGGCGACGAAGGCGGTTTTGCTCCCAACTTCAACGGCATCGAAGACGCCCTCGACACCATCATGGAAGCTATCAAGGCTGCCGGCTACGAACCGGGCAAGGACGTGAAGATTGCCATGGACTGCGCTGCCAGCGAGTTCGCAGTGCAAGAGAATGGCGAATGGTTCTACGACTATCGTCAGCTCAAGAACGGCAAGCAGAAAGATCCTAACGGCAAGAAACTCTCCGCTGCCGAGCAAATCGACTACCTCGAACAGCTCATCACGAAGTACCCCATCGACAGCATCGAGGACGGTCTCGACGAGAACGACTGGGACAACTGGGTGAAGCTCACCGAGCGCATCGGCGACCGCTGCCAGCTCGTAGGCGACGACCTCTTCGTTACCAACACGAAGTTCCTTGAAAAGGGTATCAAGATGGGCGCTGCCAACAGCATCCTCATCAAGGTGAACCAAATCGGTTCGCTCACCGAAACCCTCGAGGCTATCGAAATGGCTCACCGCCACGGCTACACCACCGTAACCTCCCACCGCTCTGGCGAAACCGAGGATACGACCATTGCCGACATAGCCGTTGCTACCAACAGCGGACAGATTAAGACTGGTTCGCTCAGCCGCACCGACCGTATGGCTAAGTACAACCAGCTCATCCGCATTGAAGAGCAGCTGGGCGACTGCGCTGCCTACGGCTACACGAAGCTCGTTTAATCAGCGCGCATACTTTCTTCTCCCCCTCCTACGTTCTTCCCCTCATGTAGGTGGAAGAACGCAGGGGGGGAGCTTTTTTCATTATTATCAACTCTTATTATTATGAAGAAAAGCCTTATCCTCATGGGCCTTTTAACCCTTTCGTTTGCAGCCTGCACCGATAGCAAACCTCAGGCCGAAGCCGAAAACACCAACGAACCAACCATCGAAAACGTAGCCCAAACCGACCCCGAAGCCGAAGAAGCTGTTAAGGCTTACGAGGACTATCTCGTGAAGTATGAAGCCCTTGCTAACAAAAAGCAAGCAGGTGCTGATATCTTCAACGAACTAATGAATCTACAAACGGACGAAAGCTTTGCCGTTTCTGAAAAGCTCCTTAAAACAGAGTCGAAACGAAATGCCCAGCAGCAGGCACGCGTAAAAGAAGTGGAGCGCAAAGTCGATTCTATCAAGCAAATCTTCTTAAACGACTAAAGCTTCCCCTAACTTCGAGAGATGGGCGAGGCGGGGTTAGAGAGATTCCGTCTTTGCCAGCTCCTCCCCAGCTTCGTATGCTTCACCTAATTCTTACCCGCTACAACCTTCGCCTCTGGCATCGCACCAAACGTGGCGGCGAGGCACAAACCGAAGACTGGCTGCGCCATCGCACCGCTCTCTTCGAAACCTATTGCCTGCCAAGCCTTGCGGCCCAAACGTGTAAGGACTTTGTGTGGGTGTTGTTGCTCGATGCCGAATCGCCCGAGTGGTTGCAAAAGCGAACCGAGGCATGGAAGCAGCAAGTGCCGCAAATACGCATCATCAAGGTGAAGCCTGAAGCCAGTCCATATTTTGCACAAATCTTCAAGGAAGTAGCAGCCGCCATCATAAAACAGAAACAAGCAGAACAACGGGCGGCTGTCGCCACCAAGCGCTTGCTCACAACCTACCTCGACAACGACGATGCCCTGCGTTGCGACTTCGTTGAACACCTACAGAGCGAAGCAAGCAGCGTGGCCGACAAAACATTCATCAACTATCGTTGGGGCTTGCAGTATTTCACGGAGTTGGGCATTGCTACGCGCGTACCTTATAAATACAACCACTTCAACTCCTACGTTGAGGACTTCTGCGAGGCGGGCAGCGTCCGCACCGTCTTTGGCATGGGGAGTCACACCACCATTCGCAAGACGCAGGGCACGCACCAGCACCACGTCGTCATACCCGAGCACCCTATGTGGGTAGAAGTGGTTCACGAACAGAACAAATACAACGACGTGCTGATGAGCCTTCGCACGCACCTCGTCACCGACCCCTCCTACCTCCCTTCACATTTCGGCTGGCACGCCCCCTACATTGCCGCCCATCCCCGCCGCGTCTTCCTCCTACGCTTCCTCCCTCGTGCCGCCCGCGAAGTCCTTCGCCACATCCGCGACTACCTCTTTGGCTTCGATTGGAGCTAAGAGGAGAATGTCAGTCATTTGTTATTTTGGTAGCAAAATCTTATCTCAACTAAGCACTTGTTGCTGGCGCGTCAATCACCTCATACTCCCCCGTGCGTCGCAGTTGGCGGAGTTCGTCGTAGAGCAGTAGGCAGACGTAGGCGTCGGTGGCGGCGTAGCTTTTTTGTGCATCGGTCAGCACGTCGGCCTCCCAGTTTGATAGGCGCGCTGTCTTCGAGATGCGGCGTCCCAGGACGTTGGCGCAAAGTTTCAGTAGGCTCATGTCCTCAATGCCCAGAAGTTTTACGTAGTCTTGCAGATCGAGCCAGTTGCGAGGTTGGAAATTACCACGGCGCAGGAGCGAGTGCTTGTCGTCGTGGAGCGAAAGGCCCACCTTCAGGAGCTTTTCGTCTTCAAGCAGCTCACGCACGGGCGGGGTCAAGCCGAAGTGGTTGAGGCGGAACAGGAAGCAGAGGTCGTAGGTGGATACTTGCAGCAGTGCCACGGTGTTGACGCGTCCTTTGCGGAACGAGGGCCGCGTTTCGGTGTCGATGCCCACAATAGGTTCGCCTCGTAGCGCGTTCACTGCGCGTTCGGCCTCAGACGCACTCTGTATGGTGTAGATGCGTCCTTCAAATTTGAGGCGAGGCATATTGGGAATAAGCTCCTTGTCGATTTTTCGGTATAAACGTTTCATCAGTAGGAGGATGTTAGGAGCGGAGGGGGAATGGCTATGTTTGCTGGGAACCACGAAGGGCGCAACGTTTGCGAAGGGGTGCGAAGATAGGCGGGGCTTCTTGGGCTATGCCTCTATTATCTTCCGCTTCGTGGTTTCTTCTGTCTGCTGCGGTTTTATAGGTTTTCACTTTACTCTTCTTCGCGTCCGCCGTATGTGGCATCGTGGAGGGCGCGTAGGGCGTTGAGCAAAGTTTGTCCCCACGAAAGCTTGAAGTCCTCAAAGGCTTCGTAGAGGGCGAGGCGCATTTCTTCTTCGTCGCCCTCGCGGAATGATTCTACCAGCTCGCGCAATGCCTGATAGATGTCGGCAAGGTTTTCGCTGATAGTTTGCAGGACGGGCGCATCGCTGTAGCGGAAGTCTTGCACGAAGACATCAAGGTAGTCGTCGCGCTCGGCCATGACCGCACTGACGCCTTCGCGTATGTAGTTGTAGTCGTCCTCCGTCAGGCGTTGCTGGCGCCAACCTGGTTGCGAGTCCACGTTGCCAATGAGCTGCACCTTCAGATAGACCATCGGCAGCATGACGAGCATGCGGCGAACCAGCTCTTCGCGCGAGAGTTCGCGGACGTGCTCTAAAGTGTGGCAAACCTCCGTGCTGACTTTGATGAGGTCGAGCACGGAGGGACTATAGGGTTGAGCCGTGGGAGCGGCTTCGGTTTCTATCATTTTGGGTCTTCTTCGAATGTTTCGGTTTCAAGGTCGTTGCGAACAACGCGCCCCATGGCCATGACGAATTTCAGTTGCTGGCCTTGGTCGAACATGATGATGTCGGCGTCCTTACCTTTCTCTAACGAACCTTTGCGGTTGTACACCTTCATGATTTTAGCAGGTGTTTCGCTTATCATGCGGCAGGCATCGGCCATGGGGATTTGGGCTTGTTGCACGGCGGTGCGTACGAGGCGGTCCATCGTGGCAATGCTGCCAGCCAGGGCCGAACGGTCGGAGAGTTTGCAAACGCCGTCTTCGATGATGACGCGCGGGTCGAAGGCGCGCATGCTCTTGCTGGCGGCCACGGCCAAGGAGTCCGTGATGAGCGACGTGCGCTCAACGCCTTTAATCTGATAGACCATGCGCAACATGACGGGCGGCACGTGGATGCCGTCGGCAATCATTTCTACCGTCATGTTCTGAATTTCGAGCACGCTCTCGACGGTGCCTTCGTATTTGTATTCGCGGTTTTTGTGGAAGCCGCGCATGGCGTTGTAGAAGTGGTTGGCGTGGGTGAAACCAATGTCGTAGGCAGCCTTCACCTCGGAGTAGTTAGCCTTCGTATGGGCCACGGCGTTCAGCACGTCGTGGGCGGCGCAAAAGCGTCCGAACTCTTCCGTGCCAGGCAGCTCGGGGGCCGTGCTCCAACGCTTGATGCAGGACGTGCCGTTCAAGAGGGGGATGTACTCTTCGGGGTCGGGGTTCTTGATGTTTTCGGGTATCTGGCCGCCAGCCATATCCATGTTGAGGTAATGGCCTTCAAGGTGCAAGCCGAGCACGGGCGAGTTTTCTTCTTTCATCAGTTCTTCCGTTGCTTCTACGGCATCGTAGATCATGGGCATCGTGCTGCTGGAGAGGGTAGGGAAGATCGAGGTGGTTCCGTGCTGCATGTGGGCATCAATTGCTACGCGGAACGCTTCAACGGTGCCTTCCATAAAGTCGCGTCCTCCGCCGCCGTGGCAGTGCTGTTCGATGCCGCCAGGCACGATGTAGCAGCCGTGGGCGTTGATGCGCTCGGCTCCTACGATGGGGAGTTCGTTGTCGGCAATGGCGATAATTTTGTTGCCGTCGACAATGACGGAAGCATCTTTTTCCCATTTGCCGTCTTTTAGGATGAGGCCATTGTATAGTTGCTTCATGGTGTTATGTGTGGTTTTATTTATTTCTTTCTGCGTTTGTTTCGTTGTTTGGTCTTTGCTTTTGCCTTTGCACCTTCGGCTGTGGCCGTTGTGTCGACCTTGAGTGTGTCGGCCCTGGTGGTGTCGGCAAAGGTGCTGTCATCGCGCTCCGATGCGGTTGGCGCAGGGCGCGAAGAGGCAGGCGGAACACCATCGGTGGCAGTCTCCGTTGCAGGTGGGGCCGACGGCTTGCAGGCTACAGCGGCCATTAGCACCGAAAGACATAGCACTGTGGGGATAGTAGGCTTCACGTAGCGAAGGGTATTATTGCTTACGATAAGGCGCCTTGAGCGCGGCGAAACATCGGCGTTTAGCGGGCTCCCTATGGCTACTTATCTTCATATTGCTTGCAAAGTTATAGCTTTTTTGATGAAAAATGGTATAAAAGTTGCATTTTTGTTTAGTAGAGGTGCTAAAAAGTGCTAAAAGCGGCGGGTTAACGCTTTTGCGGTATGAAATATGCAGGGAAAAAGATGCAGAGAAAAGAGTATGGAGGGGTGCTAAAAAACTGCTGGAGCTTCCGCACCATGCTTTCTTTGCTCTTCGCTCTGCTCTACAAAGACGTAGTTACGAGCATAGCAAATACGCCCCCGTTGCACTCAAAGTGCATCGTGGAGTAGTTGTGGTGTCTCGCTGCTGCGTCTGCGTAGCTATCGCTCCTTGACATAATTGCCATATTGTGCGACTGCTACGCAGACGCATTGCCGTTTGCATCCTTCTTCCCACGATGCTCTCAGCTATCGCTCCGAGCGACGGGGCGTTAAGCATAGTGTGTCGGCTACGGCAACAATAAGCCCTTAAAACTATATAGGGTTAGTGCTTACTCTTGTCAACTTCCTTGATAAACTCGCGCTCTTTGGGGTTGAGCTTGTCGAAGTCGGCTACGTAGGACGGGTCGGGCATGTACCACCAGCAGTGGCTGAAGAAGCTTTGCAAGTCTTTGTTTTTGAAGACGTAGCCACGGGCGGCAAAGGGCATGTTGCGCAGGATGCGGTCAGCGTCGATATAGTCGCCGTCGG
The DNA here is from genome assembly GCA_900317635.1 of uncultured Prevotellaceae bacterium. Lineage (GTDB taxonomy): Bacteria > Bacteroidota > Bacteroidia > Bacteroidales > Bacteroidaceae > Alloprevotella. The sequence goes on along the minus strand of ONHN01000012.1, from coordinate 15,034 downwards.
GTAAGAAGAAGTTGAAGCGGTCTGTCAGCGTGTCTTCCACGCCTCCAAGGGCAAAGAGGCTCTTGCAGCCGTAGTCGCTGTCGTAGTAGTTGGCTACGAGGAGGGCGTTGTTGTCGCGCCATTTTTGTTCCGTCCCGTCGTATTCCACTTCGTTGTGCACCATTTCGTAGGCATCGGCAGACTGAATGTGCAGTTCGGCGGCGGGTTGGAAGTTCGTTTGGTGGAACGTGACGGTGGCGCCGCGCAGGCTGAAGGCCGTGTAGTAGGCGCGGCCCGTCTCCTTGGCTTCGCCTTCTTCGTAGTCGTAGTCGGGGCGGTCGAAGGTGCGTTGCAGACCTGTGCCGGCGATGCTGAAGCTGGGATTGGGGGAGCCAAAGGCACTGTTGTTAAGGAAGAACATCCTCACGCTGTTGCCGCCGCTGATGATGAGCGTGAAGTCGTCTATCTGCTTGTTGGCCCAACGCAGGGCGGGCGTCAGCTTGTAGTTGATGCCGTAATGCGCATCTACGCTGTCGTCCATTTGGTAGCGGTAGGTGTGGTGGATGGTGTTGCGGCCTGGCAGGAAGGTAGCTTCAAAGTAGTAGGCGTAGGCATAGTCGGCAGCACTGTCGAGTTCGGCGTTGTAGAGCACGGACTGCATGTCGTAGCCTTCGTCGTTGTTGGGGAAGTTGGTGGTCCACTGCTGCGTGTTGAACGCTTGTATCTTTTGCTCTTGTTCGATGCAGCCCAGCCTGACGACGGCGTTGCGGAAGGGCGTTTTGTTGCCGTTTATTTCCACACTAAAGTCGTTGACGTAGGGGTGGATGCCGTCGGCGCGATAGCCTTCGCCCATGTAGGGCGGGTCGGCCTCGAAGCCCATCGTGATGGTGCGCTTAGCACCGGGGTTGTACAGCACGTATTGCACGTCGATGCTGGCTGTGCCGTCGGGAAGGATGTTGATGGTCAGCACCTCTTTTTGCAGACTGATGTCGGTGGCTTGCAGCGGTACGAGTTGCGTGCCCGAGGTGTAGTACATGCTGTCGTTGGCGCACAGTGTGCCAACGCTGACGCAAACTGCAAGTAGCAGCAAGGCAAAGAACTTTTTCATAAGGCTATGATGACTTGTAGGTTGTGGGCGTAAGCAGATTATTTCTTGTGTCTATTGGCGCGTGCTTGGCGTATTTGGGCTTTCTTGCGGGCTGAGCCGCTGCCGTGGGCCCCCGTGATGTAGGCTTTTTTCTTAGCTTTCGTCTTGGGCTTGTCCGTGGCGGCAGGCGCGCGCAACTTGGCTCCGCGAAACACGATGCCTTCGGTGATGGCTTGCTGTATTTCTCGATGGTCGGCTTTTCTCATAGTGTGTGAACGTTGGATAGATGTCAGTAGTTTGGTTTAGGAGCAGGCGCGTGATGGCAGTGTGCTTTATGCCTTACTTCCATCATCTTCATGGTTGCCCCAAAGCGCACGCATGCGGTCGGCGTGTCGCTGCTCGGCGGGGTTGTCGGCGGGTTCCCAGAGGCGCGTGCCTTGCAGCTCGTCGGGCAGGTATTGCTGACGGTGGAAGTGGCCTGAATAGTCGTGCGGATAGATGTAGCCGTCGGCGTAGCCCAGCTCCTTCATGAGTTTTGTGGGCGCATTGCGCAGGTGCAGGGGTACGGGCGCATTGCCCGTTTTGCGCACCAAGGCGAGGGCGGCATCGCCAGCAAGGTAGGCACTGTTGCTTTTCGGGCTGGTGGCGACATAGACGGTGGCCTCAAACAGCGGGATGCGGCCTTCAGGCCAGCCCAGCTTCTGAACGGCTTCGAAGGCGGCGTTGGCCAGCAGCAACGCGTTGGGGTTGGCAAGGCCTACGTCTTCGGCGGCACTGATAAGCAGGCGACGTGCTATGAACTTAGGGTCCTCGCCGCCTTCTATCATGCGCGCCAACCAGTAGAGGGCCGCGTCGGGGTCGCTGCCGCGCAGGCTCTTGATGTAGGCCGAGATGATGTCGTAGTGCATCTCGCCGTCTTTGTCGTAGGCCAGCGGGTTTTGTTGCAGGCGCTGGCTGACGGTGGTGTTGTCGATGACGAGCGGCGCGTTGCCCTCGGGGGCTGCGGCGCAGAGCAGGTCGAGGATGTTGAGCAGCTTGCGTGCATCGCCGCCGCTGTAGCGCAGCAGGGCGTCGGTTTCGCGCAGCTCGATGTTCATGGCCTTTAGCGTCTCGTCGGTGGTGAGGGCGCGATCGAGCAGTTGCAGCAACTCTTCTTTGCCCAAACTCTTGAGCACATAGACCTGACAGCGGCTTAGCAGCGGACGGATTACCTCAAACGAGGGGTTCTCCGTCGTGGCTCCGATGAGCGTCACAACGCCTTGCTCCACGGCGGCCAGCAGGCTGTCTTGTTGCGACTTCGAGAAGCGGTGTATTTCGTCGATGAAGAGGATGGGGCTTTGCTGAGAGAAGAAGCGGCCTTTGCGCGCCGACTCAATCACGTCGCGCACGTCTTTCACGCCCGCGTTGATGGCCGAGAGCGTGTAGAAGGGAACGTCGAGCTGTGTGGCTACAATCTTTGCCAGCGTTGTTTTGCCCACGCCAGGCGGTCCCCAAAGGATGAACGAAGCCACGCGTCCCGTGTCGAGCATGCGGCGCAGTACTCCCTGCTCGCCTACGAGGTGGCGCTGCCCAATGTAGTCGGCAAGGCTCGTTGGGCGCAAACGTTCGGCAAGGGGTTTCATGGGGGCGTTATTCGAGGTTGCTGGCGTTGAATTGGAAGGGAACGAGTTCGGCCATCGACTCAAAGGCATAGGTGTGGTTGGCACCATAGAGCAGGACGCGTAGGTCGCGCCCGTAGCGGTGTTCTACCTCCGAGAGCACCTGCCTGCATGCGCCGCAGGGCGCACCAGGTTCGGGCGTGAAGCTGCCGCCGTAGTAGCAGGCTATGGCGATGGCCACGGGAGCTACGTCGGGGTAGCGCGCGTTGGCATAGAACATGGCGCAGCGCTCGGCGCACGTGCCCGTGGTGAAGGAAGCGTTTTCCTGGTTGCTGCCCGAAACGATTTCGCCGTTTTCCAACAAGATGGCTGCACCTACGCGGAAGTGGCTGTAGGGCGAGAAGCTGGTTTGCGTGGCGGCCTTGGCGCGCTCGACGAGGCGCAAGTCGTCGCCCGTAAGCTCCTGCTCGGGAATGGCATCGTAGCGGATGGTTAGTTGAAGGGATTTCATAGCGTAAAAGGTTGTGGCGAAAGAGGTATCCTGTGCTTGCTGGGAACTCCTCAGTGGCCTATTTATACGCAAATATAGACATTTCTTTCTGAACGGCACAGTTTTTAAGGAAAAATCAGCAGGCGCGCCCCATTTTTTGCTGGCTTTTCGCCATTTTGGTGGTACTTTCCACGTCTATGGGCATGGGCGGTGGAACAAATTCCATACGGGGATGGAGCGGATTCCATGCGGGGATGGAACGGAGTCCATGCGGGCGTGGAATTTATTCCATCTCCGCATGGAATTTCGCAGGGGGCATCCTCGTGTCTCGCAAAGGCATTTTCGTGTAGGCCGCTGCGTCTTGCCGCCGGCGCGCTGTGCGCACAGAAAGCCTCGGGAGTGCGCGTGCTGGCGCGCTCCCGAGGCTTCGCTGTATGGGTAAACTTGGTGGGGGGACGTTACTTCACCGACTTGAAGGAGATGTCTAGTCCCTTCACGGAATGGGTGAGTGCGCCCACACTGACGTAGTCGACGCCGCAAAGGGCATAGTCGCGAATGGTGTCGAGCGTAATGCCGCCGCTGCTTTCTGTTTCGAAACGGCCTGCGATGAGTTCCACGGCGCGGCGCGTGTCGGCAACACTGAAGTTGTCGAGCATGATGCGGTCGGCCTTGCCGTTGCGCATGACCTGCTCTATTTCGTCGAACGAGCGCACCTCGATTTCCACTTTCAGCTTCAGCCCGCGCTCCTTCTGGTACTCGGCGCAGCGGTTCAGGGCGTTATCGATGCCGCCGCAGAAGTCAACGTGGTTGTCTTTCAGCAGGATCATGTCGAAGAGCCCGATGCGGTGGTTCACGCCGCCGCCAATCTTGACGGCTTCTTTCTCCAGCATGCGCATGCCAGGGGTCGTCTTGCGCGTGTCGAGGACGCGTGTCTTCGTCCCCTCGAGGCGTTCGACGTATTTTGCGGTGATGGTGGCAATACCGCTCATACGCTGCATGACGTTGAGCATGAGGCGCTCCGTTTGCAGCAGACTGCGAATTTTTCCGCTCACGATGAAAGGCACATCGCCGGGCTTGACGTGGGCGCCGTCTTCGATGAACACTTCCATCTTCAGCGTGGGGTCGAAGCGGTGGAATATCTCGCGCGCGATGCGCACGCCAGCCAAGATGCCTTCTTCCTTTATCAGCAGGCGCGAAGAGCCTTCAGCTTCTTCGGGGATGCAGCAAAGGGTGGTGTGGTCGCCGTCGCCAATGTCTTCGCTAAAGGCGAGGTCGATGAGTTGGTCGTTGAGTTGTTCTATGGTGTACATGGGATGTTTAGATTTTTCTTGCTGCAAAGATACAAAATTTGCGAGGAAATTCCTAATTTTACGGCCAAAAACATACTGCGAACGAATGAAGACTCTCTTAATTGCCGTTGGAAAGACGGCAGATAAGCACATTGCGGCTTTGACGGACGACTACCTCTCGCGCTTGCGCCACTACCTGACCGTAGAGACGGCCGTGGTGCCTGCGCTGAAGAATACGCGCGGACTTGATGCTTCCGAACAGAAACGCCGCGAAGAGGCGGAGATAAAGAAGCTGCTGCAAGCGGGCGACTGCATCGTGCTGCTCGATGAGCACGGGGCTGAGCTGACCAGTCGCGAGTTGGCGCAATGGATGCAGCGCCGCATGAACGCTGCACCGCGCCGCCTCGTCTTCATCATTGGTGGGCCTTACGGCTTTTCCGAGGGGATGTATGCCGCCGCTGCTGACAAATTGTCGCTCTCGCGCCTAACGTTCAACCACCAGATGGTGCGTCCCTTCCTCGTCGAACAACTCTACCGCGCTATGACCATACTTCGCGGCGAACCATATCATAACGACTGAAACATCCCGATGAAACACTTCTTTTTTCTTTGCGGCCTCTTTGCTCTTTCGCTTCAATGCTCGGCGCAACTGGCGCAACGCCGTTTCCGCATCGTTGAGCACAACGTGGAGAACCTCTTCGACACGCTCCACGCCGAAGGTAAACAAGATGTTGAATTTACGCCAGTGGGCAACTACCAGTGGGACAGCCGCCGCTATTGGAGCAAGCAGGGGCGCCTGGCGCGCCTCTATGCCGCTGCGGGCGGCGAAGTGCCGGCTGACTTGATTGCCCTTTGCGAGGTGGAGAACGACAGCGTGCTCTACGACCTGACGTGCCGCACCCACTTGGCCCGCCTGGGCTATAAATATATATGTACGTCGGGGCCCGACGTGCGCGGCATCAACGTGGCACTGCTCTACCAGCCGCTGACGTTTAGTCCCGTCAGCATCGACACCATCGCCGTGCCGCTGACTGCGGGTAAACGCCCTACTCGCGACATCCTGCACGTGGCGGGTCGCTTGGCAACTGGCGATACGCTCGACGTCTTCGTTTGCCACACGCCCAGCCGCAGTGGAGGGCGGCGCGCATCGCAACCCAACCGCGAAGTGGCAGCGCGCATTTTGCACCATTCCACCGACAGCCTTTTCCGCCTGCGGCAGCATCCGCTCATCGTTTGCACGGGCGACTTCAACGACGAGTCGAAAAACCGTCCGTTGCGCCGCACGCTGGGTGCTGCGTTTGCGCCCGAGGGCACGAAGCGCGTCAAGGCAGACCGCCTCTACGAACTCCGTCCGCTTTCCGCCCGCCGCGATGTGGACGGCACCTACAGCTGGCGGGGGCGCTGGTATGAGCTCGACCATATCTTCGTTAGCGGCACGCTGCTTTCCAACACGTCGCCCTTGCGCAGCGAGCGAACGTGCCAAATACTCACCTTCCCGTTCTTGTTAAAGGAAGGCAACGACGGGAAACGGCCTGCGCCCTTCCGTACCTACCTCGGCACGTTCTATCAAGGCGGAATTTCCGACCACTTGCCGCTTTGCGCCGACTTTTGGTATTGATTTTGCAATGTATGATGGTGTAGAGTAATAACAAAACACAACATACAATGGCTTTCATAGATTACTACAAAATTCTCGGTATTTCGCGCGACACGCCTCAGAAGGACGTGCGTGCAGCCTATCGGCGCCGAGCCAAGCAGTTCCACCCAGACCTGCACCCCGACGACCCGAAAGCCAAGGCGAAGTTTCAGGCCCTGACCGAGGCCTACGAAGTTATTTCCGACCCCGAGAAGCGTGCGCAGTACGACCAATATGGCGAGCACTGGCGCGAAGCCGCCGAAATGCAGCGGCAGGGCGGGGGCGGCTTTGGCTTCAGTCCTGGCGGCGGCGACGGCTTTGAAGGTTTCGACTTCTCGCAGTTTACGGGTGGCGGAGGTTTCAGCTCGTTCTTCCAAGACCTCTTTGGCGGCGGCGAACGACGCGCCTCGCGGCCAGCACGTCCGCAGACGATGCATGCCGATTTGACCATCGACATGTACACCGCACTTTTAGGTGGCGACGTGTACGTAGAAACGCCCTCGGCCAAGATACGCCTCAAGGTGAAACCTGGCACGCAACCTGGAACGAAGGTTCGACTGAGAGGTAAGGGTTACCACGGTTCCGACGGCACGACAGGTGATATTATTCTGACCTACAACGTTCGTTTGCCCGAACACCTGAGCGACCGCCAGCGCGACCTGCTGCGACAGATGCAACAAGGGTAACACTTGCGCCTCATTTCCAAGTGACAACACGGCGGACATCAGCTACTGAGCCCGGAACTCAGCACTTGATGTCCGCCGTGTTTTGTGCTGTTATGCAGCGTTATTCTACGTACTTAGGCGAAGGGCCGTAAGCGTTGGGATGAGGCTGGCTGTCGCCAATGGCCATGATGAGCGGGATGAGGCCACCCACACCGCAAAGCAATCCGAGCCAGAGGTAGTGGCCGCTCTTGCCCACGTCGTGCAGACGGCGGCACCAAGCAGCAAGTATGGGAATTAGCGTTACTAAAGACCAGACAGCTATAAGGATCATCAGCACGAGGTTGATGTGGGCATACGTCGCCTCTTTGTCAGCCAGGGCTTGCAGCTGGTCTAATTTGTCGAAACCGATGTTGTTGAGTGCTTCTTCCTGAAGGGCTTGTTTGGCCGAACCGAAATAGAAAAGAATGCTGCCGAGGACGGAGTTGACAACGTAGATAGCAAGATAGAACCACCAGAATTCCGACCTGCGGGCGCGGCCTTTGAAACTTGCGTACTTTTTGAAACACGTCTTCACGGCATCGCCGAAAGACATCATAGGAGCAACTTGTGCCATAACAAATAAAGTTTAGGGTTATTATTAAATGTATTGTTTGTTTGACGTTGCAAATATAGGTATTTCAGATAACAAACCAAACTTTCGGAGCATTTTTCTTGCGTAGGAGTCAACAAAAAGCATTTTAATTCATGTTTCTGATATTGGAGGAGTTAAGGAAGTTAGAGGAGTTAAGGGAGTTAAAGACGATACTTTTAAGCCCTATAGTATTTGCGAATATGACCATCGTCTTTAACTCCTCAGCAACCATAGGTTGCGATAACACCTTCTAACTCCTTTAACTCCTGAGGAAGCGATAGCTTCCGAAAGTTGAATATTTTAAGCTTAAAGAGTTCCAGCTGCGATGGTGCGCAGCGCGCACCACACCATGCGTAACCGCGTATTCCGATGAGCGAAGCGAAGAGGAATGCGCGGTAGGTGAGGGGCGGATAAAGTCGGTGCGCAGAGCGTACCGCACATTAATAATAGGTATTGCTAATAAGTTTAGGCGCCAAGAAGTTTTTGTGACGTGCAGTACGCTTCGCGCACTGGCCATATCGCCGTTACTTTGCCGCGCACCACTCCTCGCTTCGCTCGTTGCGGTACGCGGTTACGCAAGGTATGGTACGCTTCGCGCACCATTTATCCCACGCGTATCTGTACATTTGAAACTTGAAAAAGCATAAAGCGCATAAAGTTGCACCTTCGCTTCTTTAGAACCTTCACAGCTTTGCGGCTTCACCTTTCCGCAAGAGCAAAGAATCTTGCGTTGGAAAGGCACGATTAGTCTATAAAGCGTTGCTGCAAGTCGGTGTAGGCCTCAATGCGTCGGTCGCGCAGGAAGGGCCACCAACGGCGCACTTGTTCACTGCGTTGCAGGTCAACGTCAACAACGGCAACGCAGCTTTCGGTTTCTGGTGCTTGATAGAGTAGCTCGCCTTGCGGTCCGCAAACGAAGCTACCGCCCCAAAAACGGATGCCGTCCGTCTGGCCGCTGGGGTCAGGCTCGAAGCCCGTGCGGTTGACAGCCACAACGGGCAACCCATTGGCCACGGCATGGCCGCGCTGTACGAGAGTCCACGCTTGGCGCTGACGCGCTTGCTCGTCGGGCGTGTCGGCACTGGCGTAACCAATAGCGGTAGGGTAGATGAGGATTTCAGCACCCGCCAGGGCCATCAGTCGCGCGCCTTCGGGATACCACTGGTCCCAACAAACCTGCACACCCAGTCGGCCCACGCTGGTCTGGATAGGGCGGAAACCGATGTCGCCAGGGGTGAAGTAGAACTTTTCGTAGTAGGCAGGGTCGTCGGGGATGTGCATCTTGCGATACTTGCCCGCTATGGTTCCGTCTTTCTCGAAGACCACCGCCGTGTTGTGGTAGAGTCCGGCAGCGCGCTTCTCAAAGAGCGAGGCTACGAGGACGACGTTGCACACCTTGGCAACGTGGGCGTAGAACGCCGTGGCTACGCCAGGAATAGGTTCGGCCAGGTTGAAGTTGTCAACGTCTTCGGTTTGGCAGAAGTAGGGCGTATCGTGCAGTTCTTGCAGCACAACGAGTTGCGCCCCTTTCTCGGCCGCCTCGGTAATAGCCGCCGCAAGGTTTTCTCTGTTAGCTTGCACGTCAGCGGTGCACGCTTGCTGTATGATACTTATTTTCATGTGTTGGTCGGTGGGATTTGATTTGCAAAGATAGCAAAAGAATGTCGTAACGGCGAAAATACTTGCAGCTAAAATGCTTAAGGGCTTAAAAATTGCGTGAAGGTTTTCGGCTTCGCACAGAAAGTTGTATTTTTGCCTGAAAACAACAAAGACTATGGGATTTTTCAATCTGTTCTCGAAAAAAGAGAAAAAGCAAACGCTTGACGAAGGCTTGCAAAAGACGAAGACCAGCGTCTTCGAGAAACTGACGCGCGCCGTTGCCGGCAAGTCGAAAGTGGACGACGAAGTGCTCGATAACCTCGAAGAGGCCCTCGTAACGAGCGACGTAGGCGTTGAAACAACCGTTGAAATCATTCGCCGCATAGAAGAGCGCGTTGCCCGCGACAAGTATGTGGGTACGGCCGAGCTCAACCGCATTTTGCGCGAAGAAGTAGGTGCCATGCTTTCCGAAAGCGGTAACACGGGGGCAGGCTACGAATTGCCCGAGGGCGTGAAGCCCTACGTGATAATGGTTGTTGGCGTGAACGGTGTGGGCAAGACCACAACCATCGGTAAACTGGCTTGGCAGTTTAAGCAAGCAGGCCTGAAGGTTTACCTTGGTGCTGCCGACACGTTCCGCGCTGCCGCCGTGGAGCAACTCTGCATTTGGGGCGAGCGTGCCGACGTGCCCGTGGTGAAGCAACAAATGGGTAGCGACCCCGCCAGCGTGGCTTACGACACACTGCAAAGTGCTGTGGCCGCCGGGGCCGACGTGGTGCTGATAGATACAGCAGGCCGCCTTCATAATAAGGTAGGGCTAATGAATGAGTTAGCCAAGATTAAGAAAGTAATGAAGAAAGTGGTTCCCGATGCACCCCACGAGGTGTTGCTCGTGCTTGATGGGTCAACGGGGCAGAACGCTTTCGAGCAGGCTAAGCAGTTTGCCGAAACCACCGACATCAACGCCCTGGCCATTACGAAACTTGACGGCACGGCCAAAGGCGGCGTGGTGTTGGGCATCAGTCATCAGCTCGGCGTGCCTGTGAAGTATATCGGGTTGGGCGAGAAGATGACCGACCTGCAACCTTTCGACAAGGAAGCCTTCGTTGAAAGCCTCTTCGATCAACAGTAGCGTACGCAATATATGGGCAACACCATCGACATCATCACCCTTGGGTGCTCCAAGAATTTTGTTGACTCGCAACGCCTCGGAACGATGTTTCGAGCGCGCGGCTACGATGTGCGCCTCAATCCCGAACAAGTGGGCGAGGGCAATCGTGTGGTTGTGAACACGTGCGGCTTCATAGGCGATGCCAAAGAAGAGAGCATCAATACCATTCTTGAGTTGTGCGAAGCCAGGACGGCAGGGCGCATCCGCGAGTTGAGCGTTATGGGCTGTCTTTCGCAGCGATACCTGAAAGAGTTGCAGCACGAAATACCCGAAGTTGACCGTTGGTATGGCAAGTTCGATTGGGCGGCTTTGGCCGATGAATTGCCGCGCGTAGGAACGGGGATAGGTACTGCTCAAAACGGCGAACATCCCGCCCACTATGCCTACGTCAAGATAGCTGAAGGGTGCGACCGCCGTTGTGCCTATTGTGCCATTCCTCTCATTACGGGGCCACACCGCAGTAGGCCGATGGAAGAGATTGAGGCCGAAGTGAGGGAGCTTGTAGCGCAAGGCGTGTGCGATTTTCAGATTATAGAACAGGAACTAACGTTCTATGGCACCGACATTTATGGTGCTTCGCGCATTGCCGAACTAACAGAGCGGTTGGCGCAGATAGAGGGCGTGGCTTGGTTGCGCCTGCATTATGCCTATCCCGACCATTTCCCGATGGAGCTCCTTGCCGTTATGCGGGAGCATGAGAACGTTTGTAAGTACCTTGACATCGCTCTGCAACACATTGCCAACCCCGTGCTTGAGCGTATGCACCGCCACATCACCGCCGAAGAAACACGCACGTTGTTGCAAACGATTCGGCGCGAAGTGCCAGGTATCAGCCTGCGCACAACGATGATGGTGGGCTTCCCTGGTGAAACAGAGGCCGACTTTGAAGAGCTGCTCGATTTCGTTCGCGAAATGCGTTTTGAACGCCTCGGTGCTTTTGCCTATAGCGAAGAAGATGGCACCTTTGCCGCCCTTCACTACAAGGACGACGTACCCGAGGAGGTGAAGCAGCGTAGGTTAAGCGAACTGATGGCCGTGCAAGAACGCATTTCTGCCGAACTCTGTGCGGAGAAGGTGGGTAGCACACAGCGTTGCATCATCGACCGCAAAGAAGGCGACTACTTCATCGGTCGCACCGAGGTCGACTCGCCCGACGTGGATGGCGAAGTGCTCATTACGAGCAACGCGCCCTTGCAAATAGGTCAGTTCTACGACGTGCCTATCACCGCTGCCGATGAGTTCGACCTCTACGGAAAGCTGTAGGGTACAATAGTTTCAAGTATAAGTGCTTAAAGTGTAAACGTTATGATGAAGGGAGTTGATGAGTGGCCAGTTACAAGTGAGGCATCTCCAATGAACAAGCGCGATGGCGACTCGTCACTTGTCACGTGTCACTCGTTAACTGAAAAATCAAGTTTAAGCTGCACCTTCGTAACAACAAACATACATATATAATATATGAACAACAAAGAATTTCTGCAAGCCCTTAGTGCTCGAACGGGCATGACGCAGAAGGAACTTTCTCCGCTGACCGAACGCTTTGGTAGCGTGATGGTAGAAACGATGGAAGAAGCCGACACTGTCAATGCGCAAGGCTTTGGCGTTTTCGAAGTGCGTAAGCGCATGGAGCGCATCAGTGTGCGCCCCGATACGGGCGAGCGTTTCCTTGTTCCGCCCAAATTGGCGCTGGTGTTTAAACCTGCCGAAACGCTGAAAGATAAAGCTAATCAATCCACCGTAACAGAATAACTATGAATAGCCGATTACTACTCACCGACATATCCAATGCGCTGGCTGCCGACAGAGGCGTTTCAAAGCGTAAAGCCGAAATGGTGGCTCGTGCTATGTTCGACGTGATAGAGGAAGGACTGCTGCGCGACCAAGTTGTTAAGGTGAAAGGCCTTGGAACGTTCAAACTCATTGTGGTCAGTGCGCGCGAGAGCGTCAGCGTGAATACGGGCAAGCGCATTCAGATAGAAAGCTACACGAAGGTGACCTTCACCCCAGAAAAGCAAATTGCCGAACTCGTCAATCGTCCTTTCCGCGATTTTGAAACCGTGCAACTGCATGCTGGCACGCCTTTGGCCGAGCTCGAAGCTGTAGATAAAGAGCAAGTTGTTGCTGCTAAGCCTGCGCATGTAGTCGCCGAGGAAGTTCCTGCACCGCTTGCACCGCCCGTGGTTGAAACGCCAGTAGTCGCCGAGGAAATTCCTGCACCGCCCGTGGTTGAAACGCCAGCCGCTACCGAGGAAGTTCCTGCACCGCTTGCACCGCCCGTGGCTGAAACGCCAGTAGTCATCGAGGAAGTTCCTGCACCGCCTGCACCGCCCGTGGTTGAAACGCCAGTAGTCACCGAGGAAGTTCCTGCACCGCCTGCACCGCCCATGGTTGAAACGCCAGTAGTCACCGAGGAAGTTCCTGCACCGCCTGCCGTGCCTGCAGCACCTAAGCCTGCTCCTGTAGCAGACGCGTCTGCATCCCCCGCACCGCCCGCAGCACCTAAGCCTGCGCCTGTAGCTGACGTGCCTGCACCCTCCGCACCCAAAAACATGCAAGCGACGAATGACGTTGCGGAAGAACCTGCGAAGTCGAAGGGATGGGGAAAGAAAGCGATGTTGGCCGTTGTATGTGCTGCCGCTATTGTTTTGCTGGCACTCATCTATTATATACCTTCTCAAAAGTCAGCAACCGAGGGCCAGCAACAAACCGCGACCGCTCAGCAAACGCAACCCAAGCAGGAGCAGCAAATAGAAGCGGAAACTCCCGCCGCTTCGCCTGCTGCCGAAACTGGAGCAACACCAGCCGCCACGCCCGCAGGTCATTTCTACATCAACCTTGCCACGGGTGTTACTCAGGAATTAGGCGAGAACTTCATCAAGCAATTGCAGGAGAAAGGTTTTCCCGATGCCCGATTGCAAGAAGATACGTATCTGCGTGTGGTTTATGGCGACTTCCCCGATAAGGCATCAGCCGACGCAATGCTTGCGCGCCTGAAAGGGGAGGCAGGCATTAAAGATGCGTGGGTAGAAGAGGCTAAATAGGTTTAACTGAGTGACAAGTTACAAGTGACAAGTTACAAGTGACGAGTTACGAGAGACAAGTGACGAGTTGCAGCCGCGCTAGTTCGTCGGCGTAGCCCCACTCGTCACTTGTAACTTGTCACTCGTCACTCAAAATATCCACTCGTCACTATTCTTGTTCGCAGGCGAGATGCCTGCACCTCATAGAAATTCGTACGCCATGAAGACGTGGTTCCAATGCAGGAAGTTAGTTTTGCTTCCCGCTCTATTTGTTTTGATTTCATGCCCCGTATGTTGGGGGCAGGGCGATGCAAGCATTGTCTTGCACGCATCCACAACGTATATTCCTGCCGCGCCAGCGTATGCCGACACCACGATGTGGATAACGAAAGATGCCGACCCTGATGGCTCAGGTGCCGACATCTTCTATGTTGTTTCGACATGGGAGGAGGATTGGATCGCTCCCGATGGTTCGACGTGTCATTATGCCGACGTTTGGAACCCCCTTCACCGCGCGCACATGGGCATTGAAATCAATCGTGCTGCTACGTATATGGCACCGGGTAATAAGTTTTATGCTCCATTTTATCGACACACCGCTATCGACACGTGGGTCACGCAAAACGAAGACACCATCTCCCAGCGTACACGGCTTTCGATGGGCGATGTTTGTGCGGCTTTCGACTACTTCCTGAGCAAGCGCGATGCCACGCGCCCGCTTATCATTGCAGGTTTCAGCCAAGGCGGTAAAGCCGTTGTGGAACTGCTGAAACACATGAGCGACGAGACGTACTGTCAGTTGGTTGCGGCCTACGTGCTGGGCTATAAGGTGACAGTCGAGGATACCGCCGCGTGCCGTCGCATACGACCCGCACAGGGTGAGAGCGACACGGGGGTGACCGTGTGCTACAACACGGTGAAGGACGTGAAGTACATCAAGCCCGTCATTGCCGCCACTTGTTTTGGTATCAATCCCGTGAATTGGCGAACGGACGCTACGCCCGCCACGTTGCACGACACGATCAGCGTTGTGCTTTCGCCCGAGCACCATGTTCTGGTGGTGAGCGGCTACAGCGGTTCTGACTACAAACCTTATCGCAACTTTATCAACGTTGGCGACATACATAGCTGCGAGCCCTGGCTCTATAGCGAGTGTTTGCAGCGAAACTTCCGCGTAAGAACAGAAGCGTGGAAGAGGGCTAAACGGCAGGGTAGGCCGTAGGGCAATCCGCCGTGAGCACTTCGTCAAGAAACTTCCGCGACTCATATCGAGCCATGGGTAGGTCGTGGAGCAGGTAGTTGCCACAATCGGCAGGGGCAGCCCCAGGAACCTCACCTTCAAACTCGGCCACGAATTGGAACGTGCGGCGCATCAAGGGGAGGATATCTTCGGGGGTCAGGTCGCCGCGCATGAGCAGGTAGTTGCCCGTCAAGCACCCCATCGGACCCCAATACACGATGCGGTCGGCCCATTCCGCATCGTTGCGCAGGTAGGTAGCGGCCAGGTGTTCAAGGGTGTGGATGGCACCAGGGTGCAGGGCTGGCTCGCGGTTGGGCTGCTTCATGCGGATATCGAAGGTCGTGACAACGTCATTCCCCACCACGTCTTTGCGCGAAACGTAGATGCCACGCTGCAAGCGCATGTGGTCTATCTGAAAACTCGGTATTTTCTTCATGCTGTCTTTAGTGTGTTTGTTGATTCAGGGGTGTTCTATAAATTGGAATTTACCTAAAAGAGTTATTCAAACGTTCCATTCTCGTATTCTTGCAGGAATTGTGTACACGTCTTGCCTGTGGCTTTCTTGAAGAACCGCATCAGATGTGAAGGCTCTGAGAAGTGGAAGTCGTAGGCAATCTCGCTGACCGTCT
>ONHN01000021.1:58250-63649 GCA_900317635.1 uncultured Prevotellaceae bacterium | reverse complement strand
TTTCTACAGCACCAAAATTTTGATAAAGAACTGCAGCCTGCAATTTGAGCTATTGACTACCTACCACTCAAAAATAGCCTGCAAAATGAGCTATACGCCTAAAATGCGCCACGCATCGCCGCCCGTACTATGGGGCGCAGATGTCCTGGGGCCTCGCCCGCAAAGTATGGGCCGTAGGCGTCTCGCCTGCAAAATAACGCCCCATATCCTCGCTTTCGTCCCGCTATTACCTTATTCGTTTTCGCTATTGGTGCGCAGCGCGACACCAATACCATTTACCATACACCAATAAATTCCCACCACGACAAGGTGCAAACAATAGATTGTCTTGCAAGAACAGAAAAAGCACCTTTTTATCGGAACATTCCGCTACCCGAATAGAGAGGCGAGAGTTGAAATGAAATGAAATGAAATAGAAAAGAAATGGAAAATCTTTCCTATCGTAAGCGTTTCGGCCTACTTTTGCAACGAAAATGAGCGTACGTGTTGCGCATTTATTAAAACACACGCAAACACGCGCAACTTAAATCCAACATATATTAACTACAAAACACAACAATGAGAAAGAAGATTACCTCTCTCTTTGCGCTGTTCCTGCTGGTGGCAGGGACAGCTATTGCACAGCCCTCCGTGGACGGCAAGCTGTTCACACTGAAGTGCGCGCGCGGTTACGTCTACTACAATGGCTCCGTTCTGAAAGGCACGAGCGATGCCTCGCAAGCATCGCAGTTTGCCATTGTTGAATTTGGAGGAACCACGTATCTCTACGATGCCACAAACAACGCCTTCGTGGTTCACAGCACGGCTGCTACGGCTGGCACGGCTGGCAACTACGCCTTGGAAAGCACTACCGACTTCTCGAAAGCCGTTACGGGTCTGAAGTGGGGCGACACTGGTATCGCGAGCTATCCCTACTACTTAGAAGATAGCTATGGCAATTGGCTCAACATGGACAAAATTCCCATTGTGTACTTCAATACGTGGAAGGACTTCGAAGGCGGCAATGGCGGTAACACCTACGCCGTTAACGTCGTTGGCGACTTCGATCCTACGGCTGCTAAGGCTATGCTCATGCTGCCCTCCGTGGACGGCAAGCTGTTCACGCTGAACGGCAAGCTGTTCACGCTGAACTGCGCGCGCGGTTACGTCTACTACGATGGCACACAGCTGAAAGGCACCCGCTATTCTGCGCTTGCATCTCAGTTTGCCATTGTTGAATGTGGAGGAACCACGTATCTCTACGATGCCACGAATGGCGCCTTCGTGGTTCACACCACGGCTGCTACGGCTGGCACGACTGGCAACAACGCCTTGGAAAGCACTACCGACTTATCGAAAGCCGTTAAGGGCCTGAAGTGGGGCGACACTGGTATCGCGAGCTATCCCTACTACTTAGAAGATAGCTATGGCAACTGGCTCTACATGGACAATATCCCCAATGTGTACTTCAACACGTGGAAGGACTTCGAAGACGGCACTGGCGGTAACACCTACGCCGTCAACGTAGTTGGCGACTTCGATGCTACGGCTGCTAAGGCTATGCTCATGCCCTCCTTGGACGGCAAGCTGTTCACGCTGAACTGCGCGCGCGGTTACGTCTACTATGATGGCACACAGCTGAAAGGCACGAGCGATGCCTCGCAAGCATCGCAGTTTGCCATTGTTAGCTATGGCGAGACCAACTATCTCTACGATGCCACGAATGGCGCCTTCGTGGTTCACACCACAGCGGCTACGACTGGCAGTAGCAACGCCGCCTTGGAAAGGACTACCGACTTATCGAAAGCCGTTACGGGCCTGAAGTGGGGCGACACTGGTATCGCGAGCTATCCCTACTACTTAGAAGATAGCTATGGCAATTGGCTCAACATGGACAAAATCCCCAATGTGTACTTCAACACGTGGAAGGACTTCGAAGGCGGCAATGGCGGTAACACATACACCATCAACGTAGTTGGCGACTTCGATGCTACGGCTGTTACGGCCATGATTGACTATTACTTCAACCCCAGCGCTACGGTGCAGTACGTTATCAAGGATGTCAGCGGCAACGTGGTTGACTCTACTGAAGCTAAGCCTGCCTACGTTGGCAACGACATCACCACGCTGCCCGCTGAGCTGCAACGTCCTTATTGCTCCTATGCTGTGAAGCCCACAACGATTGCTGCGGGTGCTAACGTGGTTGACGTAACGGTGACGTACAACCTGCCCTTTACGCTCAGCTCCAGCTATGCTGACGCTTCGTGGTACTTCATGACCGTGCGCGGCCACTACGTTTACTACGCAGAAACATCGAATGACATCCGTACGAACCAAGTTTCAAAAGGTGAACCTATTTCCGCATACGAGTGGGCCTTTATGGGCGACCCCTATAGCGGCATCAAGGTTATAAACAAGGCTGTAGGCGAAGGCAAATACATGAGCTACACATACTCGGGGGGAACCGTACAGATGGGTACGTATCCATACGCTTGGACCATCGAGTCGCTCAACGGCACGCCCACGTTCGGCCTGAGATATGGCCGCTGGTACATCAACGAGCAGAACACTGGCAACCACAACCTGATTTATTCGGATTTCTTGACCAACACGGGTTCACAGTTCACGGTTGAAGAAGCTCTAACTGTCAACGTAACCTACGACCTCTACGAAAATGGCACGAAGGTTGACAGCAAGGTTGTTGAGCAAGAGGCTAAAAGCAGTGTGACTATTCCCACAGCTTGGACTGCTGCTTATGACACGTTCGTTTGGGATATCACAACGGAAGGCACCATAGGCTATAGAGACTGCACCATCAACGTGACGGCTAACCTGAAAGATGGTATTGTTTATCCTATTTCCAACTTGAGCAACAATAAGGCTTATCGTGTCGTTGTTAAACGTGGCACCTATACAACGAATAATGGCCTTTTGGCCAACACGGTGAAGAATAGCAGCTATGCCATCAACAACTTTGCTTTCATTGAGTATGAAGGCAACTACTACATGTGGAGCGTTGCTGATAGCAAGTTCGTAGCTGGTAACGTTAACACGCTTTCTGATGAGCCCGCAGCGGTTGAATTTGTTGATAACTCTTTCCCCTTCTACCAAATCAAGAGTGGTTACAAATACCTGAACGCTTCCGTTGAACACAATACGGGTGCCGACTTCGGCCCATGGATAACAGCCAGCGATGGTAACCGCTGCCTCATCTACGAAGCTGAAGATTTCGACCCCACGGCCGTCGTCGCTCTCCTCGATGAATACTTCCACACTGGCGACAAGACGGCTAAAGTCGTAGCTGAGGTTTATCCCTACATCTTCGCCGACCCAACGCGACCCGCAACCAGCGATATTGCTCCCACTGTAGGTCACCCCTTCGGTATCTCTGCTGAAGCTGCTAATAACTTCATAAGCACTTTCAGTATGAATATTGTGCGCAACTCCTTCAACACTGAAGAGTATGCAGCGGCTAAGGCTATGGTTGAAGCTGGCATCATTTATCCCGCCGATGGTTTCTATCGCGTGAAGAACGTTAGCACGGGTAAGTATCTCCGCGCTATTAACCTTGGTGCTCGTGGTGGTGTCGTTGCCGACCTTACAGCTGAGCAAGCTGCCAGCGATGCGGCTTCTGTTATCGAAGTACGCACCATTGACGGAAAGCCCTACATGCTCTCCAACACGGGCTGGTTCAACTGGGTATTTTACAATGCTAACTACAAAGCCTTTGTATCAGCAGCTCAAGACAAGTATGTTCACTGGTTGGCAGTTGCTCCTGGCCAGGGTGCATTCTCTATCGCTTATGGTAATGGTGAAGGTGAATATGAATACTACCTTTACTATGCTTACTACAGTGTGTATGCCGACAACACCCTCATCGGTAGCTTAGCTACGAGCGACGCTGCTTACTGGGTATTCGAACCCGCTACGGACGTAACGGTGAACATGAACGTTGTTGGCGACGCCAGCTACGCTACCGCCGTATTCCCCTTCCCCGTAGAAGTGTCGGGTGCTAAGGTGATGCGCGTTGAGGCTAACATCGCCGCGGGTAAGGCCAAGTACTACGAAACGGCCAACACCATTCCCGCTGGTACGCCCGTCATGCTCGTTGATGAAGACGGTGCTGCTACCGCTACGGCTACCATCATCGATAGTGCTGACGAACTCACTGAGCAGAACGACCTCGTGGGCAACTACTTTGCTGGCAACGTAACGGACGCCCTCGTACTGGGTGCCAGCAGCGGCGTTATCGGCTTCTACAAGCTCTCCGCTACGGGTACGCTCGGTGCTAACCGCGCTTACATTGACAACAGCACGAGCTCCGACGTTCGCGCCCTCGTCCTCGCCGCTGGCGAAACCACGGACGAAACCACGGGCATCACGGGCGTGGCTACCGAAGCCGCTCAGAACGGTGAGGTTTACGACCTTTCTGGTCGCCGCGTACAGAACGTTGGGAACGGCCTGTACATTATCAACGGCAAGAAGGTGCTTGTGAAATAATTCAAGTTTCGCATATCCCTAAGGAAGCGATAGCTTCCGACACATGAATTAGTTTAAGTTGTCCCACATTCCCGTCCCTCCTTGCGAGGGGCGGGGCGGGGCTTAAGCTTAAACCGCAAAATATAATATAGCTATGAAGAAATACATCATGCCCGCCGCCGAGGTGCTGAGCCTTCAGCAGAGCGAAGTGCTTTGCGTTAGCGGCGAAGTTATAATTGATCCTAACACCGAAGTGGAAGGCGGTTTCAGCCGTAGCTGGGACGCTTCCGAGTGGGGCGCAGAAGAAGAGTAGTCCACTGCTCTCTCCTTACGATAAGCCCTAACAATAAACCTCCCGCACGCTCATTCGTTGAGCCGTGCGGGAGGTTTTGTTGTTGCCTCACTGGGTACGCAGGCGTCTCGCCTGCACCTAATCGCTGCGCCAGCAGCGAAGCTAATACCAGCCTATCCCTAACCTTCGCTGCTGCCGCAGCGATTTGTGCGGGCGAGGCGCCCGCGCTCCCAGGAGGGCATACGCCGCCGTTGGAGTGCAGGCGAGACGCCTGCGTCCCATATACTTCATCGGCGTAGTCCACTCGTCACTTGTCACTTGTCTCTCCTCTACTCAAAAAATTGTCACCCTGAAGACAAAAAATTGTCACCCTGAAGACAAAAAATTGTCACCCTGGAGACAAAAAATTGCCTCTAGGGAGACAAAAAATTGCCTCCAGGGAGACAAAAAATTGCCTTCAGGGAGACAAAAAATTGCCGCCGTAGGCGACACATTATGCTTAACCCCCGTCGCTCGAAGCGTAAGCGAAGAGCGTCGTGGGGAAAAGGTGACAAACTACAATGCGTCTCCGTAGGAGTCGCACAAACAATAAGTTAGATTGATGTGCGACTCCTACGGAGACGCAGATACACCCCGCATCTAATACCCC
>ONHN01000021.1:0-58242 GCA_900317635.1 uncultured Prevotellaceae bacterium | reverse complement strand
CAGATACACCCCGCATCTAATACCCCACGACGCATTTCATGCGACGGGGGTTAAGCATGGTATGTTGCCTACGGCAACTTTTACCGGACACCAATAAATAAAAATCCTCAAAACAGTAATAGACACTAACTCTTTCGTTGCTTATATCAACTTTTACCGGACACCAATAATGGGCAATACAGAAAAGTCCATGCGGGGGTGGAATGGGTTCCATGCCCGCATGGACTTTTTTCCACGCCCGCATGGAAAGCATTCCATCCCCGCGAATGGAGTACACGTTAGGGAGAGAAGCTTCGAGAGTGCTTATCGTAACTGCGCGAAAGCGCGGCGTTTATTTCTTCAGGGCCTCGGGAAGTTGCTCAATGGCGGTGATGATGGCGTTGGGTAGCGTCTCGTCGGTTTGTTCGTTCGCGTCCCATGCTTCGCCCTTGAACCAGATGGTGTTGCATCCGATGCTGGCGGCGGGAGCGATGTCCTTGCGGAAATTGTCGCCCACCACGCAACATTGTGCGGCTTTGCAGCCAGCGGCTTTCACACCGAGTTTCCAGATGCGCGGGTCGGGCTTGCGCACGCCCACTACGCTGCTTTCGATGATGTCGGGGAAGAATTGGTCGAGTTCGTAGGCGGCCAGTACGGTGTGGATGTTGCCGTAGAAGTTGCTGACGAGGACGAGCTTGTAGGTTTTGGATAGTGTTTCGATGACGGCGCGCGCGCGGCGAGTTTGTTCGCGGGCGAAGTTGTCGCAGAACGATGCAATGTCGTAGCGCGCAGCTTCGCGCATGAGGCCGCTGGCGTTCCAGTAGCCCTTGTATTCGAGCCAGGCTATCTCTTGGTCCACCTTCTTAAGCAGGAGGTGGCGGAAATCGTCGTCCTTCTTCACGATAGGCGCTTTGGCCAATGCGCGTTCGCCGAAGACGTAGGCTTCGCGAAACTGCTCGTCGGTGATGGGGACGTTGCTGGCGTTGTAGGCCTCGCGCAGGACGCGGGCCCAGTGGCGACCGCCCGTGTCGATGGTGCCGCCGTAGTCGAGGATGATGGCTTTAATGTCTTTCATATTATGTATGGAGTTTTGTTTATCGTTCGCTATCTTTCATTAGTCGTTTGTTGCCAAACTTTACGAGTCCTACGCCCACGAAGATCCAGAAGAGTTCGCGAACGCGCGTATAGAAGCTGGTGAAGATGCCTATGCTGGGTGCACCGAAGCCCAGGAGCTTGACGATGACGGCCAGACTGCCCTCGCGCGCGCCGAGCTGCATGGGGAAGAAGAACAGCATATTGCCAATGAGCGAGCTGAAGGCCAACACGAGCAACGCGTCGCCGAAGCTGGCGGGAATGGCAAGGGAACGCAGGATGAAGAAGAACTCGAAGGAGTTGATGACGCGCCCAACATACTCGAGCAGCAGCGAGCCGTAGAAGGCGCGGGGCTGGCTGTGGAGGTAGGCGATGTTTTGGTCCACTTGCTGCATAGCCTCTACGTTTTTGTCGTAGAACCGCCGTGCATAACGCTTGACGTAGGGGATGTGGAGCAAGACGCTGTAGAGCTTCACGATGATGCCGTGGCGATAGCCATACCAGAAGAACCAGAGCACGACGAGGAACACGAGGGCGAAGATGGCGAAGAGTATCCAGAGCCACGTTGCCATGCGGTCGAAGTAGAGCACAAGGAACACCGCGACACCCGTCATCCACAGCACGAAGTGGGAGAGGATGTGCATCATGGAATAGAGTGCCGTGGCCGAGACGGAGCGCGCCGTTCCGATGTAATGGCTGAGCTCCATGATGCGGTAGGGTGCGCCGCCAAAGCCGAAGGGCGTGGTATAGCTGAAAGCGAAGCCCGACACGGTGAGCTTGTAGGCGTGGAGGAAAGAGAGGTGCTTGTCGTGCGTGCCGCTGTTGACGATGAGCTGGAAGGCACCCGCGTTGCAAGCATAGACGAAGACCCAGATGCCCACCACGGCGGGCAGGTAGAGGCCCGCTCTGCGCAGGTGGCTGTGCAGGTCGTTGAAGTCAACGCCGAAGCTGTAGAGCATCACGCCAATGGCAACAAGACCGAAAAGCAAAAAGAGGTTACGATATAATGGACGCATAGGGCGGTTACTGTTAGCGGCGTTGAGGTTGCTGTGGTACAGCAACAGACGGAACGACGCGGGAGGCAACGTTTATTGTTTAAGCCCCACCCCGGCCCTCCCCAAAAGGGAGGGAGGTTGGATAGCCTTGCAGGCAGCGAGGGGGCTTGCTTAATGTTTAATGTTTATTGTTTAATGTTTATTGTTTATTGTTTAATGTTAGCTTCAATGCGTGCGCAGAGGCGTTCGTGGCGTTGGCGCATGACGTAGGCAATGACGTTCATAACGGTGACTTCGAAGAGGGGATAGAGCCAGGGTATGGCGGCAAGTATGCCTACGTAGAGTGCGATGGCGCGTAGGTTGAAGGTAGAGGCGTTGGCCAGCGGCATGAGGGGAAGGCTCCCCTTGCGAAATTCTTGGCGCACGGCTTCGGGGGCAGGGCCATCGCCGTAGGTTTCTTTGAGCGTGCGGCGCAACGACTGCCAGCGGGGCGTCATCTTTTCTTGTGCCGAGGTGTAGTTGACGTAGAACATAAGGAAGAACTTCCACAGGAAGTCTTTGCCCCACGAGAGCGTGGCAAACTCTTCGCGCAGCTTGGGACTGCTGTCGAGCTCGCTACCGCTTTTTCCTTTTAGAAAGTAGAGGTGTATGTTGCGATAGTAGTCGGCGAGTTGGCATTGCTTGGCGTGGCATACGAAGCCCGCAAAAGCGCAGAAGAGCCAAATCCATACGCCCCACTTGACATCAGTGCCAGGAATGTTTTGGGGCATAAGGCGCAAGCTGATGGCGGAGTAGATGGCCACGAACCAGAAGTCGCCAGCCGCGCCATCGAGTATGCGGCCCAGCCGCGTCTTTTGACCCGTCATGCGCGCCATTTGTCCGTCGGTGGAGTCGTAGATATTGGCCCAAACAAGCAGCAACACGCCCAGCGCGTTGAGTGCGAAGCTGTCGAAGTAGAACAGCACGCCGGCCGCCACGCCCAGAAAGATGCTCAGCACCGTGACCACGTTGGGGTGGACGCCCAGGCGTATGAAGAAACGAGCCCACAGTAGGCCGAGCGGGCGCGTGAAGTGGATGTCGAGCCATTCTTCGGTGTCGAGGCTCTTGAGGGAGGATTGGAGGGTGGTTTGATTTGGCATTATTGCAGTGTCGTATTTATTCATTTTCCTTTCTACAATCAATGATTACTTCTTTGTCTGAATAAAACGAAGGTATGTAGTTAGAGTTAACACGAAACTTGGTTCCGTGATTGTGGCCTGTACGAGCATCAAAGTCAATATATACTAGGCCTTGCTTAATACCGTCAATAAAAGCTTGGCTGCTAAACCCTGAAAGCTTTAGGATATAGCTATATTTGAAGAACTCGACAAAGTGATTGTTTACCTTCTCCTTTTTAGTTTCCGCTTCAATAAAGAAACAATTTTTTAGTTTCGTACCAGCTTTGTAACAAAGGTCATCATATCCCCAATAAGGTATAGGGTTTAAGTCGGCATTATAGTCAGCACGTCTCTTAATAGATTTGAGCCATTGCAAATGTTTGTCATCAACAGCTTTTTCACTAAAATGTATTTCAATTCTTCGTTCCGAGTCATTAGCTACAACGTAAAAGCCTCTTTCGTTGGCAGTTTTAGTGTTAATTGTAGCTCTAAAGCTCATTTCTTCGTTAGGATATTTTATTGCTGCTAGTTTATGTGGCCAGCCATAGTTAGGTAAAAGAAGATTTGGCACGATACGAAGAGCGGTAGGTGAGGGTTCGCAATGGAAAAGTGTTAAAAGCGAGTTAGATTGACTTCTTTGTGCTTTTAATTCCCATTCGGCAGCGTTAGGTATAGGCAAGTTGTTTTCTTCTATGCCTAACAAATCCTCTATGATATTACCCACAGCCCCATTGTTTTTACCTCGATAGTTTTCTATCCATCCTCTTTGAGCAATGTTTTGTAGCAAATGTATGAGTTCTTCTTTAGTGAAAGATTTCATATTGGTACTCATATTATTAATCAGTTATCCATTCATCGTTATTTCCGAAAATAGCGTAGGTTGATGAAAGCGCGCAGTTTCAGGATAGATGCGGTTCCTTTCTAATCGCTGACGCGCAGTTTTGCAGTATTTTTCAGATTTCTCAATGCCAATAAACTGACGGCCTAAACCTGCAGCAACGACAGCTGTAGTTCCCGACCCCATAAACGGGTCTAAGATAATTTCAGCTGTAGTAGAAGAAATGATACGGTCAATTAGTTCTACAGGGAATGGGGCGGGGTGGTCATTGCGCTGTTCCTGTTGTATTTCCCATACATCTCCGTATCGATTTGCATGTGGCTTAAGTTTGAATTGTTTCTTTGCAATGAGGTATATAACCTCGTAAGTAGGTAGGAAGTAGCCTGGATTAAAGTTGATACCTCCTTTTCTTTTCCAAATGATTATCTGGCGCAGAGGTACATCATATACAATATCTCTTCGATCTTGGATAAGACCTGCTTGCACACGCCACTTATGGTTGTAGAAAATAGCTCCATCATCTTTGACGACCCTTAGCAATTCTAAGAGAACATTGTGTTGCCATTTAGCATACATATCATTAGGCAAACAATCGTCATAGGTGTCATAGCCTTGTATAAGTGCAGCGTTAGCCCATTTTCCACCGCGCCCATCTTTCATTCCGTTTCCCGTTGAATTCTTGAGGTTATAGGGAGGTGAAGTTACGACTAAGTCTATACAATTATCAGGAAACTGTTTTAAAACATCTAAACAATCTCCTTGTATAATTTGATTAAGATATTTATTAAGCGATGTATTACTCATTATATTTTATAATGTGCTTTACTATAGCCTCAGCGGCCTCTTCGCGGCAGGAGGAGAAGCTGGGCCAATCGTTGAAATCGATGATGAAGATTTCGCCTTGGGCGGTGATGACGGCGTCGCCGCCATAGATGTCGAAGCCGATGGTGCGAGCGGCTGTCGCGGCGATGCTTTGCAGGGCCTTTACGTCAAACTCGTAGCCTGCAGCGCGTCCGTTGATGCGTTCGTTTCCGAACTTGCTGAAGGATGCCGAGGCGGCATCGGGGGGTGTGGCGTATTGCCAATGGAAGAACGTGTCGGCTACGCCGTAGAACTTCACGAGGTCGCCCGTTATGTGTTTCATTAGCAGCGCATATCGTCCTTTTCCTTCTTCAAGAGCTTTAAGAAGCTCGTTGGGGGCTTCGACGTAGCGCACGTCCGTCGCCGTTTCGCCGTCGCCGTTGGTTTTCAGCCAGGCTGGTAGCAAGGCTTTCAGCCCCTCGGTGTCGGTTGAAGGGAGAGGGGCATAGGGGGGGCAAGCACTGGGGAGCTTATGGCGAAGGAGCTGTAGCTGTTGCAGGCGGGCGCGGTTGTGGGCGATGCTCTGTGGGCGGTTGATGATAGGGACGTTAGGTGCTAACGCTAAGAGCTTGTTGATGGCCTCGCCGCGCGCCATGCTAAAGATGAGGTCGGCACTTCCCACTGCTGAAAGTTCGTCTTCGCATAGGGTTGTGACGATAGCCCCGCGTTCGCGCAAGCACGTGGCCACGGCCTGGAAAATGGCCGCGTCGCGCTCTTCGCTGTTGGGCGAGAAACGCGGGGAGCGACTAATGCCGAGGATGTGCTTGCAGTTCATAACGTGTTAATAATCGCTATGGTTTGTGTCTGTTGTTATTGTAAGCCTTTCAAGAAGGCTTCGGCCTTTTGAATGTCGGCGGCGTGGTCCACGTCGAGGATTTTCGTGAAGGGGCGGGCGCGCAGTTTCAGGCCATCAGCGATGAGGCCGCGTTGGAAGTTGCGCATACGGCTTTGGCCTTCGGCCATACAGCGTTGGAGCGTTTGCAGTGCCGCTGGCTTAAGGGCGTAGATGCCGCCGCTGATGTAGCGGGCAGCGGGCGGTTGTTGGTCGAAGAAGCCTGTAATGTTCAGCACCTCGTCGGTGCCGACGTAGAGTGGCTTCTCGTCGTCGATGTAGTCCGTGACGGCCATGAGTCCGTCGGCTTCGGAGGCTTTGAACTCGTTGATGTAAGCTGCAAATTCGTCTTCGCGGAAGATGGTATCGACCGTTGTGAGGCAAAATGGTGCATCGGAGAGTTGGGGTGCAAGTTGGGCGAAGCTGTGCATAGAGCTGGGCGTTGTTTGCACCGTGAGGCTGATGGGCGGCAGGGCGGGGCGTTGCTGTAGCTCGCGCACGAAGGCTGCCGTTTCGGGGAAGAGGTCGTTGACGATGATGCAAACCTCTTCGGCCTCGCAGGCGGTGAAGATGCGCACGAGGCGCTCTATCATGGGTTCGCCGCAGAGCTTGACGAGCGGTTTTGGCAGGGCGATGCCCTCTTGCTGGAGGCGGGAGCCTTCGCCCGCTGCTATGATGGCAAACTTCATACTTCGGCGTTGTCGGTGAGTTCGGGCGTCATGTCCTTCGGTTCGCGCGGGAAGCGGCGGGGTCGTTCGCCGTCTTCGCGGCGGTCGTGGTAGAGCTTTGGCAGCGGGTTGGCCGTGGCTTCGTCGTCGGCACGACGTGCGCGCACGATGTCGATGGCGGCATAGACAGCTTCGCGGAACGATGTTGCGTTTGCCACCCCTTTACCCGCTATGTTGAAGGCGGTGCCGTGGTCGGGGCTGGTGCGCACGAAGGGCATGCCCGCTGTGAAGTTCACGCCCTCGTCCATGGCAAGATATTTGAAGGGTATGAGGCCTTGGTCGTGGTACATGGCCAGCACGGCGTCGAACTCGCGGTGCTGGTGTAAGCCGAAGAAAGCGTCGGCGGCGAAGGGTCCGAAGACGGGTAGTCCCTCGTCGGCCAGGCGTTTCAGCGTTGGGATGATGACGTCGCGCTCTTCGGTGCCGATGGTGCCGCCGTCGCCGCAGTGGGGGTTGAGGCCGAGGACGGCGATGCGGGGCGAGGGTAGCAGGAAGTCGCGACGCAGGCTGGCGTAGAGCGTGCGCACCTTCTCTTCGATGAGTTCGGGCGTGATGGCGCGGCTCACTTCGCTCAGCGGCAAGTGGGCCGTGGCTACGGCCACGCGCAGCTGGCGGCTGGTGAGTATCATCAGGGCCTTCTTTCCTTCTTCGCAGAGGCGGGCTTGCAGAAACTCGGTGTGGCCCACGTAGGGGAAGTCGTCCGCCTTGATATTCTCTTTGCAGATTGGTGCCGTGACGAGGGCGTCGATGTGGCCCGCTTTGAGGTCGCTGACGGCGCGTTCGAGGCAGATGCGTGCGGCGCGCCCGCTTTCGGCGGTAGGCTGACCGAGGTCGATGCGCACTTCTTCGTCGTAGCAGCTCACCATGTTGAGGCGGCCGTCTTGCACGTCGTTGATGCTGTGGAGGATTTGGAACTGCGTTTCGCTACCAATGGCCTTGCGGTGGTAGGTTGCCGTGCGCGGCGAACCGTAGAGAACGGGTGTGCAGAGTTCTACCATCATGGGGTCGGTGAAGGTCTTGAGGATAATCTCGTAGCCTATGCCGTTGGTGTCGCCAGGCGTGAGGCCTATGCGGAGGGGACGTGAAGCGATGTCGGACATATATTAAATAGGTATTTGGAAACCACGATGAGCGCTGATGGCTCGGTGGTTAGATTTTGGCGGCGGGTCGCGTCGCGTTAACAACGCGCCATACTAAACCAGTGTTGATTTGTCGTGGGGGCTGCAGCGTCAGCCTTAATGCGTTTAATGTTTAATGTTTAATGTTTAACGTTTAATGTTTAACGTTTAACGTTCTCGGCCGTGTTGAGCAGTCCGCAGGCGGCGAGGATGTCTTCGCCGCGTGAGGCGCGGATGGTGGCGAAGAGGCCAGCGTGGGTCAGGCTGTCGCGGAAGGCCGTCATCTGAGCGTCGGTGGCACCGCGCAGGGGGGAGCCAGGGATAGCGTGGAAGCGAATGAGGTTGACGCGGCAGTTGAGCCGGCTGAGTAGGCGCACCAGCGCGCGGGCGTGGCGCGGTGTGTCGTTGACGCCAGCAAAGACGGTGTATTCGAACGAGAGGCGTCGCTGGCGCGCGCTGTCGTCGTTGGCCTGTCGCTGGCGGCGGAACGGCGGATAGGTTTCGAGCAGCGCGATGATGTCGGCTGCGGTGAAGGCTTTCTGTGCTGGAATGAGGGCTTCGCGCTCGGCAGGGAACGGACTGTGGAGGCTCACGGCGAGATGGCATTCGCTTTCGCGCAAGAAGCGCTCGAGGCCACGGCGCACGCCGACGGTGCTCACCGTGATGCGGCGCGGACTCCAGGCCCAGCCCCACGGCGCGGTGAGCACTTCCGTGGCACGCAGAACGGCATCGAGGTTGTCCATCGGTTCGCCTTGCCCCATAAAGACGACGTTCGTTAGGCGTTCGCGCTCGGGCAGGGAGTGGAGCTGGTTGAGGATTTCGGCCACACTGAGTTGAGCCTCGAACCCTTGTCGGCCGGTCATGCAGAACGTGCAGCCCATTTTGCAGCCCACTTGCGAACTGACGCAGAGCGTGCCGCGCTCTCCGTCGGGGATGAAAACGCTCTCGACGTAGCGCCCGCCGCTGACGGGGAAAAGGTATTTCACCGTGCCGTCGGCACTGCGCTGGCTGCGTGCGGGCGGTTCGCCGCAAACGTCGTAGCGCTCGGCAAGCTGGCAGCGCAGGCTGGCCGACACGTTCGTCATTTCGTCGAACGTGCGCGCACCACGCTGGTATATCCACCCTGCAATTTGTTTACCCACGAAGGGCTTCGCTCCAAGCTGCACACAGCGTTCGGAAAGCTCTTCGGGGGTCATGCCGAGCAGGGTAGGGCGCGCGGCGGATATGGCTGTCTGTTTGTTCATAAGAGGGTCGCATTATCGCGCAAAGATAGCAATAACGTAGCACAAAGCGAAACGACAGCCGAGAAACTTTTGCGCCGCCGCGTGTTACTTCACGCGAATGATGTCGTTGATGTTGGTGGTGTAGCGGCGCGAGAGGTGTTCTGTTTTGAGTTTCCAACGTTTGTCCTGTCCTTGCACGGCCATGCGGATGCTGCCTTGTCCGCAACGGGCGTTGATGGTGGCAATAGCCTTCTCTATGGCGCGTTGCTTGCGGCGGTTGGTGGGGTCGAAGAGGCTGAGTTGTACCTCGTCCGCAGGACAAATGTCGGAGAGGATGACCCCTGCTTTTTTATAGAAGAAGTGTCCGTCGGTGCGCCACGACTGTCGCAGGGCGCGTACCGCTGTGCTGACGATTTCTGCGAGCGAGGCCGTAGCCACGGGGAATTGCACCGTGGTTTGCAGAAAGTCGCGCGGTTGGTCGGTGCGGTAGTAGCTGGTGTGGGCAAAGACCGTCAGCGTTTGGCAGGCAGCCCCTTGGCGGGTCAGGCGGCGGTGACATTCGGCGGCGAAATTGGCCACGGCCTCTTCCAGCACGGCGAGCGTTTCGATGCCCTCAGCGGGGAAGCTGCGGCTGGTGCAGAGCGTTTTGTTTTGCGGCAGTTCGTCGATGCTGATGCAGCTCTCGCCGCGCAGTTCGGCCCAGGTGCGGAAGCCCGTGACGTGAAACTCGCGTCGCACCCACGCGGCGGGTTTCTGCGTGAAGTCCCATGCCGTCTTCACGCCTGCACTGAGTAGGCGGGCCGAGTGGCGGCGTCCGATGCCCCAAACGTCGGCGATGGGGAAGAGGCGCAGGGCTTTCTCGCGTTTCTGTTCGGTGTCGATGATGCAGCAAGCGTTGTAGGCTTTGTATTTCTTGGCAAACTTGCTGGCTATCTTGGCCAGCGTCTTCGTGCCAGCGATGCCTACGGAGACGGGGATGCCCGTGCCGCGTCGCACGGTGCGCGCTATGTTTTCGCCGTAGGGCTTCAGCTCTTCGTAACCGCCCATGCCGCTAAGGTCGAGGAACGCTTCGTCGATGCTGTAGATGTCAAGGCGCGGTGTGAACTCGCCCAGCAGCATCATCACGCGGTGGCTCATGTCGCCATAGAGCGTGTAGTTGGAACTGAAAACGGCCACGCCGCTCGCTTCCAACTGTCGGCGCACTTGAAAGAATACGTCGCCGCGCTTCAGCCCTAACGCTTTTGCTTCCTGACTCAGGGCTACAATGCAACCGTCGTTGTTGGAAAGCACAACGACGGGGCGATTGCGCAAATCGGGCGCAAAGACGCGTTCGCACGAGACGTAGAAATTGTTGCAATCGACGAGGGCAAACATAGAGACGTTTTTTTGAAGTG
The DNA here is from genome assembly GCA_900317635.1 of uncultured Prevotellaceae bacterium. GTDB lineage: Bacteria > Bacteroidota > Bacteroidia > Bacteroidales > Bacteroidaceae > Alloprevotella. The sequence continues at coordinate 48,025 of ONHN01000021.1, read as the reverse complement.
GCGAGGAAGGGAGCGCGGGCGCATAGCATGTGACGCAGGCGTCTCGCCTACGGAATTCGTTGACGTTAGCCCTAACTGAGTACGCAGGCGCCCAAGAGGGGCACTATCGGTGGCGCTTAATAGTATAGGTAACGACGCCCCAGACGGTGAAGTCGTCTTCTTCGGAAATGGGGATGATGGGGAAGTCGGGGTTGGCGGGTTCGAGCCAGATGTGGCGTTGCGTGCCTTCGTGCTTTATGCGAAAGGTTTTCATTGTGAAGTCGCCGTCGATGAACCCCACGACGATGTCGCCGTCGGCGGGTTCCAGGCTTTTGTCGATGACCACGAGGTCGCCGTCTTCAATGCCGCGTCCGCGCATGGAGTTGCCCTCTACGCGGGCCAGGAACGTCGTGGCGGGATGGCCTACGATTTCTTTGTTGAGGTCGATGCTGCCTTGCAGGTAGCCCTCGGCGGGCGACGGGAAACCCGCTACCACACCACTCTCGGCCACGGGCAGTTCCACGCTCGTAGAGAGGTTGGCGGTGAATATCTTGAGGCGGTTGAAGTCGTTCATTGCGCTGTTCGGTTATAATGGTGTCCGGTAAAAGTTGCCGTAGCTGGCATACCATGCTTAACCCCCGTCGCATGAAATGCGTCGTGGGGTATTAGATAGCTTTTCCCCACGACGCTCTTCGCTTACGCTTCGAGCGACGGGGGTTAAGCATAATGTGTCGCCTACGGCGACAGAAAGCCCCTCACTAATAAAAATCATCAAAACAGTAATAGACACTAACTCTTTCGTTGCTTGTATCAACTTTTACTGGACACCAATAGTTCGGTTATTGTTTTAAGAACCCGTACTGATACACTTTGGGTTCAATCTTTTGAGCCAACACTTTGAGTTGTTGGCGCAGGGCGGTGATGAGGCGAGTGTATTCAGTGTCGGTGCTGTCGGGGTTCATTTGCTCTTTACCGCTCGCGGTGGTCTTGGTGCCTTGGAAGTGTAGGCGTATGTCGTAGAAAGAAGCGTTGGGATTGGCGTGTTTTTGCTTGTGATAGTATTGCCATAGGTCGCGCCCTGCCTGCAACACGGCGTGTGCTTCTTGGCTCATGGCTTCAAGTGGGGTGGGGATGGCAGGTGTGTCGTCAGCTTCTTTTGCATCAAAGAGGTCGTCCATCTCGCTTCTTACGCGATGCACGGCAAGCGGTTTGCGCAGCAGTTCGCTCATAAAGTGGCTGTCGAAACGCTCCTGCGCACCTACTTCTTCTTCGGTGAAAGGTATCCAGTGGTTCGTGCCGTGGGCAGAGCTGATGCGGTTTTGTCCGTGGAAGAGCGTAAAGACTAAACAATCTGTCTGAAACTCCCAGTCTGTCTGCCAACCATCGGTAGGGTAGAGGAACTGGTCGCGGTCGTTGAGCCAGGTGGCGGGTTGGTGAAGACGCACAGCAAAGTATATGCAAGCGGGTATAAGGTTGTGGCGTCTTAGTGTGTACTTCGTTTCATTATTTGGCCTTTTTCCTTTTAATAGTACTTGCTCTGACGAGATAAAAAGGTATTGATTGTGTTGAAAATCAGGTCCTGTATTTCCTGAATAGCCTAAGATTGGTTCATCGCTGTTTTGCATCCAAAGCGTGATCCATTTAGTAATTGAGACACTCCCTTCATTCGTGATAATCTTTTTGCGGAGAAACTCGCCGTCGGCTTTGTAAACGTCTGTATAGGTTTTCGTAAATACTTCATTACCGTTGGTGTGCCAAATAAAAAAGCCAATGGGGAAGTGCCCTTTAACATTATCGAACGTATTGGCTGGAACGCAAAAATTTCGACCGAGCTTCGCTCGGAAGAAGTTGCGGAAATCCAAGAAGGCAGTTCCTTGCAGAATTTTCAACTTTGAAAATTCTGCAAGGATACAAGTAGGGATTTCGTCATATATGCGAGCAAAGAATTGAACGTAGAGTTCCCTTATGCCAAGGCCAAAAGTTTTCCTATATCTTTTCCAAATAGTCGTATTGTTGCTTACCCCTTTCTTGTTTTCACCGCTTCCTGTCACTTGCGTGGCCGTCCCTGCCTCCGCATACGGTGGATTGATATACACCACGAGTCGTTTACGCTTTTCTGGGTCGCGAATAATGTCTTGTAGCGTTTGTGGGAGTTTAGATTTGTTGACGACGTTGCCTTGTTCATCGGTTTCGTCGAAGAAAGGGTCGTTGAGGAAGTCGAACTGAAAGACGTGAGCAGGTAGCAGGTTGGCACCGGCAGCGATGCGTTGGTGCATGGCCTGCACGTCGGCGCGGTCGAGCGTGGAGGCGTAGATGTTGTATTTGTTGGTCAGACCCGCCAGCAGGTTGCCCGTGCCGGCGCAGCAGTCCCACACGTAGTAGTGCTCCTGCCAGTCTTCGCCCAATTCGGCTGCAATGTATTGTTGCGAGAGTTCCACCCAGCGCGAGGGGGTGAAGAACGAGCCTTTACGCTCGCGCACGTCTTGCGGCACGAGCAGGTCGCGGCGGCCTACGATGTCATCCCAATACTCGCGGCGCGGCGGACGCGCATAGCGGTTCCAAAAGCGGTGGTGCGCCTCTTGGTGGTCGGTGAATTGTGCGCGCGTGTAGTTTTCAAGGCCGAGGTCGTCCACGCGGCGGTCCAGCAGGTAATGGTCGTCTTGCAGCAAAACAAAGAGTTTCTCGCCCAGCGTCTTGTTCTCCTTTGAGAGGATGTCGGCCAAGTAGAAATCGGCATCGAGGATGCCCGCCTTTTTGGCTGCTTCCCAGTTGATGTTGATGGTGGGCTTGACGGCTTCGAGCCACTTGAGGTAGATGTGTGTGAAGTTGTTGCGGTTGATGCGTATGTGGCGCACGCCCAGTTTGCGCAGCGCAAAGTTGTGGCGAATGAAGTAGAGGAGCTCCTTTGCATCGCGCTCGTAGTAGTAGATTTCAAGGCCGTGGTGCAGGGCACTTTCGAGCAAGGCTTTGAGTTGCAGAAACTCCTTGGTGGTGTGGTTGCTGGGAGCTACGTTCCAGTTGAAGTCGTTTTGTCGCAACACGTCGAGCACGGCATTGTAGGGCAGGAAAGCTATCTTTTCGGCATCGAACGCTCCGAGGAACGAGGGCGGCAGCACATGGTCTTGCGGACGCTCCTTGCCCAGCGTGAGAATGAGCTGAATGAACGACTCGTAGATGTCGTGGCGCGTGCCGCTCTTGGCTTCAGCCCACAAGAGTGGTTCAGGCTCGTTGAGACCTACGGGGTCAGGCGGCAGACAGACGCAGAAGTCAATGCGCCCTACGATCTGCGTAGTGTCGAACATGCTGAAGAAATCTTCGGCCACTTTGTTCTTGAGTTCTTCTTCAAGGATGTTTCCGTAGTATGCCATGGCGTAGGAGTATCGTTAAAATCGTAGGCAAAAGTACGGCTTTTTTGGCAAACGCGCAAATGATTGTGCAAGGCGGGGGCTACGCCTGCGATGGGTGCAGGCGAGACGCCTGCGCTCCCAGGGGGCTACGCCAGCGATGGGTGCAGGCGAGCCGCCTGCGCTCCCAGGGGGGGCTACGCCGGCGATGGATGCGGGCGAGGCGCCCGCGCTCCCAGGGGGATAGCCACGCCTAAAACGGTCTAAAAATAGCGTTGTGAGGTGCAGAAAAGAAAGAAAGCAACTAAAATGTTTGGAGCAAACAACTTAAAATGCTTAACTTTGCACGGCAAAGGTTGTGTGCCTATAACGAAAAAGGCGCTCAACACTGGTAAAGTTAAACAACACAATGAAGAAACTGACACGAATAAAACGTGTGCGTCTGCACCACGAAGGCACGCCCACGTTGCTCTATGGCTTTGTGGCATTGTTCGCCTTGAACGTTGCCGCCTATTTCCTTTTTCGCGGACTGGCTCTATGGCCTTTCTACGTCCTGCTTGGCATCAGTCTTGTGGTCTATGCCATCATCGTCAACTTCTTTCGCTGTCCTATCCGTATCTTCCAGGGCGAGACGACCGAGAACGTCGTTGTGGCTCCTGCCGACGGGCGTGTTGTGGTGGCCGAGGAGGTGGACGAAGAGGAGTATTTCCACGAGCGCCGCTTCATGATAAGCATCTTTATGAGTCCGCTGAACGTGCATGCCAACTGGTTCCCGTGCGATGGTTTCGTGCGCAAGGTGGAGCACCACAACGGCAATTTCCATAAGGCTTGGTTGCCGAAGGCATCGGTCGAGAACGAACGCTCGGCGGTGATTATCGATACGCCGTCGGGCCACAGCGTGCTGGTGCGCCAGATAGCAGGTGCCATGGCGCGCCGCATCGTCACCTACGCTCGCGAAAACGAAGAATGCTACATCGACGAGCACCTCGGCTTCATCAAGTTTGGTAGCCGTGTTGACGTCTATCTGCCCTTGGGGTCAGAGGTGTGCGTTGAAGTAGGACAAAAGACCATAGGCAATCGCACCGTGATAGCGAAGATGAAGCAAGTGGATCCTTTAGTGACGAGCGGCGAGTAGGGCTACGCCGACGATGGGTGCGGGCGAGGCACACGTGCTCACAGGAAAGCAGGCGGGACGCCTGCGTACCCAGTTAGGGCTACGCCGCCGACGGGTGCGGGCGAGGCGCCCGCGCTCCCAGGAATGCAGGCGAGACGCCTGCGTACCCAGTTAGACGCCCGTACTCCCAGTTAGGACTATGCCCCTCGCGCCGCGTTCAGTATGGTGCCATGTCATGGCAACCCATCACGCCTCTACAAAAAAACCAACATCAATGAAGAAACATATCCCTAACGCACTGACTTGTTGCAACTTGTTGTGCGGCTGTTGTGCAACATACGTTGCCTTTCGCGGCAACTATCCCGCTGCCGCCCTGTGGATTGTATTAGGCGCAGGCTTTGACTTCTTCGATGGCTTCGCCGCGCGCCTACTGGGCGTTAGCTCCGCTATAGGCAAAGAGCTTGACTCTTTGGCCGACGACATCACGTTTGGTTTTGCCCCTGCCGCAGTGGCCTTCTCGCTGCTGCGCGATGTCTTGCCGCATAGCTTTGCGCCGCTGGCCTACGTAGCCTTCCTCATTGCCGCCTTCTCGGCCTTGCGCTTGGCGAAGTTCAACCTCGACGAGCGTCAGAGCCTCGGGTTCATCGGTTTGCCAACGCCTGCCAACGCTTTGTTTTGGTCGTCGCTGGCCGTTTCGGCTCCCGAGTGGTTGCTGAATGCTCCTTTTGTTTGGGCCTTCATCGTTGTGCTCATTGGGCTGAGCTGTTGGTTGCTGGTGAGCGAAGTGCCTATGTTTGCCCTGAAGTTCAAGACGTATGGTTTTGAAGGTAACGAAGTGCGCTACGGCTTCATTGCCGTCAGTGCGCTGCTGCTCCTGCTTTTAGGCGTTGGCGGTTTCACGGTCGTTATCCCCGCCTACATCCTCGTTTCGCTCTTCACAGCCAAACCTGCCGCAACGGGTTCGCAAATGCCACATCCCGTTCTCTCCCCGATGCCGCCAGTGCCTCCCGCACCTCCTGTTTCGTCCAGCAACGAAGCATCTGCGGAAGCCCCTTCTGCCGCCAGCCCGTCTGTGAACAACCGCACAGAGTAAGAAGCCGCTCCGCTATTTGTTCAAACAATTCCTAACATACGCACAATCTCTTATGGCAAAACTCTTTGGCTGTCTCTTCCTATTGTTGTTCGGCATATTGCTTGTCGTTTTGCTCCCCTTTATCCATATAGGTCGCTATTTCTTTTCAACGTTTCAGCGCGAAACGCCCTCGCGCCGTAGTGGTACGGGTGCAGGCGCTGGGCCGTCGTATCGTGGCGGAGCGTCCCACCATGCCGCCGACGACGGCAAGATATTCCACGCCGACGAAGGCGAGTATGTAGATTTTGAAGAAGTGAAGGAGTAGGCGTTTGCTTCCTCCCCTCCCTGAATGCATAATGAAGTATAAATCCTTGTTATTTCCCGTTCGCGCCTGGCACCTTCGCGCCTTGCTGAACCTTGCTCTTTGCGTTGCTATGGCAAGTGAGGTGCGCGCTCAGTTTGTTATCAACGAATTGATGCAGTCCGACATAGGAAGCGTCGTCGACGACCTCAACGAGTTTCCCGACTCGTGGGTTGAGCTCTACAATACGTCGGACCGTGCTGCGGTGTTTAAGGACTACAGCATTGGTCTTAGCAGCGACCCCTCGCAGGCGTGGCCTTTGCCGCCGCGCTATGTTCCGGCTCATGGCCGCTTCCTCGTCTATTGCGACAAGGAGGCCATGGAATGGCACACCGACTTCCGCCTTGAAAGTACGAAGAAGGGAGCCGTCTATCTTTTCAAAGCGCAGGAGCTGCAAGACTCTTGGACCGACATACCCGCACAGCTTCGCCCAGGTGTTTCCTATGGTTGTGCCACGGACGGTCACCGTGGCGAGCGCGGCTTCCTCGTGGAGCCTACGCCTTTGCGCCCCAACTGCGGACAGACGGCCACAAGCCTCTTGCCGGCCCCCATTTTCAGTCAGCGCGGCTGCGTCGTAACGGGCAAAGAGCCCATAGAGCTGTCTTTGCAACTCCCCCTTGAGGCTGACGGCTCTACTGTCTACTACACCCTCGACGGTTCCATGCCTACGCCCGATGCCACGCCCTATACGCGTCCCTTGCGCTTTGACACGACCACCGTCGTTCGCGCCCAGCGCTTCAAGGATGGTGCCATTGCGTCGGAGTGTGTGACGGAGTCCTTCATCTTTCATCCTCGCGAACTGACCATGCCCGTCATCTCGCTCACCATCGACCCGCGCTTTCTTTACGACGAGGAAATAGGCATCAACTGCGACGATATGGCAAACTGGACGCACAACTGGCGCCGGCCGATGAACTTCGAATACTACGAAGGTGACGGCACCGAGGCTATCCTCAACCAGCTGGGCGAGATGCGCATGGCAGGCAGCAAAGGCGCACGCTACGGCACCGAGTTTCACCCCTTCGTCGTCTATGCCAACAAACGCTTCGGTCAGAAATACTTCAAACACGAGTTTTTCCCCGACGACAAGCCGGGGCTGACCGACTTCAAGTCGCTCTTCTTGCGCAATAGCGGCAACGACTGCGGCCTGCTCCACTTTCGCGATGCTGCCATGCAGCGCAGTGTGGCCCGTCACGTTGACCTCGACTGGCAAGGCTATCGGCCCGCCATCGTCTATCTCAACGGCCAGTACTACGGCCTGCTCAACATCCGCGAGCGCAGTAGCAGTGCCAACATCTTTGCCAACTACGACCACCTGGAGGACATCGACCTCATCTGCGACTGGAACGAAGTTGACGAAGGAACCATCGACGAGTTCAACCGCTTCGTCGCCTTCTATTCGCAGGGCAACCACACCTTAGAAGAGTGGAACAAGGCCATGGACGTGGAGGAGTTTATGAACCTGATGATAGCCAACATGTACTACGCCAACATCGACTTTCCGCTGCGCAACATACGGCAGTGGCGCGAGCGCAACAAGGCCAATGCACGCTGGCGCTGGATATGTTTCGATATGGACGTAGGCATGGGGCTGTTTTGGAATGACCAGTATTTCCCCGCGCACGACTGGATGTACAACACGCAGATGTATTCCGTCTGGCCCGACCAGTCGGTAGGCACTTTGCTCTGGCGCCAACTGATGGAGAACGACGAGGCGCGCGAGATGTGGATTGACCGCTTCGCCGTCTTCATGGGCGACTTCCTCAACCTGCGCAGCGTTGAGCCTCTGCTCGATAAGCTCTACGACGACATCGACCTTGAGTTTCGCGCCACCGCCGCCAAGTGGGGCTTCAGCCTCGACTATCATGCCGAAGAGATGCACAACGTGAAGCATTGGCTGGCGGGACGTACAGGCGGCGTTTACCTTGATATGGCCAACCACTTCGGCTTAGGTCAGCCACACAATATTTATATATACGCGCGCGAGGCACCCGAGGGCTTCAGCGTGCAGGGCATCCCCGTGAAGAGCGCACTGATTGACGGCCAGTGGTTCGAAGGACGCGAGTTGCGACTCACGACCGACGATGCCGCCTTCACCTTTTGGCAAGTCACGCAGACCCTTGCCGATGGCACGGAAACCACTACGCACTACCCTTCAGCCGAACTCACGCTCACTATGCCCCCGTGCGAACGCCTCAGCATCGTGGCCCATACGGACGACTTGTCGGGCATCAACCCCGTCTCCACCACGCCCACAACCACTGCCACCTACGACCTCGCTGGCCGTCGCATTGCCCCCACCGCACGCGGCATCTACATAAAGGATGGCAAGAAAGTGCTACGCACGCGCTAAGGTCCTTTTAACAGCAATGCAAATTATTGGTGTCCGGTAAAAGTTGATACAAGCAACGAAAGAGTTAGTGTCTATTACTGTTTTGAGAATTTTTATTAGTGAGGGGCATTCTGTCGCCGTAGGCGACACATTATGCTTAACCCCCGTCGCTCGAAGCGTAGCGAAGAGCTCCTACGGAGACGCAGATACACCCCGCATCTAATACCCCACGACGCATTTCATGCGACGGGGGTTAAGCATGGTATGTTGCCTACGGCAACTTTTACCAGACACCAATAAATGCAAATATACGTCAACGCCTAATGAAATACTCCTTCATCGTTCCCGTCTATAATCGTCCCGACGAAGTGGACGAGCTCCTCGAAAGTCTGTGTCAACAAACGATGCGCGACTTTGAGGTCGTCATCGTCGAGGACGGTTCGGCCGTGCCGTGCCGCCAGGTCGTGGAGCGATATGCCGATAAGCTCAACGTGCGCTATTTCAGCAAAGAGAATAGCGGCCCTGGACAGACGCGCAACTATGGTGTGGCGCGCGCCCAGGGCGACTACGTACTCATCCTTGATAGCGACGTCGTCGTCCCGCCCTCGTATCTCCAAGAAGTAGAGAAGGAACTGGCCGCTGCCCCCTGCGATGCTTTCGGCGGTCCCGACCGCGCTCACCCCTCCTTCACTCCCATGCAGAAGGCCATCAACTACGCCATGACGTCCTTCTTCACCACGGGCGGCATTCGCGGCGGCAAGCGCAAGATGGACAAGTTCTATCCCCGCTCGTTCAACATGGGCGTGCGCCGCACTACCTACGAAGCCCTCGAAGGCTTCTCGGCCATGCGCTTTGGCGAAGACATCGACTTCTCCACGCGCCTCTTCAAGAGCGGCGCGCGTGTGCGCCTCTTCCCCGAAGCGTGGGTGTGGCACAAACGGCGCACCGACTTGCGAAAGTTCTTCAAGCAGGTCCACAATTCTGGCATCGCCCGCATCAACCTCACCAAGCGCCACCCAGGTACGCTGAAGCTCGTCCACCTCTTGCCCGCCGCCTTCACCGTGGGCTGTGCCGCCTTGCTCCTCGCTGGCTTCTGCTGGCCCTGGGCTTGGGCCTTGCTTGGGCTCTACGCCCTGCTGGTTTGCATCGACTCTTCGTGGCAAAACCGCAGCCTCTATGTAGGCGTGCTCAGCGTGGCCGCCGCCTTTGTCCAACTCACGGGCTATGGAACGGGCTTCCTGCGCGCCTGGTGGCGACGCTGCGTACTCGGCCGAGATGAGTTCGAAGCCTTCAAAACGAATTTCTATAAGTAGCCCCACTGGGAGCGCGGGCGCCTCGCCCGCATCCATCGGCGGCGTAGCCCCAACTGGGTACGCAGGCGCCTCGCCCGCATCCATCGGTGGCGTAGCCCCTAACTGGGTACGCGGGCGCCTCGCCCGCATCCATCGGCGGCGTAGCCCTACTCGACACTCGTCACTCGTCACGCATCATGAACCAACCCGATAAACAGCCGCAACCGCATCTCTCCGTGAAGCAGTGGGCCGAGGCCGACCGCCCGCGCGAGAAGTTCATCGCCCTCGGCGGCGAGGCCCTTTCCAGCGCAGAACTCTTGGCCATTCTCATTGGTAGTGGCACCACGCGCGAGTCGGCCGTCGCGCTGATGCGCCGCGTCCTGGCCGACTGCCACGGCAGCCTCCGACGCCTCGGGCGAATGACCATCGACCAACTGAAGACCTACAACGGGGTAGGGGAGGCTAAAGCCGTCACCATCCTCGCCGCCTGCGAACTGGCACGCCGACGTGCCGACGAACCCGCCGACCGTCCACCCAAGATGCAGTCGGCTGCAGATATCTACGATGTCTTTCGCCGCCTCGAAGATAAACCCACGGAGGAGTTCCACGTCCTGCTGCTGAGCCAGAGCCTGCGCCTCATCGACAAGGTCTGCATCGCGCGCGGCGGACTCACAGCCACCACCGTCGATATACGCCTCGTCCTGCGCGAAGCTCTCCTGCGCAACGCACCCTGCATGGCCGTTTGCCACAACCACCCCAGCGGCACCGTCCGCCCCAGTCAAGCCGACGATGCCCTCACACAGCGCATCCGCGCCGCCGCACAAACCATGGACATACGCCTCATTGACCACGTCATCGTGGGCGACAATGCCTACTATAGTTATCAAGAACAAGGAAAACTATGACGCAAGAAGAAAAGCTAAAGATTGAAGAACGCATCGTCGAAGTGTTGAAAACGGTCTACGACCCCGAAATACCCGTCGATGTCTATAACCTCGGCCTCATCTATCGCATCGAACTGCAAGACGACGGCCAGCTCGACGTTGACATGACGCTCACCGCGCCCAATTGCCCTGCCGCCGACTTCATTGCCGAAGACGTCCGGCAAAAGGTCAGTGCCGTAGAAGGCGTGACAGCCGCCCGCGTCAACCTCGTCTTCGAACCCGAATGGGATAAAGACATGATGAGCGAAGAAGCAAAACTCGAACTGGGATATCTGTAACCCCTCCCTCCCTGGGAGCGCGGGTGCCTCGCCCGCATAATAACTGGGTACGCAGGCGTCCCGCCTGCACCCCAATCGCTGCATCAGCAGCGAAAGCATGGTACGCAGGCGTCTCGCCTGCGGAAAACCGAAGTTCCCCTTCCTGCTCCCCGCCCGCGTCGTCCCGTGTGTTGTCATGTCATGGCAACCACAGTTCGCGCCCTCCGCCTTACCCACAACCTAAAAACTCTCCCTTCCGCCCTATGCGCCCCGTCTATTTCCTCTCCGATGCCCACTTTGGCAGCCTCGCCATTCCCCACGCTCGCACACAGGAGCGCCGCCTCGTCAACTTCCTCGATAGTATCAAACACAAGGCCAGCGCCGTCTATCTCTTAGGCGATATGTTCGACTTCTGGCACGAGTATCGCTACGTCGTGCCGAAGGGCTACACGCGCCTGCTCGGCAAGATATCCGAACTGACCGACCTCGGCGTGGAGGTGCACTTCTTCACGGGCAACCACGACCTTTGGGTGCACGACTACTTCGAGCGCGAATGTGGCATGACGGTCCACCGCGACATCAGTTGCACCACCGAAATCTATGGGAAGGTCTTCTACCTTGCCCACGGCGACGGACTCGACGCAGGCGACCGTAAGTATAAGCTCCTGCGACGCATGTTCCACAACCCCGTCTGTCAATGCCTCTTTGCCTCGCTCCACCCGCGCATCGGTATGTGGGCCGGGCTGAAATGGGCGGAACATTCGCGCCGCAAACACGAAGCGCAGGGAGGCGAACCGCCCTACGCCGGAGAGGACAAGGAGGAACTCGTGCTCTTCGCAAAAGACTACCTTAAAACACACCCCGACATCAACTTCTTCATCTTCGGACATCGCCACATCGAACTCGACCTCATGCTCAGCCGCACCGCCCGCATACTCATCACCGGCGACTGGATAGACAAATACACCTACGTAGTCTTCGACGGCGAAAACCTCTTCCTCGAAAACTACATCGAGGGCGAAACGCAGCCGTAACCCCCCCTGGGAGCGCGGGCGCCCCGCCCGCAAAATAACTGGGAGCGCGGTCGCCCCGCCCGCACCCATCGCCGGCGTAGCCCCCCTGGGAGCACGGGCGCCCCGCCCGCACCCATCGCCGGCGTAGCCCCCCTGGGAGCGCGGGCGCCCCGCCCGCACCCATCGCCGGCGTAGCCCCCCTGGGAGCGCAGGCGCCCCGCCCGCAAAATAACTGGGAGCGCGGTCGCCTCGCCCGCACCCATCGCCGGCGTAGCCCCCCCTGGGAGCGCAGGCGCCCCGCCCGCAAAATAACTGAGTACGCAGGCGCCTCGCCTGCGTACTCAGTTAGGCTTCTGCCCGTCATTCCTCACTTAATCTCAGTCACCTTCTTCGCGTCCCACTTATCCTTAGGCGTAGGACTTTCGGCGGGATAGCCGATGGCGATGGCGTTGAGCGGAACAAGCGTCTCGGGCAGGCTGAGCAACTGCTGGTATTTCTGGCTTCGTTCGCCAGGATAGCCGCCCGTCCACACGGCTCCTAAGCCCATGGCGTGGGCCGCTAACAGAATGTTCTCCGTGGCTGCCGAGCAGTCCTGCACCCAATAGTCGAAACCATGGCCCTGTTTAGCGATGTCCATGTCGCCGCAAACGAGGATGGCCAGCGGCGCGTCGGCGGCGCGACCGCCCATTTGTTTCAAAATTTCCTTGTTGGTCACAACCGCGAAATGCCACGGCTGTTTGTTGATAGCCGTCGGAGCGGCCATGCCAGCCCGCAACAACATTTCTATCGTGTCCGCTGCCACGACTCGTTCCTGATACTTGCGGATGCTCGTGCGCGTCATGATGGCGTGCACCACGGCGTTCTCCTTGCTGCACTTCCCGCAGCACGTTTCCTCTTGCGCCGCAGCCGTCAGGGGCAGCGCACAAAGTACTAAAAAGAATAAGACTTTCTTCATAATAGTTCGTTGGTTTTTAGCTTATTTCTGACGCAAAAGTAAGCAATTTTTTCAGTACACCACGCCCCTCACTCAACTATTTTCCTTCTCTCGCTTGCCCCATTTTCGGTTTTCTGTTGCCCCACCATTGCCCGCAGCCCTGCCTGTTTTGCCTAACCGCCTCCCCCTCTTTTTCGCGCCCTTTGTGCCTCTTCGTCGACTTTCAGGCTTTGGCAGCATAACTTTCAGGCTCTGAAAGTGTTCCTTTCAAAGCCTGAAAGTGTTCCTTTCAAAGCCTGAAAGTCGGACTTTCAAAGCCTGGAAGTCAACCTGATTTTGCACGGCACCCGTATTTACGCGCCTTTCCGCCGCCTGCTCGTAGCCAGCTACGTCGCGCCGCGAACGCCGTCCCTTTTAACGCGGTAAAAGCGCATTTGGTAAAAAAACCGCACGGAAAAGGTGCGGGTGCGGTATTTTGTTTGTAACTTTGCCACGGCCGCGTGTGTGTTGCGTGCGGCCCATCGCTTGCGGAAATAAACAAAAAACACTGCATAATGAAAACAAAGTTTACCTCTCTCTTAGCGTTGGCCTTGCTTGTGGCCAATGCAGCCATGGCTCAGTCGTTCAGCGTGACGATGACGGAGCCCGGTTCGCTTGCCGACAGCATTCCTGCCGACAACCACTACACGATGACGGGGCTCACCATTTCGGGTCCCATCAACGGCGACGACGTTCGCTTCCTTCGCGACGTGATGAGCGTAGAAACCTACGGCGGCACGCCGAAAGGTCGTCTGACCTCGTTGAACCTGAAGGACGCGCGCATCGTGCCAGGCGGTGCCCCCTATTACGAAGGCGTTGACGGCAGCAACCGCCCCGTTTCCTACAGCACGCGTCAGGACACCATCGGTAGTCGCATGTTCTACAACTGCTCCAAACTGCGCACCGTGCAGTTGCCCGAGACGGTTGTTTACCTCGACTCGTTCTGTTTCTTCAATACGGCCCTCGTCACCGTCCGTATGCCCGAAAGGGTCAAGGGCATTGGCCTGGGTGCTTTCCAGCAGTGTCGCAGTTTGACGACCTTCGTGCCCAACGAGGCCTGCGAGAGCTACGGCCTGCTTAGCTTCTACCATTGCGACAAACTCAAGCGCTTTGAGTTTCCCAACGGCGTGAAGAAGTTGGGCGACGCCATGTTCAACTATTGCGATGCCCTTACCTACGTGAAGCTGCCCGAAAGCATTGAAGAGCTGCCTATGATGCTGTTTGAAAACACGCACGCCCTGACAACGATTGTGATGCCTACGGAGCTGAAACACATTGGCGAGCGCGCCTTTATGTACTGCTCTTCCATCACGTCGCTGGCCCTGCCCGAGGGCCTCGAGACGATAGGCTCTTACGCCTTTGCCGGTTGCTCAAACCTCTCCCGTTGCACCATTCCCTCCACCGTGCGCGAAGTAGGTCCGCTTTCGTATATTGGCCAGTGGAAGATGAACGGCATACAGGTTCACCCCGACAACCCCTACCTCATGTCGGAGGAGGGTTCGCTCTACTCGAAGGACGGCAGCGTGATGTATCAGTTCTTCAACGGCTGGGGCCTCGACTCGCTCGTAGTGCCCGAGACGGTGCAGGAGATTGCCTACGAGGGTTGCGGCTATAGCTACGACCTCAAGCACATCGTGTTGCCTGAAAGCCTGCTGCTCATCGGTTCGATGGGTATCGACTTCTGCTACTTTCTGGAGGACATCATCTGCAAGGCGCAGACACCTCCCGACTGCGTAGGCCGCGCCATCGATCCGCAGATTGTTTCGCAGGCCACGCTCTACGTCCCGCGCGGCAGCCTGGCCGACTATCGCAAGGCGCCCGTGTGGAAGGACTTCAAAACGATTAAGCCCATACCCGATGGCGGCGACGAAACGGGCATCAATACGCCATCAACGTCGGCGCAAGGCCCTGCCGCCATCTACGACCTCAGCGGTCGCCGCATGAAAGCCGCTGGTGCTGGCATCAGCATCGTGCGCGAAAGCGACGGCACGGTGAGGAAAGTATATAACGTGAAACGTTAAACAATAAACATTAAACGTTGAGGCTACGCCGCCGTGGGGGCGTGGGCGCATATTTGGTACGCAGGCGTACCCAGCGAGACGCCCGCGTACGCAGTTAGGCGCCCGCGTTCCCATGCCCGTCGCGCTTCGTTCCGTATGTTGCCGTACCACGGCAACCAACTCTCCCTCAATACCCCCTTCTCTCAAACCTCCCCTCCTCTTTCTATATGAAGCACCTCCTCTTTCTCTCAGCCCTCCTCGCCCTGCCCGCCGCCCTTGCGGCTCAAGACCTCGAAGTGGAATTTTCCGAGGTTGAGCACGACATGGGCACGCTGGTTTGGCACAACCCAGCAGCGGCGCAGTTTATGGTGACCAATACGGGGCGCGAGCCAGTGACGATTATCGACGTGGAGCCCGACTGCGGTTGCACGATGGTTGACTGGACGCAAACGGCCATTGACCCTGGCAAGGTGGGGACGGTGACGGTGCGCTACGATGCCGAGATGCTGGGCCATTTCAGCAAGAGCGTGGCCGTCTATACCAACCGCAGCGACCGTCCGCACTACGTCAGCGTCTCGGGCAACGTGGTGAACCGCGACATTCCGCAGCAGGCCGTGGCGCCTACGCGCTCCTTGCCCTGCCGCATTGGCGACGTGGAACTCTCTACCGATGATGTGGAGTTCGACGACGTGGAACGCGGTCAGCGCCCCGTCAGGGAGATAGAGATTGTGAACAAAGGCACCGAGACGGTGCGCCCCAACCTGATGCACCTACCGCGCTACGTCGCCGCCACCTGTGCGCCCGAAGAGATATTGCCAGGCTACGAGGGTAAAATGTTGCTGACGCTAAACAGCGAGCTCGTGCCCTCAATGGGGCTGACGCAGCAAAGCATCTACCTCAGCACGCAGCCCGGACAGCGCATCAGCCCCGACAACGAAATTAACCTCTCCATCACGTTGCTGCCCGACCTCAGCGGCTCCGACCCCAATTCGGCCTATATCCCCGCCCTGAACCTCACGCCCGAGAATTTGCAACTGGGACGCATGGGCAGCAAGAGCAAGCTGAAGGCCAACGTCGAGATGTACAACGGCGGCACTACGCCCCTCACCATTAGTGCGCTGCAAGTGTATAACCCTGGCATCAGCGTCACCGCTCCCGCCACCGTGAAGCCTGGTGCCAAAGCCAAGATAAAGGTCGTTGTCAGCAACGAGGTGTTCCGCTACAAGGGTCGCCCGCGCATCCTGCTCATCACCAACGACCCACGGCAGCCTAAGCGCGTCATCAACATCGACGTGCAGCGATAGCATCAGCCTTTCATCATCTTGCGGCGTCCGTCGCGGTACGCGGCCTGTGCATAGTGCAGTGCGCTTCGCGTAGCATTAACCCCTTTTATATTTATATTTATTCAAGTTTCGGATGTTGGAGGAGTTAAGGGAGTGTTAAGGGAGTTAAAGACGATACTTTTGATGCCCATGTAACATGCCTATAAGACTATCGTCTTTAACTCCTCAGCAGCCATAGGCTGCGATAACTCCTTTTAACTCCTTTAACTCCAGAGGAAGCGACAGCTTCCGAAAGTTAAATTATATTTATATTATAAAACGAGTACTAATCCTTAGTGTGTTTGCAGCCAGCGCTTTGGCGGCCAGTGCACAGAGCCGTTTCGACCTCAACGGCGATAACGAAGTGAACGTAGGCGGCGAGTGGGCCTGCTGCAACGTGGGGGCCAAACTGCCTATGGATGGCGGCGGATACTTCGCCTGGGGCGAGATGGAGGAGAAAGAAACATACTACTGGGAAGACTATCAGTACTTCGATAAGCAGACGGGCGACGTAGAGCCTCTTGCTTGGGATATCAGTGCCTCTCAATACGATGTGGCAATGGACATGATGCGTGGCGAGTGGGTGATGCCCTCTGCCGACCAGCTGAAGCGCCTCTTCGAGATGTGCACCTTCGAGTGGGTGGCGTTGGGCAACATGGAAGGCGGTAAGTTCACGGCACCTAACGGAAACGCTATCTTCCTGCCCGCTGCAGGCAATAAGTTCGGTAAAACGCCCGACAACGTGGGCCATGAAGCTTACTACTGGAGCTCCACCTACTGCGCTACCGATGTCTATAAAGCCCTCGGCATTAGAGGGTGTGTCAAAATAGGCACATCCTCTTTTTTTCTTTTTTGTATTGAGGCTTTTCGATATATTTCGTTATGCGGCAATTTTCATGATTTTTGTCTTGTAATGCCTTTGTAAGTCCCCAATAAGCATATACGAGGTCACAGAAGACACATTATGCCCTCCCTTTATCGGCATATCACCCTGTTTCCTAACTTTAGCGACCATTTTCTTGATGTTGAAGGCAATGGCGAAGAAGGCAAAGTCCATTGTGACCTTGTCCTTTCCGAAATGACGGAATCGCTTGTATCCCATATTGTATTTCATCTGTCCGAAGACTGCCTCGGGTTCTATCGGACGCTTGGAGCGGTGCATGAGCCCTCTTTCCGAGGTCAACCGCTCGCGTGCCTTCCGTTTGTATTCCATGAGCCGGTGGTTGACCTCTGTCTCCCTGTTTCCGCTTCTTTTCTTGTAGCACCCCCATCTCAGAGGGCATCCCTCACATCTGCGCGCTCTGTAGATGACGCTTTCCGTCCTGTATCCGCTGTTGGTCTTCCCGTGTCTTACCCCGACACGTTCCATGTGTTGCCCCATCGGACAGACGAAGTAGTCCCCATCCGGATTGTAGTACAGGTTCTCTATACGGAAGATGTCATTCTTGAAGGCCCGTTTCTGCTCTTTGTGGAAGAGGTTGTACTTGACGTATGCCTCCATGTCGTGTGACTCCATGAAGGCGTAGTTCTCCTCGCTGCCGTAACCGGAGTCGGCGCACGTCTCCTTGGCATAGTGTCCGTACCTGTCGCAGAAGGAGGAAAGGAAGGGTATCATGGTGAGCGTGTCCGTCGGGTTGGGGAAGAAGCCGAAGTCGGTGATGAACTGGTTCTCGGTGGCTATCTGCAGGTTGTAGCCCGGCTTGGTCTGTCCGTTGTTCATGGCATCCTCCTTCATGCGCATAAACGTTGCATCAGGGTCGGTCTTGCTGTAGGAGTTGCGCTCGCCCATCGTCTCAAGGTGGTTGTCATACTCGGAGAGTTTGTCGCGCATCTGCTCTATCTGTCTTACCTTCTTCTGCTTCTCGCGTACAGTCTTTTTCTCTTCCTTGCTCTTGGGGACAGGCTGCTCCGAAAGGGACTGGCGCAGTTCTGAGGCAATCTCCGTCAGCACCTCGGGAGTGAAACTGACGGCCTCGTCGGCTGCCGACTTGTCCTGGGCGATGGCATCGTCAACTTGAGAGAGCAGCACACGTATCTTCTCCATCAGCTTAGCACGGTTCTTCTCAACGGTCTTGCGCCATACAAAGGTGTACTTGTTGGCCTTCGACTCTATCTTAGTCCCGTCTATGTACTCAACGTCCAGTGTCACCAGACCCTTGGCAGAGAGGAGCAGGACCAGCTGGGTGAAGATGTTGTTTATCTCGTTCTTCACACGGTTACGGAAACGGTTGACGGTGATAAAGTCGGGCTGCTCATAACCTGCCAACCAAATGAAGTGGATGTCACGCTTCAAAGCCTTCTCAATCCTGCGGCAGGAATAGATGTTGTTCATGTAGGCGTAGATAACAACCTTCAGCAACATCTTCGGGTTGTAGGGGCTCCGACCACGCTCTCTATACAGCTTGCGGAATGAGGACAGGTCAAGACTCTCCACTATGCTGCTGATTAAGCGGACGGGGTCATCCTCCGCAATATCCTTGTCGATTCTCTGCGGGAAAAGTATCGTTTGATTTGGTGAATACGGACGAAAGTGGTACCTTTGCATAAGCATTGATTTTGATGTCGTAAAGGTACAACATTTTTACGACATAACAAAGCCCTGGCTTGAGAAAGTCGGGGCTTTGCGATAAAAAAGAGGATGTGCCTATTTTGACACACCCTCATTACAACAACCAGCAATTCACACGCAAGGACGGCATGAGTGTTCGCGCTATCCGCTTTGAACCGCCAGTGATTAACTAAAGCGTAGCCCCTTTTGGGAGCGCCCGCGTTCCTATGTTATTCCTCAAGCGAAACGCTTGCGTCCCATACCTTCGCGCTCCTAAGGGGGGCTTCGCCGCCGACAGCCCCTAATGGGGGTAACACCGCCGCCGATTTCCGCAAACGAGACGTCTGCGTCCCATACCTTCGCTGCTGGCGCAGCGATTAGGTGCGGGCGAGGCGCCCGCGCTCCCAGGGGGCGATGGGTGCTTACAGGATGCGGTGGAAGAGGAGGGCGGGCTGGTAGCCGGTGGGGGTGCGGAGCCAGTCGGGGAGGGTGCAGAGTTGGAGGAAGTCCGTTGCCTGCATAAGGCGGACGGCGGCGGTGTTGTCGGGTTGCACCTTTGCGTAGAGGCTGTGGAGGCAAAGGCGGTTGCGGGCAAAGGCAATGAGTTCGTGCAGGGCTTCTTCGCCGTTGCCCTTGCCGCGATGTTCGCGCCGCAAGGCGATGCCCACTTCGGCGCGGCGGTGCGTGGCCTCGTGGTTGAAGAGGTCGGCCAGGCCCAGGGCCACTCCCTCCTCCGTTTCTATCACGAGGCGTTGCTGACCCGTAGCAAAGAAGTCCCATCCGTCGGTGGCTTGCAGCAGATACTGGCGCAAGGCGTGGTGGGAATAGGGGGCGCCAGGTGTGGTGACATCCCAAACGCTTGGGTCGTTCTCTATCGTGTAGAGCAGTTCTAAATCTTCTGGTTCAAGGGCGCGGAGGTGAAGCATGGAAATATTAAAGTTACGAGTTAGGCTACGCCGACGTGTGGCCTGGGAGCGCGGGCGCCTCGCCCGCAGTATGGAACGTAGGCGCCTCGCCTGCGTCCCATGCCTTCGCTGCTGGCGCAGTGATTAGGTGCGGGCGAGGCGCCGGCGCTCCCAGGGGCTTCAGTGATTAGGTGCGGGCGAGGCGCCGGCGCTCCCAGGGGCTTCAGCGATTAGGTGCGGGCGAGGCGCCGGCGCTCCCAGGGGCTTCAGCGATTAGGTGCGGGCGAGGCGCTGGCGCTCCCAGGGGCTTCAGCGATTAGGTGCGGGCGAGGCGCCGGCGCTCCCAAGGGCTTCAGCGATTAGGTGCGGGCGAGGCGCCCGCGCTCCCAGGGGGTATTTACTTCACAAACGTTTCGCCGCCGCTGATGAGCATGTCGGTTTCGGGGTAGAACGTGCCGATGCGCCAGCGGGCGGGGTCGCGACGGAAAGCGTTAAGGATGGTGCGGAAGGAGAAGTCGGACGTGTCGTAAACAAGGCACGTCTCGCCGTGGCGTTGCAAGGAGGCATCTTGATGGCCACGGGGGTGGGAGGCTTCGGTGGCTTGTACGCAGGGCATGTCGTCGCCTTCGGAGCGGAAGGTGCGTTGCACGGCCGCTTCGTGCGAGCCTATATATATATATTGTACGCGCGCGCGAGACTTTTGGGGGAAGCAGAAGCGTTTTGCCTTGCGCAGGTTTTGGGCAATCAGGGCGATGAGGGCGCGACAGAGGATGGCCAGCGTGACGGGCAGGGAGAGCAGGCGCCCCCAGCCGCGATAGTGCTTGCGGAAGAAGATGAGCATGGCCTCGTAGAAGACGTGGACGTAGCGATAGGTGTTTTTGCGCGTGCTCTCGCCCTTGTAGTGGATGATGGGCGTAGGGACGTAATAGTTTTTATAGCCACCAAGCAGGAGGCGGTAGGAGAGGTCGATGTCCTCGCCGTACATGAAGAAGCGTTTGTCGAAGAGTCCCACCTTGTTGAGTGCTTCGCGACTGCACAGCATGAAGGCACCGCTGATGATTTCTATTTCGGCAGGTTGCTCCTTGTCGAGGTAGCGCATGTAGTAGCGCCCAAACACCCTACTTTTGGGGAACAAGGCCGCCAGACCGCTCATCTTGCAGAACGAGGTCCAGGGCGTTGGCAGTCCGCGGCGCGACTCAAGGGCGAAGGCTCCGTCGTCGCGAAGCATCATCACGCCCAAGCCACCCAGGTCGGGGTGTGCCTTGGCAAATTGGAGGCAGTCCGAAAGCGTGTCTTCCGTCAGGATGGTGTCGGGGTTGAGGAAGAGGACGTACTTACCTGTGGATTGTTCCACGGCCATATTGTTGGCGCGCCCAAAGCCGACGTTGCGCTTACTGGCAATGAGGCGGAGGGCAGGGTATTGGTCGGCAGGGAAATGCTGGCGCAGGTATTCAACGCTGCCATCTTGCGAGTCGTTGTCAACAACGAGCACTTCCATCGCTATCCCCGCTCCCGCCTTGAAGACGGAGAGCAGGCACTGGTGGAGGTAGTAGCGCACGTTGTAGCTGACGATGATAACGGATAGGAGCATAACAGGGGGGATTAGCGTTATGTTGCGTTGCGGGCGCAACATACTGAACGAGGGGGGGCGACGAGAGGCGAAGGGCGAGGAGAGAGGGGGCGGGAGAGAGAGGGGCTTCTTGTCACTTGTCGCCACTCTTTTCGCGTTCGGCGGGCCAGCAGAGGAGGCTGGCGGTGAGGGCGATGAGCAGGCAGTAGAGCGATGTTTGGCTGAAGGATTGGGCGTAATAGATGAAGGCGCTGGGCACGATGGCCACGGCGTTGAGCAGGAGGCGCCGCGCGTTCCATTTCTTCCATGCTGCGGCGGCCTGCGCTTCGTCAGGCACATTGATTTCGGCGGCGGCCCGCTTCGTGACGAGCAGGCGGCAGGCGAAGAACGAACCAGCTACGGCCGTGACGATGCACAGGAGCGACGTAGCGTAAACGGCTACAGGGTTATCGACAATGTAGGCCGTAGGCAGAAGGTTGATTTCGCATAGCAGGGCGAAGAGCACGACGGCGGCCCAAAGGGCTACGAAGGCAGTTTGAAGGGGTTTCATGATGAGGTTGGGTTTTTCTTTTGAGGTTGGGGCAACGATGGGGGGGAGGGGCTCGTCACTTCTTCAGTTCGATGCGTGCCGTGAGAGAGCGTCCCAGCGTCACTTCGTCGGTGTATTCTATGTCGTCGCCCACGTTGACGCCTCGGGCGAGGGTGGTGAGCAGGACGGGTGTGTTGGAAAGGCGGCGCTGGATGTAGAAGGCGGTGGTGTCGCCCTCCATGGTGGGGTTGAGGGCGATGATGACCTCTTTCACTTCGCCCCGCCCAACGCGCTCCACGAGCGAGTCCATTTCGAGTTGCCCAGGTCCGATGCCGTCCATGGGCGAGATCACGCCGCCCAGCACGTGGTAGAGGCCTTTGTACATTCCCGTGCTTTCGATGCTCATCACGCCGCGAATGTTCTCGACCACGCAGAGCAGCGAGCGGTCGCGCGCGGGGTTGGCGCAGATGTCGCAAATGTCGTTGTCGGAAATGTTGTGACACTCGCGGCAGTAGTGCACTTCGGTGGCGAGGCGCGTCAGGCTGTCGGCCAGGGCCAGCGCGACCTCGGGCTTTTGGCGTAGCAAGCTAAGCACCAAGCGCAGGGCCGTGCGCTGACCGATGCCAGGCAGTTTAGACATTTCGCCCACGGCGCGCTTCAAGAGCATGGAGGGATATTGTTCGTTCACAGTGTCGTCTTTTTCGTGTAGCGTCGTGCATCGTTCATCGCACGCCCCATGAAACATTCTTCGGTTTCTTCTTCTTTGGTCCGAAGTAGATGCCGCCGTAGATGTTGAGGTAGTTGAAGGAGTTGTTGATAGAGAGGTGGTCGTTGCGGTAGGAATAGAGGAGGCTGATGAAGGAAGCGCCGGCAAAGGCTTTGCCCGTGTTCCATACGACGCCTAAGCGCCCTATGAAGTCGATGTTGACGTTTTTAATCTGATTGAGGATTTGGTTTCCTGTGAGCCGCTGGCCGCTTATCTTCTTAAAACCGAGGGCGGGCGTGAGGGAGATGGCCACGAGCCAGTTCTTCCCTGGCACCCAGTTGTAGGCATAGCCGCCGGTGATGCTGATGTTCGTATAGCGCAGTTTCGTTATGTCCAGCACGTTGTGCAGGCCATAGGCCGTAATCGTATCAACCAACTGTTGCGGCAGTCGCGTATAGTCGAAGTCGAGGCGTTGGTGGTCGTAGCGCAGGCCTACGAGCCAGCTCCCCGCGCTGCGCAGTTGGACGGTGCTTTGGTTGTAGGCAGCGGGGTAGGAGAAGCGGCGGTGGTTGAAGATGTAGTAGAGGTTGAGGCACGTTGTGCGCGTGCTGAGGCCGGTGAAGTTCATGCCGCGAAAGTCCGTACGCCCAATGCCGTTGAAGCCAGAGGTAGAGCGAATGGTGAAGTTCTCATTGTTTTTGATGTACATCAAGTCGGCCCCAATTTTGCGGGTGTAGATGCACAGCGAGAACTCCGACGAACGGCCTGCGTGGCGCGGTTTGCTGATGTCGAACGAGTAGCCGAGGAAGATCCATTTCCAACCGATGTAGGGACCCATCTTCACGCCTGCCTGCGGTGCAAATCTCAGGCCAACGGCGGGCGTTGTAGGCGTTTGGCGCGTACTGATGCTAACGGTGTGGAAGTAGTTGGTGTTTTGCGCCATAACGGTCCAGTCGTAGAGGTTGGGCTGGATGTAGGTTGTGTCGATTGCGGCAGCTTTTTTCACCGTTTTCTTGATGGTCTCGCCTGCTCGCTTCATCAGTTTTTGGAAGGTTGTTTCTTCGCCGTCGGGTCGCACGCAGATGGTGTCGCCCGTTTCGCTGACGCTGATGACGTAGTGGGGTATGGCAACGGCACTGCTGTCGGGAAGCGTTTGCGCCGATGCACGTTGCATGGCGGCGAGGCATCCCACGAGCACGACGAGGAGTCGGATGGTGCGGTGTTGCAAGTTGGTCATCTTGACGTCTTATAGCTTTCCTAAGATGCGGTCCATCACCCAGTTGACGGGCGTGGCACTGATATTGTCGGCGGTGCAGACGGCGCGGTCCTGTAGGTGCTCGACGATGTTGCGGATGAGGGGCAGCTGCACGTATTGTGGGTTGGCGGGCTTGTAGAGCTGTCGGCCTTTGGCGTTGAAGAGTTGTATGGGGTCGTAGGTGAAGACGCTGAAGCGCAGTTTGCCTTGGTCGCCAATGATGTCGATGGCATCTTCGCGGGCTGTTTCGTGGGCCGTGAAACACCACGAGCCGCTCCCTGGCAGGCCGTCGGCAAAGCGGAAACTGGCACTGACGCTGTCCTCCGTGGGATATAGTCCGCCGCGATTGGCCTTGTAGCCTTCGGCTTCGATGATAGGGCCGAAGAGTTCTTGCAGCAGGTCTATCTGGTGAGGCGCGAGGTCGTAGAAATAGCCGCCGCCCGCAATGTCGGGCTGCACGCGCCAGGGCAGGTTCTGGCTGTTGTAATCGAGGTCGCGCGGCGGTACGGCAAAGCGTATTTGCACGTTCAGCACGTGGCCCACGGCTCCCGTTTCAACCAGTTCGCGCACTTTCAGAAAGTAGGGCAGGTAGCGGCGGTAGTAGGCCACGAAGCACGGCACGCCCATGTCCTTGACTATGCGGTTGATGCGGGCGCAGTCGTCGTAGTTGGCCGCCATGGGCTTTTCTATATAGGCGGGCTTTTGCGCCTTTAGTGCCATAATGGCATACGTGGCGTGGGTGGAGGGCGGTGTGGCAATGTAGATAGCGTTCACCTCGGCATCGTGGATGAGTTCTACGGGGTCGGTATAGAAGCGCGGAATGTTGTGGCGGCGCGCATAGTCCGCCGCCTTCTCCTTGTTGCGCCGCATCACGGCCACCACGCGCGAACCTTCAACCAACGAGAAAGCTGGTCCACTCTTCTTCTCGGTCGCTTCGCCGCAACCTATGAAACCCCAACGTATTTCTTTTAGTGCCATCGTGATATGGTCTTAAACTTTCAACATGTTAGCCCGATAGTACGCCCTCACTTCTTCTTCGATGCTCTTAGGCAGCAGGCCCGCGATGCTCTCGCCTTTTGCGGCGCGTTGGCGGATGACGGTAGAGGAAATGGGGTAGAGCGGGGCGGCGGTGAGGTGGACGCGCGGCGGGAGGATAGCGGCGTCGATGTCGTAGCTTTGGCGCGGATAGACGTAGATGTCGGTGGTGCGAAGCAACTCTTCGTTGGCGCGCCAACGCGGAAAGGCGTGCCAATTGTCGGCACCTATCAGCAGCGAGAAACGGCGCTCGGGAAAGGTGCGCCGCAAGGCTTCCAGCGTCTTGTAGGTGTAGGACGGGCGGGGCAGCTGAAACTCAAAGTTGCAGGCCCTGACACCCTCCACTTCCATCTCTGCCGCTTGCGCCCAGCGGAAGCGTAGCGCTTCGGGGGCTAAGCTGCTGGCGGCCTTGAGCGGGTTTTGAGGCGACACCATCAGCCACACCTCTTCGGTCAACTGCTCTTGCAACACATAGCGGCAAAGGGCTACGTGGCCGTTGTGGAGCGGATTGAACGAACCGCCGAAGATGAGGGTGTGCATGGGGCGTAAGTTACGAGTGACAATAATGGTTGCTGCTATTTCGGCATAGCCAAGCCTACGACGTTTGTTTCCCCAAGAATTCCTTCACCACTTTCAGCGCTTCGGCTTTAGCTTGCTCCAAGTCGTCGTTCACGACCACGGCGTCGAACTTCGGTGCGAAGCTCAGTTCAAACTCGGCGCGCGCAATGCGTTGGTCAATCACTTCGGGCGTGTCCGTGCCGCGTCCTTCAAGGCGCTGTCTCAGCACGTCGATAGAAGGCGGCTGGATGTAGAGCGAGAGGGCACGGTCGCCGTAGGCCTCTTTGATGGCCATGGCACCGATGACGTCGAGGTCGAGCACCACGTTCTCGCCGCGTTCGAGCCGGCTGTCCACTTCGCTGCGCAGGGTGCCGTAGTAGCGACCAGGATACACCTCGCAGTGTTCGAGAAACTCGCCACGGTCCAGGCGGGCTTTGAAGTCCTCGGGCGTGAGGAAGTAGTATTCCACGCCGTCCTGTTCCGTGCCGCGCGGGGGCCGACTCGTAGCCGAAATGCTGAAGTGGAAGTTCAGCCCTTGTTGCATCAGGTAGCCTATGATGGTGCTTTTGCCCGTACCAGAGGGCGCAGCCACAATGAGGAGTTTGCTCATAACACGTTTAGCACTTGCTCTTTTATTTGTTCCAATTCGTCCTTCATCTTCACCACGATGTTTTGCATTTCCGCCTGGTTGCTCTTCGAGCCTGTCGTGTTGATTTCGCGACCCATCTCTTGGGCTATGAAACCCAACTTCTTTCCTACGCCGCCGCCCGTTTGCATTGTGGTGCGGAAGTAGGCGAGGTGGTTTGTCAGGCGTTGCTTCTCTTCGCTGATGTCGAGCTTTTCGATGTAGAAGATGAGTTCTTGTTCGAGGCGCGCGCGGTCGTAGTCCACGCCGCGAAGTTCGGAGAGACGCTCTTCGAGGCGTTCGCGAATTTTCTGCACGCGGCTTTGTTCGAAGGGTTCAATTTGCCCCATC
This sequence comes from uncultured Prevotellaceae bacterium, assembly GCA_900317635.1. GTDB lineage: Bacteria > Bacteroidota > Bacteroidia > Bacteroidales > Bacteroidaceae > Alloprevotella. The sequence goes on along the minus strand of ONHN01000021.1, from coordinate 21,940 downwards.
AGCGCGGCAATGTTTTGCAGCTTCTCCTCAAACTTCTTTTCAAGGGCTTGCCCCTCTTGCGTGCGGAACTCGTCCAGGCGGTCGAGAGCTTCCTTGATGGCCGTTTCAACGGTTGCCCACTCTTCGTCGTTGAGTGTTTCCTGTTGCGGTGCGGCCGTTGTCTCGGGCAGGCGAACCAGCACGTCCCACATAGCCTCGGCAGGTGGGGCAATGCCCAATTCCTTACTGAGAGCCGTGATTTGTTCGGCATAGCAGCGAATGGCCGTAGGGTTGAGCGGTGCGTTCACGCTCTCTGTGTCGCGTTCCGTCCAGATGGTTAGCTCGGCCTTTCCGCGCTGTATGCGTACGCTGCAAAGGCGGCGCACGGCCATTTCGTGTTCGCGGTAGAGCGAGGGCACACGCACTTGCAGGTCAAGCTGTTTTGAGTTCAGCGTCTTAACCTCTACGTGTATCTTCTTTCCCCCGTATGTTGCTTCGGCTTTGCCGTAGCCAGTCATTGATTGTATCATACAAACTAATTTTTCTGCAAAGATAATGCAAACCGAGCGAAAAGAAGAAGCTTGCTTATTCTTTTCCGAGGTGCCGCTTATCTTGGCGCAAGCAAAGTGCAAACCGAGCGAAAAGAAGAAGCTTGCTTATTCTTTTCCGAGGTGCAGCTTATCTTGGCGCAAGCAAAGTGCAAACCGAGCGAAAAGAAGAAGCTTGCTTATTCTTTTCCGAGGTGCCGCTTATCTTCGCGTAAGCATTCCTGGGAGCGCGGGCGCCTCGCCCGCACCTAATCGCTGCGACAGCAGCGAAGGAAAACGACGAAGCTTCGGCACAAGCACCGATTGTATTGCGGGCGCATTCCTGGGAGCGCGGGCGCCTCGCCCGCACCTAATCGCTGCGCTGGCAGCGAAGGAAAACGACGAAGCTTCGGCACAAGCACCGATAGGATTGCGGGCGAGGCGCCCGCGCTCCCAGGGGGATTGCAGGCGAGACGCCTGCGTACCCAGTTAGGGCTGCGCCATCGTTGGATGCGGGCGAGGCGCCCGCGCTCCCAGGGCGTCCGCGCTCCCAGGAAAAACACAGCGCGCTACCCCGCAGAAGGAGTAGCGCGCATAATGTTTAATGTTTATTGTTTAATGTTTATTGTTTAATGTTTATTGTTTAACGTATCAACGTTTTACGTCCATCGCTGCCAACGTACACGCCGCCCTTTCGGGGTTGCAGCACGCGGCGGCCTTGCAGGTCGTAGTAGCAGCTTTCGGCTTTTGTGCTAACAGCGGGCGCGGCAATCGACGTGGCGGTGGCCTCGCTCAGCGCGTAGCTACGCACGGCAGACTCCGCTGGTACCACGAGCCAGGCTTTGTGGGCCGCACTCGTGAAGGGCTGGCCATTGGCTGCACCGAAGTAGAAGCCCAGACGGCCGTCGGCATTGGTGGAGAGCTTGTAGTGCAGGCCCTCGCCATAGGTCGTAGTTCTGAAGTCGCTACCATCCAGCAGGTTGTCGGCGGGAGCGTCGGTGTCGTCATCTACGGTCTCGATGTCGAACGATGTGCCAGCGGGACCGCGCAGGATGACGGCCGTACCGCCAGGCAGCACGTCGCCGCCCTTGTAGCGCCAGTCGATGTGGAGCTGGTCGTTTTCTGTTGCCGTTACGACGGCAGCTTCTACGCCTTCGGGAACAATTGTTGCGTCGGAGTTATAATAGGTAGCATACTCCGTCTCGCCAATGTTCAGCGTGGCCTCGTCCTCGTCCGTGAAGAGGAAGGAGGCACCGCGCTGCGAGGCAGAGTTCAGCACGTCGGCGGGGATGTAGCAGCGGTGAGCGCCAACCTTACCCGTGCGGTTGCGCCAGAAGCCTACTTCGCCGCTACCGCCGTTGTTGCTATTCTCGCGGCCCAGCGTCAGCACAGCCATGGCGCCGAAGTTCTCCTCCGTCAGCGTGCCGCGCAGGATGTTGCGCGAGAGGAGTTCGGGGTCGGCCATCGTGTAGTTTTCGCCCGTGGCGGGGTTCACGTCGGTCGTTTTGAAAGGGACGTCGGCATATAAATAGGTATTCGTGTTTTGGTCAAAGTCCGTAATCTTGCTGCTCCATGCGCGGTTCCAACCGTAGAGACCGCTCTCGGTCGTTGCTTTCACGTAGATAGGCGTTTCCTTCGGGATGATAGTGCCTGCGCCGCCTAACTTCTCGAGCACGAGCTGCGTCTTCGTTACGTTTTCAGGACGATACATGATGCTGCCCTTGCTGCGGAGGCCCGTAGCTACGTAGGCTTCGCAGCCCACGGGTACGACGCTGGGATAGTCGAGGTAGAGCGTGCCCGAATAGAAGTCCGAGCTCTTCGACTTCGTGGCAGGATTGACGTACATCACGTAGGGATACAGCGTCAGCTCTACGTCCATGGCTTGCGCATCGCCTTTCGTAAATTTCGGACTTGCGTATTGCGTGTTTAGCAAATAGTCATAGATATACGTAACTTTACTGTCTTTGAAGTTAATGTCTTTTCCATCGTCAGCCGTACCAATGATGAGGTAGTCCTTACCATCAACGGTTTCAACAACTGGCGTGATGTCCTCACCGTTCAACTGTAGGTCGTGGAAGAGCGTGCCATCAAGTACGTCAGCAGCGTTTCTTATGCCATTCTTCATGAAGATGCCCACACGGTTGTGGTCCAACACGGTGAGGTCTTCTATGTCGGTTTGCCCTTGGCAGTTGAAACCACTATAAGATGCTATTTGGTTGTAGCCTATATAGCTAAGGTCTAATGTGCGGATGTGGTTACCCTTAAACTGCAAGCGAGTAAGGTTAGCATCATCGTGCACGTCGATATTGGTCTTACCCGTGCCTTGGCAAGTGAATATAGACAGTTCGGGGAGATTTTCAAGATAGAACTCTTCGGTGAAGAAGCATCGGCCTATCTGCAACTGCGTGATGTTGGGGATGCGCGAAGCATCAATGGTGTGCAGGTCGTAGTTTCCGCTGCAATCCAAGTAGGTCACCGACCCGCTTTCGGGCAGGATGAGTTCCGTTATAACACTATTCGAACAGCGCAAGCGCCAAAGCTTCTTGTTCTCAGAAAGATCCACCCTTGTATCTGTTAACGCTTTATTACCATCACCATTAAAGCATGTTAAGCCTACTAAGTACTCAATTCCTTTATAGCTTGTTATTTTTGTTCTAAGATTACTTAATGGAAAATCATTACGTGTGCTATCTTTAGCTGTAACTCTCTTATAAGCAGGATTTGGCTTAGAAGCACCCGTCTTAGTCAAGATGCTTACATATGTGCCATTAATCAATTTCTTCAAGGTCTGAAAATAATTACTAGTTGTAACTGTTTGATTTGTAGTACCTGGTTTCAACGTAGTAAATGAAAAGCTGGTAACAGCTTCGCGCATTACCGGGCAGGGGAAGTTCTCTTCTGTAATAAACACGTACTCTTCGCCAGCGGTACCCGTGATGGATCCGTCGGTATCTACTTGCCAACCCGTGGGATAGGTTTGCGCCATAGCAAGCGGCGAAGCTACCAATGTTAAAAGCAACAAAATGAATAACTTGTGTTTCATCATTTCTTAATGGTTTTAAGTTTTTTAGTTAGTATCATACGCATGTTTCGTCAGGTCATCAGTGCAGCGAGTGCCGCGAGGAATGACTTGGCGAAACATGCGCCAGCGTGGGCGTAAAGCAATGTAGGACTTAGGAGTTAGGTTGTAACAGCTCTGTTATCCTTCGCTCCAAAGTCCTCCGCTGGCTTCGCCCCAGATGGAGCGTTGGGAAGAGGTGTGGGAAGTGTGGTTTTTGCGGCGCGCAAACGCTTCGTCGGTCGAAGGGCTGGTCGCCATCAACGATGCACTCATCAATACGTCCAAAAGCTGAGCTGATGGACTTACATAGGTCTTCTTCATTCTTTTGTCATCAGTTTAGTTAAAGAGTTGTTGTAGATACGCTCTTGAGAAGGGAGCGTAAAAAAAGGCATCAATAGTCCGAAAAGGGACCATAGACGCACTTGTGTGTTTTTGTGTTGGGAGTGCAAAAGTACTATCTCCGCTTTATAGGAAGCGGTTTGGGCCGAAAACTTTGTCCTTTTCAAGGGGCTTTTTAACATCTGCGTCACGATTTTGTAACATGCGATTGGCAAATAACGGGCACTCATCGGAGCGCGGGCGCATTCCTGGGAGCGCGGGCGCCTCGCCCGCACCTAATCGCTGCGGCAGCAGCGAAGGAAAGCGACGAAGCTCCGGCACAAGCACCGATTTGTGCAGGCAAGACGCCTGCGTACCCAGTTAGGGCTGCGCCATCGTTGGATGCGGGCGAGGCGCCCGCGCTCCCAGGGCGTCCGCGCTCCCAGGAACAACACAGCGCGCTACCCCGCAGAGGAGTAGCGCGCATAACGTTTAACGTTTAATGTTTAACGTTTAATGTTTAACGTATCATCGTCTTCTGGCCATTGCTGCCTACGTACACGCCGCCGCGCAGTGTGCCGCGCACTTGTCGGCCTTGCAAGTCGTAGAGGATGCCGGCGTTGGTGTTGCGGTCGGCTTGCGGCAGGGTGATGGACGTTTCGGGGGCGAAGAAGTTGCTCCAGCCCGTGGCGTTGCGGTAGGCATCGTCTTTTTCACCTGAAGAAATGAGGACTTCGCAGTTGGCAAAGTCGATGCCGTCGAAAGCGTCGTCAGCCACGTCGCACGGCGTGGTGCTGTTCACCCACAGTTGTTTCAGTGTGGGGATGCTGAGGCCGCGATGACCAATCCACGTCAGCGATGCGGGGAGGAAGATTTGTTCTAAGTGGCTGTCTTCGAACGCGCGGTCGGCTATGCTGGCAACGCCGCCAAGCACGTCGTAGTCGGTACCCTCGCGGGCTATGGGGTAGCGCAGGAGTTCTACGGGCGTGGGCTCGTTGGTGCTCACCGTGAGTGCCACGCTGACGAGGGTTGTTGTGTTGGTGGCCGTGAACGTAACGCTCTCCGTTTCGCCCGTCCATTGGCTGTCGGTGAGCGTGCCTGTGGAGGCTTCCACGTTGAGCTTCGTGGCGTTGAAGGTGATGCTCGTAATCTGTTGACCTTCGGGCACACTGAACGTGATGCTACCGCCGTTGCGGTAGAAGCGCAGTTCCGTGCCCGTAGCAGCGTCCCAGAGGCGCGTAGCGGTAGAGCCGTTGGTGAAGCTGAGCGTCACGTTGTCAACAACGAGGGGTTCCGTCAGGTTGCCAGCGTCCTTAGCTGCATTGCTCGAAGCGGGCAGGCCCCACGGGTTGGCGGCGAAGTCGAAGGTGACAGTGCGCGTTTGGGCTGCGCGGCGGCGTGCCTCCTGCGTGGGAAAAGGCTCGGGATATACCTCGCCGCGCGTCAGCAATACGCCGTCAACGCTCATCAGCATATTGTTGGCCTCGTCAACATCGATAGTGGCCAGGGCACTCATGCCGTCGAGGGCACCGTCGGCTATCGTGCGCACGTTGCTGCCGATGTAGAGGTACGTCACGGCCTCGTCGCCCGAAAGGGCTTCCTTGTCAATGCCTACTACGCTTAGTGGCGTTTCTCCGTAGGTCGTCTCGGCGGGGATAACAACGTGTTCGGGGCTGGTCGTAGCCGCCTCGGCTTTCGCCTTGCCGTGGAACCACACCTCGTGGTTGCCGGCGTAGCGATAGGCGGTGCCGTCCGTGGCCGTAAAGACGTCGTCTGCTTTGAGCGAGAGGGTGTCTTTCTCGGCAATGGTTTCGCTGAGGTAGTTGAAGCCGATGGTGCCGTCGGCGTTCTTCGTTACTTTATAAATAGGTTTGTTGAGCTTCGTGCCCGAGAGCTGGGTCCAACTTTCTTGCTTGTCAACGCCATTGCCCCAGAGCGACTTCTGCGACGAACTATAGTAGCTGGGCGTGTTGCCGTCGGCGGTGATGAGCTTGATGCGTTGCTTGCTTTGCGTGTTGTTGAGGTCGTTCCATTCCCAGTTGGTAGCGTTGTAGGCAATGCGCATCACCATGAGGCCGCTGCCGAAGCGCGCAGGGTACCACTTGCCAGGCTGGTGGTTTGAAAGGACAAAGTTTTCGGTCGTTGAAGCCTTAATGCGGCAAGCCGACGGTAGGTCGTCCGTGCCAAACTTGCCCAGCGTAACGGCTTGCTTTTCGGTCAGCTCGGGCAGGTCAATCCAGCCCAGGTAGCTGCGCTCGTAGGCCGTGTAGCCGATGGGGGCGCGGCTATCGTTGACGTAGGCGCCCATGTCCATGATGCTCCATTCGCCCACGGGGGCCGTGTCGTAGCTGTAGTCCGTGCAATAGAAGTCTGGCAGGCCGAGGGCGTGGCCAAACTCGTGGCAGAAGACGCCCATGCCCATCAGCTTGTCCGTATTGTCGAGCTCGTTGCCAACGAAGTAGCTGTTGAAGTGCGTTCCCGCAATGGTTTCGTCGATGTCCCATTCGCAGGGCCATAGCGTGTTAGCTGCATCGCCCGAGGGAGAGCCCGTGGCCTCGCCGTAGCCAGCATAGAAGATGCTGACGAGGGGCACGTTGCCGTCCACTTCAAACTTAGAGAAATCTACGCCAGCGGCTACGGCTTTCTTCACGCTCTCGACAACGAAGTAGTTGTCTTCGGCCAGGCCTTTGTCGTAGCCATAGTATTCGCTGTTGCGGTCGGTGATGTTGCCGCCGTAGTAAGACACGATGCTGTCGAGCGTGACGGTGGCCACGACTTCAAACGTGGGTACGAACATGCCGCCCGACTGGTCGCGGAAATAGTCGCGCACGCTGCCTACGCACTGCGACTCTTCGCTGTAGCCCTCGTCGTTGAGGTAGCGCGTCAGTTTTTTGGGCGTGGTGGCGGTGCGAAACTTCTTGTCTTTGAACTGCACCATGATAACGGGAATGGTGTATTCGCCAATGCTCGAAACGGCACCCATGCCGCTCTTGCCGTACTGGCCAAGGCCGTCGGGCGTGCTGGAGGCGATGGCCTTCGGATGCATAGCGCGGCGCGGCGCGGCGGCCCGCTGTACGGCGGCGGAGCGGCCGTCAAGGGCTTGCGAGGCAACGTAGGCCTGCTCGTCGGCACTGCGCAGTTCGGCGTTGTGGGCCAGGCGGTCGGTGGGGACGATGCGCCCGCTCTCGAGGCGCGCATAGTAGAGGCTACCATCATCGCCCTGCGTCAGGATTTTCCCGTCGAGGGTGGAGTAGAAGGCCAGATGGCCGTCGCCATGTTTCAGGACGCTGATGGTGGTTCCGTCTTTCTGTGTGAAGTTGAAAGGCACGAGGCGCGGACGAATGGCCAGAGCCGTAGATGTCAGCAATAGTGCAACAACAAGGTGTAACAGTCTGTTTTTCATTATGTGTGTTTAGGTTTTAGGAAATTTCAGCTTTGCGTTGGCCGCAAAATTAAGCATTTCGGCTGGAAAAGCCGAGCCTTTTGGGAAGTTTAACGCGGCGGCGCGGCGCGCGGCGACTGTGCCGAGTCAGCATTTTCGGCGCGGGCAAGGCCTCAGAGAATGGTGTTTTCAAGTTTTTGAGGCTACCCCGCAAGTTCTCCTTGCCCGCCCTGAAGTTTTTCCGATGAGCCACGAAGTTATAAATCTCGGCGGGAAATGTACATCACACGCCGAGAATATATATATTTCCCGCCGAGAAATGTACATTTGCCGCCGAGATTTATAACTTCGCAGGTAGCGCGGAAAACTTGGGGGTCTTGCAGCGAAACTTCCGCGCTTTTGCTTAATGTTTTGAAAAGCAGGGCGTAATGGCTGCGGTATTGGCGCCGTTTATGGCGATGCTTCAGCTGCGGCTTATCACCAAGCCCGTTTCCGACACGTCCATACTGACGAAGCGTGCGCGCGCGTTCAACGGATTTTCCGTCAGCAGGCGACGAATGTGCAGGGCGGCTTCGGGGTCTTTCGCCACCATATACATAAAGCCGCCGCCGCCGGCACCCGGCAGTTTGTAGCCCAAGCAGAGGTCGTCGATGTGCTGGCAGAGCGCGTCGATGGCGGGCGGACACGTGCCGCTGTCGAGCTGGCGGTTTTGCTGCCACGTGCGGCGAATGTGGTGGCCGTAGCGTTTGAAATCGGTCAGCTGTAGGGTGTCGAAAAGCGTCAGGGCGTGGCGCTTCATCTCGGCCAGCATGTCGAGGCGTTCTGTCTCGCAAAGGAACATGCCGCGCACGATGTCGGCAAGGATGTGTTTGGCCGTGCGTGTGATGCCCGTGTAGTAGAGGACGTGGCACGGACGCAGTTCGGGGTTGGTGAAGAGCGTGGTGGGCAGGAAGCGTGCCGCCACGTTCTGCTCGAAGCCCGGGGCGGTTTGCAGCAGCTTCAGGCCTGGCAGGATGCCGCCGTACTGGTCTTGCCAGCCGCCGCCCGTCGTGAGTAGCTGTTCGAGCACGAGGGTGCGGTGGCCCACTTCGCCCTTGTCCCACGCTAAGCCGCAGAAGTCTGACAGTGCGCCAAGAACCGTGGCGGCGAGGATGCTGCTCGTGCCGAGCCCACTGCCTGCGGGCACGGCGGAAAGCAGGGTTACTTCGATGCCGCAGCCGAAGGCTTCGAGCTGACTGCGCAGCGACGTGAACGGTTCGGCGCAGAAGTCGGGCAGGAAACCGCAGAGGGCCAGTGCCGCTTTGGGAATGGAGAAAGGCGATCCCACGCGGTTGAAGGCGGCCAGCTCCTCGAAGGTTTCGATGCGCTCGGAGGCACCGAGGTCGATGCTGCGGCAAACGATGACGGGTTCGGCGCAGGGCTTGACGTAGGCTTGCAGGGGCTGTTGGCCACTCAGGTTGATGGCCACGTTGACCACGTTGCCGCCCGATAGGAGGCAGTAGGGTGGGGTGTCGGTCCAACCGCCGGCCAGGTCGATGCGCACGGGCGAGCGTGCCCAGACAATCTGGTCGTCGTAGGTGGTTTTGCGCGGAAGCACTTTCCTGGCTTGTGCATTGGCGGTAAGGCCTTCGCGCAGGAGGGCGAACGCGCCCTCTTCGTCGGCGCGGAACATGGCGTCGCTAATGCGCGTGAGCAGGGGCGCATCGGCCTCTAATGGTGGAGGTAGGGGCAGGGCGTGCTCCTTGTATTTTGCAGCCACGTCGGCAAGGTTCACTTGATAGAAGACGCTCTTCTTCCAGTTGGCGGCCAGTGCGGGCAGGTTGCGGGCCAGCAGCGCGCGGCGCATGGCGAAGAGGCGTTCGAGGTTGGCTTGGTTTGAAAGCTCGTCGGCACTGAGGCGCACGGCCTCTTTGTAGGCAGCAGCGTTGCCTTCGCCCGTCAGCATCCAGTGGAGCATGTCGCCCAGTGCCTCCACGCTCTCGGCCACGGGGAAGAGGCGTGCGGCTTGCAGGTCGCAACGGGCACCGCCAACATCGTCGGGCGTGAGGCTGTGGGCTTCGAGCCACTGGCCGACGGGTGCTTCGAGGAACATCGTATCGTCCGCTCCGACAGCCCCACGGAAGGCATCGTTGTAGCCATAGGGTCGCAGGGCGTAGGCCGTCGGGCCGATGGGCACCACGTCAACGCATTGGCCCTCGCCCAGCTCGACGCGCCACGCGTTTTCGGGCACGCCCGTGACGATGTTGCGACGCGTGAGGGTCCACTGCTCGTTGAGTACGGAGTTTTCCACCCAGATGTTCTCCTGCTCGGAGGTGAAGCTAAAGGGGATGAGGCTGTTTTGCGTGAAAACGCTGCTTTGCTTTTTCACGCCTCGCTGGATGATGAGGCGTTGGTCCTTGACGAGGTTTTGAAGCTCTGCCGACGAGCGCAACATCTCGGCCCCCGTGCCGAAGTGGTAGAACTCGCCGCCTGGCAAGGGCAGCACGGCCACGCTGAGGCCTTCGAGGTCGGCGTCGGGGCGCGAGGGGTGCAGGCCGAGGGCGCAGCCAAACTCGCTGTAGAGGTCGTAGCAGCGCAGCGTGCCGTCGGCAGCGGTGGACTTCTGGCGCAAACGCTCTACGGCGCGGTCGGAAAGGAGCCACACGCCAATGTCGATGAGAGCGTAGTGGGTAGCCATGAGGCGCGCCTGCTCTTCGGTGGAGGGCTTTTGCAGCATGAAGTCGAGGTGCTCGGGGTTGTCGCGGCGCATCATAAACACGCCGTGGTGGGCTATCTGTTGGGGCGAGGCCCACAAGCCGTAGCAAACAACGTCGGCCTCGGGCAGTTCGCCCAAAGGCTCGGTGGCGCGCAAGAGGACGTCGCCGCTGGCCACGAGCGTAGTGAGCGAGGCGGGCGCGTGCTGCATGATGGTTTCGTAGAGCGGCAGTTGCAGGTCGAGCAAGGTTTGGTCAATCTTTTGTCCGCGGGCCCAGCGCATGACGGGGACGGGTGTCAGGAGCTTTCCGCTGGGCGCATAGGCTGGCAGGCGGCGGCTCTGTCCGCCGCCGTGGATGATGATGCGGCGCTCTTCGGACGTAGGCTTCGCCGCAGGTTGTGCTTCGTATTGCGCCACGACCCACGCCGTTCCGCCGCCAGAACCCAGCTTGTGGCCTACGGGGTCGGAGGTGCAGAAGAAGTCTTCGCGCGGGAGGCGCGTGATGTCGTGGAACTTACCGACGACGTTGGGGGGGAGGGAGAGGAGCTTAGGCATAGGAGGAGAGATTATGAATGCCACTTCTTGTTGAAGGCCGCCCGCTTCTTTTCCAACGCCTTGAGGAACTTGCGGTGCGCCTCGCTGTCGGGGTGAAGAGGGCGGTGGGCCTCGGCGCGTAGCAGGCTTTCGTGCTCGCTGACGTATTCGGTAAGGAGTGGCGAAAAGAGCCATGCCGCGAAGCGTTCATAGACGTAAGCAGCGGCCTGCGGCGAGGGGTGGAGCATGTCGTCGGCAAAGAAGCGATAGTCGCGCAACTCGTCGAGGATGATTTCGTAGGCAGGAAAGTAGAATGCGTTGCGGTGGGCCGCGCATAGGCTGTCGATGGCAAGCAGGAGCTGTGCTTTCGCGAGCTGGCTCGAGTGCAAGCCATAGGCCGCATAGCGGTAGGGACTGACGGTGAAGACCACGTTGAGGTTGGGATAGTCCTTCTCGAGGTCGGCGAGCAGGGGGCTCCACGTTGTCACGATGTCTTCAGCCGTTAGGCTTTTGACGTCGAAGAGGTTGGCGGGCTCTTTGTGGCAATTGCCTACGACGAACCCCTCGGTGCGGTGGATGTAGGCACGATTGGTGCCAAACGTGAGGCAGAGCACGTGCGCCTTGGGCAGCAGTCGCGCAGCCTGGTCTAAGGCCTCGCGCATGTGTGCGGCGGCCACGTCGCGCCGCGCATCGGAATAGGCACCGCTGTGGAGCCAACTGTGCCAAAGACCGTCGCTGCCTTGAAAGAGGAACTCTTCGGGGAAGAAGAGCGACCCATATATAATATGGTGTAGGGCCAGGTGCAAGCTCTCGGGGTTGTAGAGCACGCCAAAGGGATTGACCACGACGTCGTCGGGCGGTAAGGCTCTTTGCAAATGTCGGCCCACCTCTTCGGCAAAGCACGACCCAAGCAGCATGACGCCGTCGCCAAGCTGTAAGCGAGGCGGAACGGCGGCGGGAAGCGGGACGAGCGTACGGAAATCCATAGTGCGAAGCCTTCTATAGCGAATGTATCAGCGGCAGGAGATTGGCCGTGAAGAGGCGCACGGCAATGGCCAGTAGGATGACGCCGAAGAACTTGCGCAGGACGTAGATGAACGTCTTGCTGATGTAGCGTTCCACTTTGTCGGCGGCCCGAATGACGAAATAGACGAAGAGCATGTTCAGGCCGAGGCCTGCCATAATATTGATGGTGGCATATTCGGCTTTCAGCGAGAGGAGCGTTGTGAACGCTCCCGCACCTGCAATGAGGGGGAAGACCACGGGGATGAGCGTTGCCTCCTTCAGCGGGCCGTTGTATTTGAAAATTTCGATGTCGAGCAACATCTCGAGGGCGATGAGGAAGATGATGAGCGAACCGGCTACGGCGAAGCTCTGGATGTCGACGCTAAAGAGGTGGAGTACGGCGTCGCCGGCGTAGAAGAAGCCCACGAGCAGAATGGTGCTGATGACGGTGGCCTTCAGCGCGTTGGTAGGCCGGCCACGGTCTTTTAGCGAAATGAAGATAGGCGTACTGCCAAGCACGTCGATGACGGCGAAGAGTACGAGGAACGTGCTGGCCGTTTGCTGCCAGTTGAAGAGGGAGAAGAAGTTGGTAAGGTTCATAGTGCGTTCATCATTTGGCAGCGGAGACTTTCTACGCCACGCATGTTTCAATGTGCAAAATTACTGATTATTTACAAATTTTATGTATTTTTGCAGCGAATAATTCATGGTTGCTCTCACGGCGTGGTGTGGGCAAAGGCTGATAACGTTAGAAAGAATGAAGCTTTTCATCAATCCAAAATACGAGCGCCTGCAGGACTTCATCCTGCACCTGGAAGAGAATTTCCAGCACGGCGGCGAACTCATCCACAAAGGTCGCAATGAGATAAAAGTGTTTGACGTTGACGGCGTTCAGCTCTGCGTGAAGCATTTTGGCGAACCTGGCTTGCGCGGACGTCTTGCGCGCACGTTCCTTCGTTCATCGAAGGCCAAGAAGGCTTTTGTGCGGCCCCTCGAGCTGCGCGAGCGCGGCTTTGACAGCCCTGAGCCCGTTGCCTACGTGTGCTATCGCGAGGGCCTGACGCGCCAAAGCACCTACTACGTTTGTCTGCATTCCCACTATCGGCATTCGATGGAGGACATTATGGACCTTCCGCCCGAAGAGCGCGACGAGGTGGTGAAGCAGCTGGGTGTCTATTGCGCGCGGTTGCATGCCGACGGATTTTTGCATCGCGACTTCAGCCCCGACAACGTGCTGTTCGACAAGATTGACGGGCGCTATCGCTTCTCGCTCATCGACACCAATAGCATCAAGACAGGAAAGCCCGTCAGTATGGAGCAAGGCGAGCAAAACCTCAAACAGCTCGATACCTCGCAAGGGCTTTTTGGCTTGTTGCTGGCCGTTTATCGCGACGAACGCGAGAAACTGAAAGGATAGAACACAACGTTATGAAGATAGTTACGGCAGAGTTTCAAATCAGCAACTCCCAACCGCAGCGCTGTCCGGCGACGAACCTGCCCGAGTATGCCTTCATAGGGCGTAGCAACGTGGGGAAAAGTTCGCTCATCAATATGCTGACGGGGCGCAAGGCATTGGCCAAGACATCGGCAACGCCAGGCAAAACCTTGCTCATCAACCACTTCATCGTTAACGGCGCTTGGTATATCGTCGATCTGCCAGGCTACGGCTATGCCAAGCGCAGCAAGGCGCAACAACAGCAGTTGCGTAAGTTGATAGAGGGCTACATCCTGACACGCCGGCAGCTGACCAACCTTTTTGTCCTGATAGACTCGCGCCACGACCCGCAACGCATCGACCTCGAATTTATCCATTGGCTCGGCGAGAGCGGCGTGCCCTTCAGCCTCGTGTTTACGAAGGCTGACAAGAACTCGCGCACGGCCGTCAGGCGCAACGTGGACAAGTTCCTCAACACGCTACGTCAGGAATGGGAAGAACTGCCCCCGTACTTTATTACCAGTAGCACCGCCCAAACGGGGCGCGACGAACTGCTGGATTACATTGACAACATCAACAAGGAGGTGGCTGAACAGCAGTCGGTGTAGTGCTCTCTCTGGCAAAGGGAGAGGGGACGATATACGAGCTGTCCGCTAAGCACCTGCCTTTTTGGCAGTGCTTAGCGGACAGTTTGCATATAGTCTTTGTCAGTATCGTTGCTTACACCTCCTCGCTCTCGACGAGGTCTTCTTCTTCTCGCAGGTTGTCGATAATGAAGAGTTGGCGCTCGGAGGTGTTTTTGCCCATGTAGTACTCCATGAGGTCGCCTGGCTTGTCGCTCTTGTGGAGGGTCACCTGCTCAAGGCGGATGTCGGGGCCGATGAAGCCACGGAACTCGTCGGGCGAAATCTCGCCAAGGCCCTTGAAGCGCGTTATTTCGGGGTCAGGACCTAACTCCTCGATGGCGGCAAGGCGTTCTTCGTCGCTGTAGCAGTAGCGCGTGACGTATTCGCGCTTCTGGTTTTTTTTGCGCACGCGGAAGAGCGGTGTTTGCAAGATATAGACGTGGCCTTTCTTAATGAGGTCGGGGAAGAACTGGAGGAAGAACGTAATCATCAGGAGGCGGATGTGCATGCCGTCAACATCGGCATCGGTGGCTACGATGACCTTGTTGTAGCGCAGTCCGTCGAGCCCGTCCTCGATGTTGAGCGCCGCTTGCAGGAGGTTGAACTCTTCGTTTTCGTACACCACCTTCTTCGTCAGTCCGAAGCTGTTCAGCGGTTTTCCGCGCAGGGAGAAGACGGCTTGCGTGTTGACGTTGCGGCTCTTCGTGATGCTACCGCTGGCGGAATCGCCCTCGGTGATGAAGATAGCACTGTCGAGGCGGGCATCGGCCTCTTCCTCTTGTCCCTTCTTAGGCTTGGGGGCGGGGTCGTTGAGGTGGATGCGACAGTCGCGTAGCTTGCGGTTGTGGAGGTTGGCCTTCTTAGCGCGTTCGCGCGCCAGCTTCGTTACGCCCGCAATGGCTTTGCGCTCTTTCTCGCTCTCTTGTATCTTCTGTAAGATGACGTCGGCCACGTCGAGGTTCTTGTGCAAATAGTTATCAACTTGTTCCTTGACGAAATCGCCCACAAACTTGTTGACGCTGATGCCGGATAGCGGGAAAGGACGGCCGTTTTTGTCTTTCTCGGGGGCCATCGTCAGCGAGCCGAGCTTAATCTTGGTCTGACTTTCAAACAGCGGCTCGATGACGCGAATGGCAATGGCGGCTACGAGGCCGTTGCGCACGTCCTGCACGTCGAAGTTCTTGCCAAAGTATTCTTTAATGGCTTTGGCAATGTGCTCCTTGAACGCACTCTGGTGCGTACCGCCCTGCGTGGTGTGTTGGCCGTTGACGAAGCTGTAGTATTCCTCCCCATACTGCGACGTGTGGGTAAAGGCAATGTCGATGCCTTCGCCCTGAAGGTGGACGATGGGGTAGAGGCCGGGAGCCGTCATGTTGTCGTTCAGCAGGTCTTCAAGGCCGTTGCGCGAAATGATGCGGCGGCCGTTGTGGAAAATGGCGAGGCCCGTGTTGAGGTAGGTATAGTTGCGCAACATGTTCTCAACAAACTCTTCGTGGAAGCGGAAGCCAGTGAAGAGGGTAGGGTCGGGCTTGAAGTAGATGTATGTGCCGTTTTCTTCGCTCGTATCGCCTTCAATGTCCTTCACGAGTTTGCCGCGCTCGAATTGTGCCTCGTGGAATTTTCCGTCGCGGTGGCTACGGGCCACGAAACGCTGGCTCAAGGCGTTGACAGCTTTCAGGCCGACACCGTTAAGACCGACGCTGGCCGTGAAGACGGCGGTATCGTACTTAGCACCTGTGTTCAGTTGCGAAACGGCAGGAACGAGCGAACGTAGGGGGATGCCGCGACCATAGTCGCGCACGGAGGCTGCACCCTCCGACGTGATGTCAACTTCTATCTTCTTGCCGAAACCTTCGTTGAACTCATCGATGCTATTGTCGATGGTCTCTTTCAGCAAGACGTAGATGCCGTCTTCGGCATGCGAGCCGTCGCCCAACCGACCAATATACATGCCCGGGCGCGTGCGGATGTGCTCCGTGTCGTCGAGGTGCTTAATCTTGTCGTCGGTGTATTCTTCGCGTTGGTGTAGCTGTACGTTCTCTTCTGCCATAGCATTATGTATGTTCTTATGTTAAGACCCTGCTATAAATCCTGTCGGTAGCAGCGGCGGCGCTTGTGGTTTTCTGTAGGGAAGTATTGCCACTGATTTTGCACCTTGTCGTTGCTTTCCATCTCGGGATTGCTCTCAGCGTAGCGGAAGCCCATTTGCTGATAGACGGGTATGAGATCCGTAAAGAGCAAGGCATTGACACCTTTACCCTGAAAGTCGGGCCGAACGGCCACAAGTAGCATGTCAAGCCTGTCGCTGTGCTTCCACTTTAACGCTTTCAGCAGGTGGAACCAACCGAAGGGGAAGAGCTTGCCGTGGGCCTTTTGCAGGGCACGGCTCAGGGAGGGCATCGTGATGCCTACGGCCACGATGTTGTCTTCAGCATCTTCAACGAGCGTTACCATGCGAAGGTCGAGGATGGGGATGTAGGACTTGACGTATTCGTCTATCTGGCGGTCCGTCATGCGGCTGTAGCCGTAGAGATGGGCATAGGCCTCGTTGATCAGCGCAAAAATACGGTGGCCAAGGTTGTTCTCGAACGCTTCGCGCTTAGAGCGGAGTTTGCGGATGTGCAGGTTGTAGCGCTTCTTTACGAGCTCGGCAATGCGCAGGTGCTTCTCGGGGATAGCATCGGGAACGGTAATGAGTTGCTCTATCCAGTCGTTAGCTTTCTCAAACCCGTGGTGTTCAAGGTGCTTGGGATAGTAGGGATAGTTGTAGATCGTGGCCATCGTAGAGAGACGGTCGAAACCATCAACCAGCATGCCTTCGGCATCCATATCCGTGAAGCCCAGCGGCCCTTCAATCTCCGTCATACCGCGCTCGCGGCCCCAGGCCTTCACTGTTTCAAGCAGGGCAAGGCTCACTTCTTCATCGTCAATGAAGTCGATCCAGCCAAAACGCACCGAGCGCTTGTTCCATGCCTCGTTGGCCCGCCGATTGATGATGGCGGCCACGCGCCCGCAGAGCTTGCCGTCTTTGTAGGCAAGGAAATAATCGGCCTCGCAAAACTCGAACGCTGGGTTCTTCTCGGGCGAGAAGGTGGAAAGAATGTCCTCGTACAAATCGGGAACGCTGTACGGGTTGTCTTTATAGAGCTCGTAGTTGAAGCGGATGAAGCGTTTCAAATCACTTCGAGACTGAACACGCTTAATTTCTACTGACATAAAAATGTGGGTGTTAAACTTTAGGCCTTTAGCAAATAAATGCCTTGTGGCTATTAACAGCCAAGGGCTTGCAGGCCGAAAGTGGCTTTTGTGGCGCGAAATTATAATTTTTTCTACGAAATAAAAACTCCTTATGCATACGAAACTTTGTAATCTCCAACTTTATCATTACTTTTGCCCTATGAAAGAAACATGCGATGTCTGTTTCAGCGATGAAGAATGTAGCTGACAGTAATATCATGATATATCTTTCGTTGTTATGCAAAAATTGGGCTTTGCGTTTTATCTGTTCCTCCACACTGTCGATACTTAGACTCGTTGATGTAAAAGCATCCTATGTTTGCGTTCCTTGTTTTTGCGCTGTCTCTAATCAAGCATGTAGATTTGTCTTGTTCAGGCGAACATCCTTGGCATAGCAAAAAAACTTCGCATATTCCCTTTGAAAGGAGTATGCGAAGTCTTAAGAGAGCCGAGAGCCGGACTCGAACCGGCGACCTACTCATTACGAATGAGTCGCTCTACCAACTGAGCTATATCGGCTTATCGCTTGTTTGCGGGTGCAAAAGTAATGAATGATTTTAATACTACCAAACCTTTTTTGCAAAAAAAATATGCAAAGTTGTTTTTTTGTCGGTTAATAGTGCCTGCAACTGGTAATAGAAATGATGTGTCAGTAGCATTTATTTTAGCATCAAACGACCTTATGTCGCTTTTTGGCACACTTTTAGTAATAACAAATGCGAACGCTTCCTTTCGTGAAAGCTTAAAACCAACTATAAACAAAAATCATTACATCTATGAACATTAAACCACTTGCAGACCGCGTGCTCATCAAGCCCGCTCCTGCTGAAGAGAAAACCGTCGGCGGTATCATCATCCCCGACACAGCCAAAGAAAAACCTCTGCGCGGCGAAGTACTTGCCGTAGGCCGTGGCACGAAAGACGAAGAAATGGTTCTTAAGGCCGGCGACCAGGTACTTTATGGAAAATACAGCGGCACCGAAGTTGAACTTGAAGGCGAAAAGTTCCTCATTATGCGTCAGAGCGACGTCCTCGCTATCATCTAAAATGGTTTAAAAGTCTAACTTTACATTAAAACTAAATCACAATGGCAAAAGAACTGAAATATAACGTAGAGGCTCGCGAAGCCCTGCGACAAGGTGCTGACCAACTGGCTAACGCCGTGAAAGTAACTCTTGGTCCTAAAGGACGTAACGTCGTTATTGACAAGAAATTCGGTGCACCTCGCATTACGAAGGACGGTGTGACCGTGGCAAAAGAAATTGAGCTCGACGAGGCATTCGCTAATGCTGGCGCTCAACTCGTCAAGAGTGTGGCCAGCAAGACGGGTGACGATGCTGGCGATGGTACGACAACGGCCACCGTCTTGGCTCAAGCCATCTTGACAGAAGGTATGAAGAATGTAGCAGCCGGTGCCAACCCGCTTGACTTGAAGCGCGGTATTGACAAAGGCGTTGCTGCCGTTGTTGCTGGTATTCGTGAGCAAGCTGAACAAGTGGGCGAAAGCTACGACAAGATTGAGCAAGTGGCCAGCATCTCAGCCAACAACGATCCCGAAATAGGAAAACTCATTGCCGACGGTATGCGTGCTGTCAGCGTAAATGGCGTTATCACCATTGAGGATGCTAAAGGCCGCGATACTGTCCTGAAGACCGTAGAAGGCATGCAATTTGACCGTGGTTTCCTCAGCCCCTACTTCGTAACGGATACGGAGAAGATGGAGTGTGTGATGGAAAATCCCTATATCCTTATTTATGATAAGAAGATTAGCAGTTTGAAGGATTTTCTGCCTATCCTCGAACCCGCCGTTCAGACGGGTCGCCCGCTCCTCGTCATTGCCGAAGACGTTGAGAGCGAAGCCCTCACAACGCTCGTTGTAAACCGCCTGCGCACGCAGCTGAAGATTTGCGCCGTGAAGGCTCCAGGTTTCGGCGATCGTCGCAAGGCCATGCTTGAAGATATTGCAACGCTGACGGGCGGTATCGTTATCAGCGAAGAGAAAGGCTTTAAGCTTGAACAAGCTACGCTCGAAATGTTGGGTACGGCCGAGAAAGTGACCGTTACGAAGGAGAACACGACCATTGTTGACGGTGCTGGCGACAAGCAGCAAATTGCCGACCGCATTGCACAAATCAAGGCCGAGATTGCTAACACAACCAGCTCCTACGATAAAGAGAAGTTGCAGGAGCGTTTGGCTAAGCTCAGTGGCGGCGTGTGCGTGCTGCAAGTGGGTGCTGCCAGCGAGACCGAGCAGAAAGAAAAGAAAGACCGCTGCGACGATGCCCTCTGTGCTACGCGAGCAGCCATTGAAGAAGGTATCGTGACGGGTGGTGGCGTTAGCTACATCCGCGCTCAGAAGAAGCTGGAAGGCCTCACGGGCGACAATGCCGACGAAACAACGGGTATTGCCATCATTCGCCGTGCCATCGAAGAACCGCTTCGCCAAATTTGCGCTAATGCAGGCATAGAGGGCGCCGTGGTTGTCAACAATGTGCGCGAAGGCAAGGGCAACTATGGCTACAATGCTAAGACCGAGACCTACGAAGACTTGCGTGCAGCAGGCGTGGTTGACCCCGCTAAGGTGGCCCGCGTAGCTCTGGAGAATGCAGCCAGCGTTGCGGGTATGTTCCTTACCACCGAATGCGTCATCTGCGACAAACCCGAAGAGAAACCCGAAATGCCAATGGGTAACCCAGGCATGGGCGGTATGATGTAAGAAACATTTTTCGCAATAAGACTCAAGTAACACAAAAACTTTACTTGACCGCCGCCGCGCACCGCTTTCAGTGGATGCGCGGCGGCTTCGTTTGTGGCAGGGTAGGGGCATCAGAGCTTCCAGCATTGTGGAGCAGAAGATACTATTACACGGCAGCTTGTAGGACTCCTCACGAGACGTTTTTCGCAATGGCGGGCTAAAAAATCGGCAAATTGCTTGCAACGTTTTATAAATTATGCTTATTTTTGTCGGCAGAATATCCTTTAACTTCTCTGAGTTATGAACGAATACTATTATCTTGACTTTGGAAACGAGCGTAAAGGGCCTGTTAGCGAACAACAACTTTTGGCAGCGGGCGTGACAGCTACGACGTTAGTATGGCGCTCGGGTATGCAAGCATGGACTCCCGCAGGCGAAGTGCCAGAATTGGCACCCTTCTTCCCCGCAGCACCCAGTAACACGATGGCAGAGACTGCCATACCGCAGCAAACGGTTGCCCCACAGCCTGCAGCTCCTGAAAATTATGCTTCCCCCCAGCCGCAACAGCCGCAACAGCCACAACAGCCTTTTGGTCAATCCTACGGCCAGCAGCCGCAACAGCCACAGCAACCCTATGGGCAACAGCCTTACGGCCCACAACCTCAGCAACCCTATGGTCCTCAGTCGCAGTATGGGCCGCAAACGCCAATAGGCCCGCAGCAACCTTACGGAACGCCCTTCATGACACCTCCCGACAACTACCTCGTGTGGGCCATCCTTTCCACCATTTGCTGTTGTTTGCCTTTTGGTATCGTTTCAATCGTTTATTCCGTGAAGGTGAACGACCTCTTCCGCCAAGGCTTAGTGAACGAAGCGCAACAGGCTGCCGACAACGCTAAGAAATGGGCTATCATTTCTGCTGTTTCGTCAGTTGTAATTTCACTGATATATGTCGTGGTAGCAGTTGTTGGTGCAGCAAGCACCTTCTAAAGGAATAAAGGATATAAATAATATTATCAAATGCTTCCTAACATCTGCCCTTACTAAGGGGCGGATGTTGGGAGGTGTTTTATTGTCAATATATGTATCATGCTTGAATACTATTTTCTTGATGCAAATGAAGTACAGCACGGCCCAATTAGTGGCGAGCAGTTGCTAAGTTATGGCGTAACGCCCGGCACCTTGGTTTGGGCCGAAGGCATGGCCGATTGGGTTGAGGCTGGACGCGTGGCCGATTTGGCTCCGTTGTTCGCCGACAACGGCGCAGCCACAGCACCATCTCAGCTTCCTCCTTCAGCCTACACCGATGCGCACCAGACTGCTGAACCTTCCTCTAATTTGGCACTGGCCATACTTTCCACGCTTTGCTGCAATCCCGTTTTGGGCATCATCGCCGTCATCTTCTCCCTTCAGAGCATCTTTTTTGTCCGCGAGGGGATGCTCTACGATGCTTGTCGAGCTGCCGTCCGCTCAAAGTCGTGTAGCTATACAGCCATCATTCTGGGTTTAGTCATTATAGCCTTGCTGCTGTTATTGTCCGCCTTTGGTGCCATTGCTTTCGATGATGTTATTTCATTGTTCCGCGATTATTCCTATTAAAGCGTTATATTGTTGCGAAAAAATTACACCAATAAATTTGGTTGGTCGCAAAAGAAGTCGTAATTTTGCATCGCAAAATGGGTAAGTGCTGTACGGCCAGCTCCTTTCAAATCCTCCAGGGCTTGACCGCAGCAAAGGTAGAAGGTCGTAGCGGCGCGATACAGAGAGCTTGCCCACCCGCCTCTTTAGCTCAGTTGGCCAGAGCACGTGATTTGTAATCTCGGGGTCGTTGGTTCGAATCCGACAAGAGGCTCAGAAAACAGCATTTGGAGAGTTCCTAAAAGGGCTCTCCTTTTTGTTTTTAAGAGCTTGACTTACACTGAAAACGGCGCTTTGGTTTACAAAATATGGCCCTATACTTAAGAATTATAGTCCTTCTGTAAAATTGAGATAAGCTGATTTTTTGAAACAATACATCGGGGCTTATTCAGCCTCTGATGTATTGTTGAACATGTCCGACTGTTTGGACTTCTTAGAACGCTTCTTTGATGCAGGCTTCACGACACGCTCATGTTATCGCCACCCCTCGGCATGTATTGCGTGCCGTCGGTGAGCGTAACGGGAGCGATGTCGATGTCATTCCTTGAATACCTTACTACTGTCCGTGATGAACAATGCCGAGCCTTTCGCGTCCGGCATCATTTCCACGGAGGAGAAGCAAATCCCCTCCGTTATCTTTTTTCTTTTGTGATTTGAACCCATAGTTGTACTTTTTGTTCGATTTTGCCTTACGCCTCAAGGCAGAGGCAATACCGAGGGGAAAGAAAGAATAAAATCCTGCACCCCGTTAAAGGTATCGCTCCATCTGGGTGGAGGATTTTCTCCACCCCGTTGGAGGATTTTCTCC
>ONHN01000015.1 GCA_900317635.1 uncultured Prevotellaceae bacterium | reverse complement strand
CATCGTCGATAGTTTGCCGCGCATCCCTCCTCGCTACGCTCGTCAGGATACGCGGTTAAGCATGGTGCGGTGCGCGCTGCGCACCATTTACCCCCCCCCGTATCACAACTCTCGAAACTTGAATTAATGTTTAATGTTTAACGTTCTGTGTTACCATCACCATGTCCTCAGCGAAGGCTGTGCAGCTTATGTTCCAATTTTCGTTGCAGCTTATAAAGATTTGCGGAGAGCCTTGCACATGACGAAGAGATTGCGTAACTTTGCAGCCATAAGGAAAACCAAACATATTATATACGCTATGGCACAAACCCCAGAATTTAAGTATGCGCCGATGTTTCAGCTCGGCCCCGACACGACGGAGTATTACAAACTGACGGGCGACTACGTGAGCGTAGGCGACTTTGAGGGACACCCCATCTTGAAAGTAGAAGCCGAAGGCCTGCGCCTCATGTCGCGCCAGGCTTTTCGCGACGTAGCCTTCTTGCTGCGCCGTGCCCACAACGAACAGGTAGCCAAGATCCTGAGCGACCCCGATGCCTCCGACAATGATAAGTACGTGGCGCTGACGTTCCTGCGCAATGCCGAGGTGGCAGCCAAGGGACAGCTACCTTTCTGTCAAGACACAGGCACCGCCATCATTCACGGCGAAAAGGGACAGCAAGTGTGGACGGGCTTTGAAGACGAAGAGGCCCTTGCCCACGGTGTTTACGACACCTATACACAGGAGAACCTGCGCTATTCGCAGAATGCGCCGCTGACGATGTACGACGAAGTCAACACGCGGTGCAACTTGCCCGCACAGATTGACATAGAGGCCGTAGAGGGCATGGAATATAAATTCCTTTGCGTGATAAAAGGTGGCGGCTCGGCCAACAAGACCTACCTCTATCAGGAGACCAAAGCCATCCTCAACCCGCAGACGCTCGTGCCTTTCCTCGTTTCGAAGATGAAGAGCCTCGGCACCGCCGCCTGTCCGCCTTACCACATTGCCTTCGTCATTGGTGGAACGTCAGCCGAGAAGAACCTGCTGACGGTGAAGCTGGCCTCCACGAAGTATTACGATGCCCTGCCCACGACGGGCGACGAAACGGGGCGCGCTTTCCGCGACGTGGAATTAGAAGAGAAACTCTACGAAGAAGCATGCAAGATAGGCCTCGGCGCACAATTCGGCGGTAAGTATTTTGCCCACGACATCCGCGTGGTGCGCCTGCCACGCCACGGAGCGAGTTGTCCTGTCGGCCTCGGCGTTTCCTGCTCTGCCGACCGCAACATCAAATGCAAAATCAACAAGGACGGTATTTGGATTGAGAAACTGGACGACCAGCCCACACAGCTCATTCCCGAAGCTATGCGCGAAGCCGGCGAAGGCGGCGGCGTGAAGGTAGACCTCAACCGCCCGATGAACGACGTGCTGAAGCAGCTGACGCAATATCCCGTTTCGACGCGCCTCTCGCTGAGCGGCACCATCATCGTAGCTCGCGACATTGCTCACGCAAAGATTAAGGAACGCCTCGACAAGGGCGAGGACATCCCGCAGTATTTGAAAGACCACCCCGTGCTCTACGCTGGACCCGCCAAAACGCCGAAGGGTATGCCTTGCGGCTCGATGGGACCCACCACGGCCAACCGCATGGACCCCTACGTCGACCTCTTCCAATCGAAAGGCGGTTCGCTGCTGATGATAGCCAAGGGCAACCGCACGCAGCAGGTGACCGATGCTTGCAAGAAGTATGGCGGTTTCTACCTCGGATCCATTGGCGGTCCTGCCGCCGTGCTTTCGTATCAAAGCATAAAGAGCATAGAATGCGTGGAATATCCCGAACTGGGCATGGAAGCCGTATGGAAGATTGAAGTGGAGGACTTCCCCGCCTTCATTCTCGTAGACGATAAAGGCAACGACTTCTTCAAGAAGTTGGGACTTTGAACGTTAAACAATAAACATTAAACATTAAACATGAGGCGCGCAATGTACGGGTTCGTATCGCGCGCCTCATGTTTAATGTTTATTGTTTATGAGAGCCACTACAGCCACTACAACAATACTACGGACACTACTTTTTGCGTTAACGCACGGGAAGTGCTGTGTTTGTAGTGGAATGTGTAGTGTATGTAGTGGTTTCACAGCCGTCGGCGTAGCCCATAATGTTTAACGTTTATTGTTTAACGTTTAACGTCCAATGTTTGGCCAGTTCCGTCATAGACGGGAAGACGATGGCTGCCCCTGCGTCGTAGAGGACTTTTTCGTCTAATCTGCCTGTGTTGACGGCAATGGTGCGAATGCCAGCAGCGCAGGCGGCTTGTACGCCGAGTGGTGCGTTTTCGATGACAACGGCTTCTTCGGCCGATACACCCACGCGCTCAAGGCCGAGCAGATAGGGGTCGGGGTAGGGCTTTCCGCGTTGGCAACTGCTGCTGCTGACGATGTGGTTTTCGAGGAAACACTGTGGGAAATTCTTTTCCAAACGGCCTAGTAGTGCCTTTTGCCCGCTACCCGTCACGATGCCCGTAATGAGGCCTGCCGCTTTTGCTAGGTGCACCACGTCGGGGGCACCCGCCATGACTGCTGGCTCGCCCTTCGCTTCGAAGAGTTTGCACTTGGCGGCATATATTTGTTCGCATTCGCCAGGCTGTGGGTCGCGCCCTTTTTGAAGGCGGGTGAACATGGTGATGGTGTCTTCGCCCGTGCGGCCTTCGTTCATATAAACATCCTCTTTGCTAATGGTGAGGCCAAATTGTGCGGCAGCTTTCATCCAGCATTCTGCATGGTCGGGCATGGAGTTGAACAACACGCCGTCCATATCAAACAATACAGCTTTCAGCATTTATCTCTTTTAGTTGTTGAGTAATGGCGCGATGTCGGGCATTTCGCCCTCGCGCGCGTTATATATAATATGGTGTGCTCGGCGGCGCTTTTCTTCTTCGGGCATTTGCAGCGCCATCCAACGCAGGGCTTGTTCGCGGCTGACGCTGTCGCGCTGCATCACGCGCTCTATGCGCACATCGGCGGGGGCATAGATCAGGGCCGTTTGGTGGCAGAGCTGGTCGAACCCACTCTCGAAGAGCAGGGCACATTCCATAAAGACGCGCTCGGCTGTTTGGCGTTTCGTCCAGGCTATGAATGCCCTGCGCACGGCAGGGTGGACGATGGCATCGACGCGGGCGGCATGGTCGGCCCCTCGACAGAGGTAGGCGGCCAGCACACTTTTTTGCAACGTTCCGTCGGCGGCATAAACGCCGTCAATAAGCTGGGACAAAGCCCCTCGTACCTGTGTGTCGCTGCGGATGATGCGTTTAGCCTCGTCGTCACAATAGAACACGGCATAGCCGTGTTCTTCAAGCATGCGGCAGACAAGACTCTTGCCACTGCCAATGCCGCCTGTTATACCTATGATAGTCATTTCGCTATTCGCTTGACGAAACCTCCTCTACGATGTATTCGATAGAGGAGGGCGTGATGCGCGGACGCAAAACGCCGTCGGGGATGGACTTGAGGTGGAGCGGGATATGTCCGTCTTTAGCCGCCAACACGTCTTCGTAGGTGACAACGATGGCGAAGTTGTCGGCAGTGATCTTGCGATACAGCTTCATGCCTACGCGGAACGTGACGTTAACCGTAGAGGGGAAAGTGCGCAGCACCTTGGTGGCAGGAAAATTCGTGAAGCGCACGGGCACTTGCACCGTTTTCTCGACCAGACGGTCAACGTCGACGTTGACGGTCACTTCGTTAGGCACGAACTTCACGCCTGGAATTTGCTGCAATGGCAAGACGCGCTGCGTGTTTTCTTTAAGCTTCGACAGAATAAGGCGGCTGGTTTGAACAGAGTTCATCGTGTCGAGTACGCTGCGGCGCGCATAGATGGTGACGCTGTCGGGCTTGTAGGTCATCGTCACGGCATAGTCCTCGCCCGCCGTGCGCACACTGCTAAGCAAGTGGACGGGCAGCCGTTTGCGCTCGCCGTAGTTGTAGTAGTAGTCGAGTTGCGTGGGGGCGACGCTTAGCAGTTGCGTGCTCGCAGCAAGGCGCGCGGTTATTTGCTTTTGCAAATCCGCTACAGGAATGCTGACGTGGCCCGCACTGCTGCTGTTAGCACCCCAGTCGATGACGATAGGTTGGAATGCCTGCTGGAAGCGATAGACAAGGATTTGGAAACCCTTGTCGCGCACCGTCACGCGCAGTTCGGCAGGCGGGGGGGTAGTGACCACTACGTTTTCGGGCACGTTCTCAAGGCGCACGGGCATAACGAGCTCTTCCTTGTAATCTTCGTTCAGCGTGATGAACAGCCAAAAGATGGCGGCAATGACAACGAAGATAAGGAAGTTGAGCGACTGACGCGTCAGCACAAACTGCCACGTGCGTCGGAGGAAGGCAATAATGCGTCGCAGGGTTGTTCCCATCAGCGTGCGAGTAAGCGTGCGAGTAGTAGTCGTGAGTGGGCCTTACTTCTTTGCGTCTACGGCAGAGGGATTGATGGCCGAAAGTTCGAAAACAATTTCGACGCTGCTATTCACTTTCAGCACCACGGTTTTCTCTTCGGTGTTGATGTGTTTCACCGTGCCATGAATGCCGCCAATGGTGACAACATCGGTGCCAACGGTCAGGTTGTCGCGGAATTTCTGGACTTCTTGTTGCTTCTTGTTTTGTGGACGAATCATGAAGAAGTAAACGATGGCAAAGAGGGCTACCATCATAATAATCATAGACCATCCACCGCCTGCGGGCTGTTGGCCCGCGGCTTGCAGGAGAGTAAATAAAGGTTGCATGATGTTTTCGATATGTGTTGTTTGTTATTTCATTATAATATGCTCGGCGCGCAGATACTTCACGATGTGGTCAAGCAAACCGTTGATGTAGGGCGCACTGCGCGGTGTGCTATAGACTTTGGCGAGGTTAAGGTATTCGTTCAGCGTGACGTTGACGGGAATGTCGGGGAAGGAAAGGATTTCAGAGAGTGCTTGTTGCATAATGACTACGTCCATAAACGTCAGGCGGTCGAAATCCCAGTTGCGGCAATTGGTTTTGATGAGTTCGCGCGTTTGTTGGGTGTGGGCCAAAGTCTCTCGGAACAATTTGTCTGCAAACTGGCGGTCGTCGTCGGTATCGAAATCAGGCAGCAAAGGCCAGCTCGCAGGCGTGTCGGGCATAAAGCGCTTGATGGTTTTGAGGACGAAACTGTCGATGACCTCTTTGTCGTCGTTCCAATACAGGCTGTGATCCTCTATCAAGTCGTCGAAAGCATCGTTTTGGCACACGCACGTTTTATACAATTTCCTGATGATTTCGCGGTCGGCAAAATAGTCGCGCGCGTCAGCCTCTTTTTCGGCATACTCCCTAAACTCGTCGGTATCCACCATCTGGTCTAACAAGCGCGCAATGAAAGTTGGCTCTTCAGGCCATATCAAGCGTTTGGCACGATAGTCCGATAGTGCTTCGTTCTCCTCCAATTGCAGCAACAGACGATTTTGCGCTATTAAGACCTCATCAGGATTTGGCTCTGGCAGGTGTAAGCGCTTGGCTTTTGCCTTCATGCTTTCTGCGCGTTGTTCAGCCAGGATGCGCACCTCCACCAAGGTGGAGAGTAAGTACTCGTACAACTCGTATGCTTTGCCTAAGCTGAAAGCTAATTCCTTGCAGGCCACTGCCTCATCCTTACCGCCACTGCGATAGAAAGCATAGACAAGTTGAAGTGTCTTTAGTCGAATGAGTTCACGATTTATCATAGACGTTTGTAGGCACTTTTTCGCGCCCTCAAGGTGCAAAAGTAAGGAAAATGCGTGTATTTTCGCACTTTTCTGCTCTTTTTTTTGGTGCTTTTCAATTTTAGTAGCAATTTTGCACTGAAAATGTATCGGAACATAGCAAAAATGTCCCTGGCGGGGGACGATTTTTTTGTGCTGCATACATTGACGCCCACACTCAGACAAGGCTAATCCAGTGAATGAAGATGAACCCTGCCCCGCGACCTGAGGAAATTGCCGTGCGTGGATAACCACATTTACTCATCCGCCGTAACAACAGTACGACTATGGAAACGAAAGCAGACCACAGGAGCGACAGCGAAATTCTCTTCACACGCTCTCTCAAGGCTGGCAAGCGCATCTACTACATTGACGTCAAGGAGGACCGCCGTGGCGAGTTCTACATCTCCATGACCGAGAGTAAGCGCGTCAAGGATGGAACGGAAGAATCCGTGCCCGTCTTTGAGAAGCACAAAATCTTTCTCTATCGCGAAGATGCAGAGAGATTTATCAGTTGCTTGCGCGAAGTAGCAGACTATGCTCAGCAACGCTACGCTGAAAAAATGCCGCCCCTGTCGCCCGAACAGCCCAGCGCTTTTGAGTACTAAGCAAAAAGCAAGTTTGTTTCTTAGAGGCAACAAGTTCTTTTATTGTAGGTGCTACGGGCACAGACCCCATTCTCTCTCTCTTACACAACCCCAAAAAACAAGCGAGTTCCCTAAAGCGATAGGGAGCTCGCTTGTTTTAGGCTCAGGGGAGATGGCTTAGCCTTCTTCTTTGTTCTCGCCCAGACTCAGCCCTTCGTATTTTAGCAGAGCCGCTTGAGCCGTTTTCAGAGTTTTGAAGCCGGCGGCTTCGTGAGGGATGGGCGCGGCGGCGGGTTGGGCTTCAATGAGGGTGCGCAAATAGCCAGCGCGGTAGCGCGAAATGTATTCGTGCAGGTCGTTGTAGCCTTGCGAACGGATTACCTGCAAGAGCAGGTGGCGGTTGAGGCCCGTTAGCCGGCATAGCTTGTCGCGATTGAACTGCGGGTCGGTGAAAGGCTTGTCGTGCTGCATTAGATATTCCGTCCGTTCGAAGCGCAAGCGGTTTTCGGCATTGAAGTCGTCTTCGGCACTGGCCAGGAGTTCGGCATCGGTAGGCGGGGCCATGATGGGCTGAATGGCGGGCAAGCGCATAAGGTCGAGTACGGGAAGAAGCACGCGTAGCGTCAGGGCTAAGTTGGCAATGGTAAATGCCAGCATATAGGCAACGTAGCCGCTACGCGAAAAATTGATGGTCAGCCAAACGTAGAGCAGACTGACAAGACCTACAAGGGTACCATAGGCGATGATGTCGCGTGGCAGTTCTAACCGGCGCACCAAGCGATGGGGGATAATGAAGATGTTGATGATGTAGAAGGCCGAAAGACCCAAGGCTGCAAAGCGGAGCAGGACGTCGCCAGTGAGCATATACCGCCCAATGTCGGAGGCATCCTTTAAGATAACAAACGAACTGCCCGTCAGCATACCAAAGCCGTAGATGAGGATTAAGACGATGGCCGGCGAGGCATATTCCCACATACGTCCCCATTGCAGGTAACCAGGCAAGGCCATGCCCAGCGGGTAGATGCTTTGCAAGTATGAGCAAACCATCAGGTTTATCAGCATGCCAGGATGCAAGAGGCCAGGGTCGGGCGTTTTGTCTAAATATATAGTAAGAAAGGTGGCCGAATAGAGCAAGCCAAAAATAAGCATAATCCACGCCTGCGAGAGGTAGCGCACAGTGCGCCGTGCAAAGTAGAACATCACCACGGCCAACATCAGGTGGCAGACGGCGGTGAGTTCGGCGGTCATAAGTACGATGGAGAGCATAACGTGTCGTAGCTTTTAGGCGGATTTGGCAACTTTCGGGGGAGCAAAGGTGTGCCAAAGCGATAAATTTCGGTGCAAAATTAGAAAAACTTTCTCATACGGGCGGCAGTTTTTGTTTTGTTTGTTAATTTTGCAGCTATGCAATCAACGACACTTGATATCGACCGCGTTTTGCGCGATAAATTGGGTAGCCGTGCACGCTTCGTGCCGCGCCTGCTTGTCAACTATCTGAAACGCATTATCCACCAAGACGAACTCAACGAATTTATTACAGGCGAAGGAGACAAACAGGGTGTCCCCTGGCTGCTTGATTGTGTTGAATACTTAGATATGAAGCTGGAGGTGCGGGGGGCTGAAAACCTCCCTGCGCTTGATGCGCCTCCCTGCACTTTCGTCAGCAACCACCCCTTAGGCGGGCAGGACGGCGTGGCACTGGGAGCCGTGTTGGGTAAACACTACGACGGGCGTATCAAATACCTCGTCAACGACCTCTTGATGAACCTCTACGGGTTGGCACCGCTCTGCGTTCCTATCAATAAGACAGGCGCACAGAGCCGCCAGTTTCCAGCCATGGTAGAGGCTGGCTTTCGCAGCACGGACCATATCATTATGTTTCCCGCTGGCCTTTGTTCGCGCCGGCAAGACGACGGCTCTATTCGCGATTTGGCTTGGCAAAAGACGTTTGTGACGAAAAGCGTTGAAACGCAACGCAACGTGGTGCCCATCCACTTCAGCGGTCACAACTCCGACCGTTTTTATCGCATAGCTCGCTGGAACGCCCGCTTGGGACTGAAAGTGAACATCGCGATGCTCTACCTCGTTGACGAAATGTTTCGCAATCGCCACAAGACCTTCACCATCACCATTGGCCGCCCCATACCCTATACAACCTTCGACCGCTCGCGTAGCCCCAAGGCCTGGGCCGCATACGTGCAAGAGGAAGTCTATCGCTTAGCCCAGCAAGGCGTTTAAGCATCCGACACCAAAGCCCACGCTCTCTCTTCCAACACCGACAGCTATTGTTTATGCAAGATATTATACCTCCTGTCAGAACCGAGCTCCTTATGGAGCAGTTGAAACCCGAGTTGCGCCTGCGAACGACCAACAAAGGCGGTAACGAAATCTACGTGGTGACCTACCAGCAAGCACCCGACGTGGTGCGCGAGATAGGCCGCTTGCGCGAGATAGCTTTTCGCGCAGCGGGAGGCGGAACGGGGAAAGATTGCGACCTTGACGAGTTTGACACCTGCGAGCACCCCTACTACCAACTGCTTGTCTGGGATCCCGAAAACCACCTCATCCTTGGCGGTTATCGTTTCTTGCCCGGCGATGAAGTGTCGTTCGACGCGGCGGGCCAGCCAGTCTTGGCTACGAGCCACATGTTTCATTTCTCAAGGGAGTTTATTGACCACTATCTGCCTCGCACAGTTGAACTCGGACGCTCGTTTGTTACGCTGGAATATCAGAGTTCGCGCGCACTGACGAAAGGTATCTTTGCCCTCGACAACCTCTGGGACGGCCTTGGGGCGCTTACCATCATCCTGCCCAGCTTGAAGTACTTCTTTGGGAAGATGACGATGTATCCCTCCTTCGATCGTCCGGCTCGCGATATGATACTCTACTTCTTGCGTAAGCACTTCGGCGATAAAGACAGGCTTGTCACCCCCGTCAACCCTGTTCAGCTTGATACGCCCGAGGCTGAGCTGGCGGCCTTATTCACCGAAGCTGATTTTAAGGACGACTTCCGCTTGCTGCATCACGCCGTGCGCGGCAGGGGCTACAACATTCCGCCGTTGGTGAATGCCTATATGAGTCTTAGCCCGACGATGCGTTGCTTTGGCACAGCCATCAACCACGATTTCGGCAACGTGGAGGAAACGGGCATTCTTATTACGGAGGACGAAATTCTCGAAGAGAAGCGCCGCCGCCACATCGACAGCTACTTCCGTGAGTTTCCCGACGGACAGCGCGACCTCAGCCAAATCCTTATTTCCCGTAAACGATAGGTTGGGACGCTGAAGCCTGTTTGTTGTCATGGATATAAAAGGGCTACGCCTCACAACTGGCATTGAACCAGTATGTGAGGCGTAGTTCCTTTTTCGTTATGTGCCTGTTGGCGTTTAGTCGCAGTTGGCCAGTTTGCCGTCGGAACCGAGCACTTCCTTAATCTTGTGGCTGTAGAGCTCAATCATTAGGTCGCGGGCGGGACCGCAGTATTTGCGCGGGTCGAATTCGCTGGGCTTTTCTGCAAAGACTTTACGAACGGCAGCGGTGAAGGCCAGGCGGCTGTCGCTGTCGATGTTGATTTTGCAAACGGCACTCTTGCTGGCTTTGCGCAGTTGCTCTTCGGGGATACCTACAGCGTCGGGCAGTTTGCCGCCGTTGGCGTTGATGATGTCAACGTATTCCTGAGGCACGCTGCTGCTTCCGTGGAGCACGATGGGGAAGCCGGGAAGTTTCTCCATAATGGCGTCGAGCACGTCGAAAGCGAGAGGGGGAGGAACGAGACGGCCCGTCTTCGGGTCGCGCGTGCACTGTTCGGGCTTGAACTTGTAGGCACCGTGGCTCGTACCAATGCTGATGGCCAAGCTGTCAACACCCGTCTTCGTTACGAAGTCAATGACTTCTTCAGGCTTCGTGTAGGTGCTGTGTTCAGCTACGACTTCGTCTTCAACGCCTGCCAGCACACCGAGCTCACCTTCAACCGTTACGTCGAACTGATGAGCGTACTCAACCACTTTTTTCGTCAGGGCTACGTTTTCGTCGTAAGGGAGGCTGGAGCCGTCAATCATTACGCTGCTGAAGCCCATGTCAACGCAGTTCTTGCAGAGTTCGAAACTGTCGCCGTGGTCGAGGTGAAGCACGATTTCGGGGTGGTTGCAACCCAATTCCTTGGCGTATTCTACGGCACCCTGAGCCATGTAGCGGAGGAGCGTAGCGTTGGCATAGTTGCGCGCACCCTTAGAAACCTGCAGGATGACGGGGCTGCGGAGGTCGCTGCTGGCCTTGATAATGGCTTGCAGCTGCTCCAGGTTGTTGAAGTTGAAAGCGGGAATGGCATAACCGCCATTGATGGCTCTGCTGAACATATCGCGGCTGTTCACCAGGCCGAGGTCTTTGTAGTTTACCATAGGTCTTATGATTTTTATTGAAGTTCGTTGCTGTTAAAGTCGTGCAAATTTACGCTTTTCTCAGCAATAAGCAAAATGCCGCTGCCCACTTTTTGCGCGTGTGTGCAGGAATTATACTTTTTTCAAGCTTTCGAAAGTTGAGTACGTTATTAGGAGGAAGGGGCAGCCATCACTCCCCTTAGGAAAGTTGACGACTTCAAAAAGACTATTTGTTTGGCTGAAGGGCGAAGGTCTTTCCGTTCCATTGTGCCGTCAGTTCGCGCGCATTGCATTGCACGGCTTCTTTCGTTTCGGCTGTCAGCGTGGCGGTGGCTATTTGTGCGGTGAGCGCACACTTTTCGCTGTTCCACGTCCAACAGACGGCGGCGTGCTGTAGAGCTTCTTGCAACGCTTGGCGCTTTTCGGCGGCGAGGCTGTCGGGGAGGGTGCACAGCGCGGCGGCCGGGACCGGGGGAAGCGACAGGGCACTGGGTTGCCAACGGCTGTCGTAGCTGGTGGCGAACGTGCCGCATAGCCCATTCGACGGGGTTTCGAGTATGACATACTGCTCCGCTCTCTTCGTTTTTAGGCGAAGAAGTTGCCAGGTGCACGTGGGCGAGAGTTGCAGCGTCAGGCACGTGTCGTCTTTTGCCACGAGGCGCACATCGGATAGCATCACCGTCGTTCCTACAGCTCGTTCGGTTTGCCCAGCGTTCCAATAGTCGAGCATATCAAGCCGAACCGACGTGCTAAGTTGTGGCAAGACGGTGTTGGGTATTTGCACAAAGAGGCTGTCGATGGGGATGGCCCACAGACCTAAGAATGTAAGGCACATCACACTCAGAGCGATGAGGCGGCGGCTTGTATTCCCTGTTTTACGGTGGCGTAGTAGCATAGTTTGTAGGTATGAAAGAGAAAGAGGGAGGGGTGCGCTCCCTGCAACTGACGGCGCAAATCCCGGCCCCAGTGCGTATATATATATATAGGTACTCGCCCGAGGCCAAAACGGCGCAGGGTGCGCAGGGTGCGCGATGCGCCGGCATAGCTGGTGAGCGGCTCGCCTATGCGCGCCAACACCCGCATAGAGGCTTCGGTGTTGCGCAGGAAGTTTTCGTTACTGTCGATGCCCGTATGGACGAGGGGAATGTCGGCGTGTAGCACGCTAAAACCGCGCTCTTTCAGCATAAGGCCCATCAGGACGTCTTCATAGCCATACTCTGTGCAGCGTTCGTCGAACTGAACTGCATCGAACGCCCGACGGCTGAAGAGTACGTTGAAAGTCGTGAACTCATCGTAGGGGCGACGGTTACGCCATGCGGCCCGTCGGCGGGGTTCGGCTTTCTTTTCGTAGCGGTAGCGCAGTTCGTGACCTTTCGGCGCGGGGGGCGGCGGGTTGCGCAGCGAACCGCAAACCACATCGGCCTGCAAGCGCACCGCCCAGTAGTCGCGTATGAACGTGTCGGAACATACGGCGGCGTCGTCGTCAATGATGAGTAGCCAGTCGCCTTTTGCCTCGCGCGCCATCTGGTTGCAGTTGGCGGCGCGTCCATGGTTGCGCGTCTGGCGCAGTAACCGGCAATGGGGCTTTCCTGCCAGCGCACGCTCTAATTGCTCGATGGCCTCACCCTTGCTCCCGTCGTCGCCAACAATTAGTTCGTAGCTGAATGCTCCGTTCGATGTACGCTGAAACGACTCGGCTTGGCTTAGCAAGTCGAGGACAAGCGCAGAGCAGTCGCGCTGGTAGGTGGGGATAAGGATAGAAAGCAAGGTCGGCGGTGTGTTTTGTGGTCCCTAGAAGTCAGCGTGAAAAGAGCGTAAACTTCTATGTTTCGCTTAAGTAGGGGCACTCGTATGCTACGTTTGGTTGGCAAAGATAAGAAGAAAGATTAAAAAAAAGTTTCTTTTTGTGCTTTTTTGTTAGAAGAGGGGGTGTTAAAAATAAGAGTTGCTTACTTTTGCAGCGAGTTACAACAACTTATGCCTCGCACGCCGAGGTGTATGGTTTAATAGACTTAACAACACTAAAACAACAAATTATGTTCACAGAAAAGGCTGGCGAACTTGCTGGCAAAATTTGGGAAGCTCTCAATGAAGGTGGTCAACTCACTGGCAAGGAGCTCAAGAAAGCAACGAAAATTCGCAGCGACAAGGACTTCTTCCTCGCTCTTGGCTGGTTACTCCGTGAGGACAAAGTAACGGTTGAAGAGGTTGAGAAGGACGTTACCGTTGTCCTGAAGTAAGAACGGGCGGGCAATGCCCGCACTTGCTCCTGACGACGGCTCGCAACCCTTGTAGCCTCACAGGACCCTCAAGCCGCGCTACCTGTCGTGCTCATAGCACACCACAGCAGGAAGCGCGGCTTGGCTTTTGGCGGGTTTCAGCACGGACGCTGCCATAATATGATACCACGCGATGACAGGCGTTGAGCATGTCATCGCGTGGTGTCGTAGTTTTTGTGTTGTATGCAGCGGTTTGCGCTGGTTTATTTCTTCTTGCCTTTCCCGCGTCCCCACATGCGTTTTCCGAATTCGTGTTCGGCTTCCATCACGCGCAGGAGTTTCTCGGCGGGCAGGATGTTGCGAAAGCGCTCGTAGTAGTTCGCTTCGATGTCGTCGGCTTGGCGGCGCAAGCGCAACACTTCGTCGAGGATGCGGCGGCAGTCGCGCTGGCTGAGGTTTTCACGGCAGGCACGCTCCGTGGCGCGATGTATCTTGCCGCGCACTTCGCGTTGCTGTTTCTTCATTTCGTGGAACATGGGGAAGAAGCGGCTGGCTTCTTGCTGCGTTAGGTTGACACGGCTCAGGATGAAGTTTTCAAACTCACGCCGAAACTCTTCGGGCTTCAGGCGCTTGCCGTCTTTGCCTTTGCCTTTGCTCGGTGCGGGGACGTTATGCGACGGACGCGAGTTGTGGGAGGGGCGTTGCGCAGAGAGCGTGGCAGGGCATAGAAGCAGGAGCAGAGCGAGCCACAGCGTTGCCATGCGGTTATTCTTCTGAAAGCGTTTCATAGTCGTAAACGTCTTGGCTGGTGTAGAGGAGGTAGTCGTAGAGCTGGTCGGTATTGGCGGAAGCATTGGCAAGCTGCGTGTCGGAAGCTTTTGCCGGCACGCTGGCGGCGTCCGCTGTAGCAGGGGCTGGGGCTTGTTGCACCGTGCGCTCGCCGCTCATCGTGAAAAGTAGGAAGAAGACGACGGTGGCAGCGATGCCTGCCACGTAGCGCATATATATATTTAATGTACGCGCGCGCGAGGGGCGCGGCTTGCTTGCCGGTGGCACTTTTGCTTTTTCAGCTTCAGCCTGCGCTATGCGTTTCATCACAGCGGCGGGCAGCTGGTCGAAGTAGCCTGCCGGAGTGCGAAAAGGATTGTTCTTGGGGATGTCTAAGGTGTTCATCTTCTTATCCGTTTGCATTTGTCTGTTTGACGCACGAAGCATACAAAAGTTTAATGTCCTGCACCAAGTTTTTATTCTTCGCTTTTCATTGCCGCCACCACCTTTTGTTGTGCGAAGTGGTAGGAGGCTTTCAAGGCGCCTTCGCTGGTGTCGAGCAGTCGGCTCATTTCCTCGTAAGGCATTTCTTCGTAGTAGCGTAGGTTGAAAACGATGCGCTGTTTGTCGGGCAGCGAGGCAATGGCGGCTTGCAGGCGCGCCTCGGTGGCGTCGCCGTCGAAATAGGGGTCGCTTTCCAGCGAGGCGGCAATGGCGGCCACGCCTTCGTCGTCGAGCGAGAGCGTTTGGCGTTGCCGGCTGATGAACGTAAGGCTTTCGTTGGCGGCTATGCGGTAGAGCCAGGTGCTTATTTGCGCGTCGCCGCGAAAGCTGTCAAGCCCAGTCCATGCTTTCACGAACACGTTTTGCAGCACGTCGTTGGCATCGTCGTGGTAGAGTACGAAGCGACGTATCTGCTGGTAGAGGCGTGCTGAGTATTTGCGCACCATCTCTTCGAAAGCGGCGGTGCGTGTGGCGGGATTTTTTAAGCGTTGCGTCAGCGTTTCCACAGGTAGGGGAGGGGACAGGACAGGACACGTTCTTTAACGAGCCTAATAAAATCGGATTATAACTAACCTGCACGGGGCGGGAGGGGAAAAGTGCAGGTAGTGTTATAATCCGAAAAAAATATGGGAGGGTGGCTTCTTCGGTCAGCCGTATGCACTCTCTTTAGACGATAGAGATTTTTCTAACGAATTTGCCTATGCGCACAATGTAGCATCCGCGCGTGAGGTTAAGGTTGAACGAGCGGTCGGCACTGTCTATGCGAGAGCAGAAGACGCGCACACCAGTTACGTTGTAGATTTCGAGCGTTGCCCCGGCAGCTCCAATCACGCGCAGGCTGGTGCCGTTGAGCGTTATTTGGATTTCTTGCTGCATCTCCATTGAGGCGAGCACGGGGTCGGCATCTGCGGCCAACACCCCTGCCGGTAGCAACAGAGCAAGGCAAAAAGCTATATGGCGAAGTAATCTTTTCATAAGGTCGTACTCCTTTCTTTGCTGCAAAAGTAGGGCATTATCGGGAAACAAACAAATTTATTGCCTACAAATTGCATTTTTTTTCGCTTTTTTTGCAGCGGGCAAAGTTTTGCACGTTTCCAGCACAGCGTATAGGCCCCACGGGCACTATGGCTTTTGCAACTTCGTTTCCCTATTTCGCCTTCGCTTGTATGGGACCTCGGCAGAGGTCGCTCAGTCCGCACGTGTCGCATTTGGGGCGCAAAGCGGTGCAGGTGTAGCGTCCGTGAAGCAGTAGCCAGTAGTGGGCGGCGGCTATGTCTTCCGTTGGTATGTGGCGGCGCAAGGCCATTTCCACTTTCAGTGGCGTGGTGGCGGTGCGCGGCACGAGGCCGAGGCGGTGGCTCACGCGGAAGACGTGCGTGTCGACGGCCAGGGCGGCTTGGCCGAAGGCTACGGCCAATACGACGTTGGCCGTCTTGCGGCCTACGCCAGGCAACGAGGTGAGCGCTTCCAGCGTTTGTGGCACTTGGCCGTCAAAGTCATTGGTCAGACGTTCGGACATGGCGGCCAAGTGGCGCGCCTTACTGTTGGGGTAGCTCACGCTGCGTATGTAGCTCAGGATGACCTCTTCGCCCGCAGCGGCCATGGTGGGCGCATCGGGCAGGTCGGCAAAGAGGGCGGGCGTGACGAGGTTCACGCGCTTGTCCGTGCATTGGGCCGACAAGACCACGGCCACGAGCAGCTGGAAGGGGGTCTCGTAGTTGAGCTCCGTCTCCTGTCGGCCGTGGATAGGGGCTAAGTAGGAGAGGACGCGTTGGTAGCGTTCGTATATTTTCACCGTTTATTTACTCAAACTCGCGCAGGCGGGCGATGTACTTTCCAAGGATGTCGAACTCTATGTTGACAACTGTGCCAGGCTGTATGTCGCAGAAGTTGGTGTTGTCGAAGGTGTAGGGGATGATGCAGACTTGGAACGTGTCGTTGGTGGGGTTGCAGACGGTGAGGCTCACGCCGTTGACCGTGACGCTCCCTTTGTCAACGCAGAAATAGCCGCGGCGGGCCATATCGGGCGTGGTTTGGTAGCGGAAGGTGTAGGTGTGGCTACCGTCTTCGTCGGTGACGGCGGTGCATTCGGCTGTTTGGTCCACGTGGCCTTGTACGATGTGTCCGTCAAGTCGACCGCCCAGCAGCATGGAGCGCTCTACGTTGACGCGGTCGCCCACGCGAAGGAGGCCGAGGTTCGAGCGTCGCAGCGTTTCGTCCATGGCCGTCACGGTGTAGCGGCCTGGTTCGCGGCGCACCACGGTGAGGCAGACGCCGTTGTGGGCCACGCTTTGGTCGATGCCGAGTTCGTCGGCAAAGGGACATTCGAGGGTGAAGTGGACGTTGGTATGGTCTTTCTCGATGGCTACGACGCGAGCCATCGCTTCAACAATGCCTGAAAACATAGGGGGATGTTGGGTTTAGAGGTTCTTACTTGGGGAGTTTGTGGATTTTCTTGCCGGTGGCTTTCAGCCCGTTGGGACCGAGGGCTTCAATCTCTACGGTGTCGCCTTCAAGGACGAGTTGGCCGTTGACGATGGTGTAGTCTTTCGAGAACTTCTCCACCTCGGTGAGGTTGATAGCCTTTTCCAAGGCGGGGTCGTTGCTGTCGCGCCCACTGACGATAACGGCAAAGCGGTCGCCTTCGTGGTCGGTGCTGCCGGCAATGTTGCTGCCTTCGCGGCGCAGTTCGAGCGTGTCGCCCTTCACGGTGCGCAGGACGAAACTGCCCATGCCGCTCTCGAGCATCGTGCCGTAGAGCGTGCTGTCGGCGCGCGGGGCTGTCTCGCTGATGGCGAGGCTGTCTTCGTCGTCATACCAGCCGTCGGGGCCGTTCGTGCGGTTGTCGCCGCAACTGCTGAGCAAGGCCAGCGTGGCCAGCGCGTGGAAATACGTCTTTTTCATAATGGGTATAGTTGTTGTTTGTAGGTGCTAAAGGCTATGGGCCGACGGGCTGTCAGCGTTAGAGGGTGCTAATTGCCTCGCGCAAGCGGCGCACGATGTCGGGGTCGGTTGCCTTGCGACTGTATTCGTCGGCATCGGTGCGCCCCATGCGCACGGCGGCGTTGCTGTATTGCATAGTGCTACGGTGCAGGCTACTGGCAGAGGCGTGTATCTCCGTAGCTTCCGTCATGCGCAGGATGTGGGCGGCGTTGGCAGGCGTTACGCCGCAACCAGGCATGATGCTGATGCGTCCGTCGGCTTGCGCTACGAGCTTTTGCAACAGGGGTATGCCAGCTTCGGCTGTGGGGGCTTGGCCCGACGTGAGCAGGCGGTCGCAACCGCAGCGGATGATGTCTTCCAGTGCGCGTGCGGGTTCGCGGCATACGTCGAAGGCGCGGTGGAACGTGACGCTGCAGCCGCCAGCCTCTTCCACGCAGGCTTGCACAAACTCGGTGTCAACGTCGCCTGCTGCTGTCAGCGCGCCTACCACGATGCCGCTCAGACCGAAGCTCGCGAAGAAACGTATGTCCTCGAGCATGCATTGCTTTTCGCGCGCGCTGTAGAGGAAATCGCCGCCGCGCGGGCGCACGATGGCGTGCAGGCAGAGGCCCTTCATTTGGTCGGCCAGCTCTAAGAAGCCTGCCGATGGCGTCACACCGCCTTCGCCCAAAGCGGCGCAAAGCTCCACGCGGTCGGCTCCGCCAGCTTGGGCCACCACCACGTCGTCTATCGTTCCACAGCAGATTTCAAGTACAGCCACAGTCTATACATTAAACGTTAAACAATAAACATTAAACATTGAGCGGGTATCTTTCAACCTCTCAGCCGTTCAACATTAAACGTTTCAATCTTCAATCTTTCAACCTCTCGCGTCCTACTCGAGCTTACTGATGGTCTTAACGAGCTGGTCGCCCAGGCCTATGGTGTAGCCTTGCGAGAAGAACACGACGCGGTTGAACGTGTCGGCTATCAGGACGACGGGGCATTCCGCGCTTTGCGTGAGGCCACTCCCGAAGACGTCGTGCGCTACGTTGCCTTCGCTGTCGATGCCGAAGCGTAGGTTGCGGGGCAGGTTGGGAAACTCGTGGCGGCGCGCCTGAAAGCGGTCGTACTCCTCTTGCGAGGCAAAGAACATGATAATCTCGCGGCCCCAGGCTTCGAGTGCTTTGCGTTGCAGCTCGATATCGTGTAGGATGTGGGTGGAAGGCTCGTCGCCAGCGCGTAGCAGGCCAACGGCGTAGTAGCCGCGCCCCGTCGTGCTGAGGAGGCTCTTTTGTTGCTGCTGGCGGAGGTCGAAGTAGGTGTTTTCGGCATTGAACGAGCCAATCACGCTGACGGCTTCGGCATCTTCGCGCATGACGAGGCTCACCGTCGTGTCGGCCTTCACGGGGAAGACGCTGAGGTGGGCCAGTACGCTACCGTCGGCCAGGCGCGTGCCGCTGACGAGGGCGTAGTCGCCGCTGTCTATCGGCGTGCCGCCTTTGAAGAGGTCGGACCATGTGAGCCCCTCATCGTAGTTTTGCAACTGGGGCAAACCTGCCTCGATGCGCGAGAGGGTGAAGTGGTTGTAGTAGGCAGGGTTTTCCATAAAGCGGCGGGGTTCGTAGGCCAGCGTCAGCTTGGCACTGAGTTCTTTGCGCGTTGCCTCTTGCGCGGTGCTGAAGCTGACGGT
Source organism: uncultured Prevotellaceae bacterium (assembly GCA_900317635.1). Classification (GTDB taxonomy): domain Bacteria; phylum Bacteroidota; class Bacteroidia; order Bacteroidales; family Bacteroidaceae; genus Alloprevotella. The sequence goes on along the minus strand of ONHN01000015.1, from coordinate 23,513 downwards.
CTGCCACGTTGCCTGCGCTTCGGCGTAGTATTGGAACTTCTGCGTGACGGGGTCGAGGCGGGCGGGGATGCCGTAGCTGCGACAGAGGGCCACAAAGCACAAGCCCTTGCTGTAGCTGTCGGCACAACCAAAGAGCAACGTGGCCTCGGGACTCTGACAGATGTAGCGCGAGGCGGGGGCATCGAGTGTCTTGACGCTTTCGTTGAGGAAGCGGACGAGCTCTTGCGGATTGCGCCGATAGGCGGCGGCTTGCTCGGCCGTAGCGTATTGATAGGCCACGCTGCGCCAGAGCGAGAGCATCTCATCGGCAATGCGGGGCGAGAGGACGTAGCGCTGGTAGCGTTCGTAGGCCGCCGCACTTTGTTTGGCCGTGGCGGCATCGCCCTCGCTGAGCATTTCGAAGGCGGTGAAGTGGTCGTCAACAACGGCGGGATCGAAGTCGCGTAGGTCTTTGTCGCTCATCGTTTCGAGGAAGTCGAGCAGGAACTCGCGTTCGGGTTTCAACCAACCGCCTAAGCAGAGCGGCTCGTCTTTGCCGTAGCGAGCCATGACGTCGAACAGGGCCAGGTAGTTGCCTTCGGCTTTCTTGAAGAGGGGCAGGATGCGGTCGTAGTCGTAGCGAAGCACCTCGGCCACTTCGCCAATCTTGCTGTCCGACGGCCAACTGCTGACGTAAGCTGTGCGCAGGCTGTCTTCAAAGGCCAGGCGGCGGTTGTTGCGCGCTTCGTCGGCGGCGCTGACTTGGGGGATGGCGGCGAGGTTGAGCGGGGGCGGCACGAGGGTGAAGTCTTCTTCGAAACACTCGCCGGCTTGGTGGTTGAGCGTAACGATCCACGGGGCGGTTTGCTGTCCCGCAGAGACTTTCGTCAGGCCGTAGCGCGTACTGTCGGATGCCCAGACCACGAGATCGCCGCGACCGCTAACAAGTGCGGCGCGCCCTTCCTTGTCGGTCTGAGTTTGGAAGAGGCTGTAGAACTCGGCGTAGTTGTAGAGGCCGAAGCGCACGGTGGCACCCGCCACGGGGCGTCCCGCCGCATCGCGCACTTCGATGGTGGTGCGCGCCGTGGGCGCATAGTTTTCGGTTACGTTGATGGTGGTTTGCGTGGGCGTGCGGCGCAGTACCTGCTCTTCGCCTTCATACTCGCCGAGCACCGTCGTGCTCATTAGCATGCCTCGACTGGCGGGTTGGTTGAACCACGCGATGCCCAACTTCGGTGCGGGCTCGCATGCCCCAAGGAAGTGCCAGCGTCCGTCCGTCCAACACTCAACCCAGGCGTGGTTGTCGTCGGTGTGGGCCCAGCGCGGCGTATAGACCTGACGGGCGGGAATGCCTACGGTGCGCAAGGCGGCCACGGTGAGCGTGCTCTCTTCGCCGCAGCGCCCCGTGGCGGTGCGCAGGGAGGCCAGTGGCGACGAGGTGCGGGCATCGGAGGGACGATAGGTGACGTGTTCGTGGCACCAGTGGTTTATCTCGAGTGCGGCCTCGGTCATTGAAAGGCCAGCCACGCGCTCGCGCAGGGTGTCGTAGAGCTTGATGCGAAACGAGTCGAGGTTCTCGTTGTTCACGCGTACGGGCAGGACGAAGTGGCGCCACTCGCGCGGCGGCACTTTCTTGCCCCACGCCATGTCTTCGCGGGTGCGCAGGGCGAGGCGCGTGTTCGTCAGGAAGTATTGCGGGCTGAAGTCGAGGACGTCGGCTTGGTCCATGTAGGCATAGAGGAAAGTCAGCGCTTCGCGCTCGTCCTCGTTGGCGGCTATGCGCAGGGCCAGGCGCGCGTTGTCGGCGGGTAGCTGGGCGTAGCGGCGTTCGAAGTTGGCGCGTGTTTGCGCGTCGGTCTGCGCTGGCAGCTGGCAGGGCAGGATGAGCAGGCAGAGTATGTAGAACAAGGCTCGTAGCTTCATAGGACTTGGCGTTTGGGCTGCAAAGTATTATCTTCAAGGTAGCAAGGCCCGTCTTGTGGGGTCAAAGCGTGCTTTCTTGTGGCGCAAATATACAAAACCCGTAGCGAAATACGCACTTTTCCTCATTTTTTCCCTTGTTAGGCCTGCGCCGCTAAACTTTCCGAGTGGGCTGGGAAGTTCTCGTGTAGGCTTTTCAAGTTCTTCGGCAGGGCGGCGAAGTTATAAATCTCGGCGGGAAATGTACATAACACGCCGAGAATATATACATTTCCCGCCGAGAAATGTATATTTGCCGCCGAGATTTATAACTTCGGAGGCGCGGCGAAAAGTTTGGGGGCTTGCTGGAAAAACTTGAGGGGGCGATGGGGCAAAATAAAAAGCCACAAGGAAACGGCTTGTGACTTGATGCGTTGGTAGGCTTCGGCGGCTGAAATTCTGCTGAAAGCCTATGTGCGTGCTTGCTTGCGCTGCTGTTCGCTGTTGAAAGCCCCTACGCCTTTTTGAGTTTGCTTTCGAGTTCTTCCATGTCGAGGCGGAACTTCTTGTCGGTAGCTATGCGCGAGGCGATGAGGTTGCAGCTATGGGCCACGGTGCTGTGGTCGCGGCGGCCTATGATGCGTCCTATGCCGGAGAGGGGTAGGTCGGTGTATTTATGGCAGAGGAACATGCTGACTTGCCGGGCCTGCACGATGTCGGCCTTGCGGCTTTTGCCTTGCACTTCCTTCTCTTTGATGTTGAAGTGTTGACAGGTTGTTTTTAGGATGCTCTCGGCAGTGAGTTCTTTCTTTACGAGGTTGACGGCGCGCGCCACGACGCGTTCGGCCAGTTCGAGGGTGATGTCGCAATTGTCCACCACGCTGTAGGCCATGATGGAGTTGACGATGCCTTGCAGCTCGCGCACGCTGCCTGTGACGTAGGTGGCGATGTAGTCTATCACCTCTTTAGGGAACGAGAGTCCGTCGCGTCGGATCTTGGCTTTCAGGATGGCGCGTCGCAGGGCGCTGTCGGGGCGTTCCAGCTCGGCCACCATGCCGCTCTTGAAGCGCGTGAGCATGCGCTCTTCGATGCCTGTGAGCTCGGCGGGAGCCTTGTCGGAGGTTAGCAGGATTTGCTTGCCCAGGCGGCTGAGGTGGTTGAAGATGTGGAAGAAGGCTTGCTGCGTCTTGGCGGTGGTGATTTCCTGTATGTCGTCGATGATGAGCACGTCGATGGTTTGGTAGAAGTGTATGAACTCGTTCGACGTGTTGTGCAGGACGCTGTCAGTGTATTGCGTTTTGAAGAGGTGTGCGGGGACGAAGAGGGTGCGCATTTCGGGGTGCTGCTCGCGTATGCGCATGCCCACGGCGTTGGCCAGGTGGGTTTTGCCCACACCGCTGGGGCCGTAGAGGAAGAGGGGGTTGAAGGCGGCTTTGCCCGGGTCGCCTGCGATGGCGAGGCCGATGGTGCGTGCCAGCTTGTTGCTGCGCCCTTCAACGAAGTTCTCGAACGTAAACTCGGCAGTGAGGTTGGGGTCGAGCGGCGCAGGCTGTTGCACCTCGGCAAAGGGGTTGAGCGGTGCCGACGGTTGGCGCTGGGCTCCCTGCCAGGCGGCAGTTGGCGTGGCGGCGGCGGGCAAAGGGCCTGCCGTGCCCGATGGGCCAACGGCTTGCGGCGCTATGTGGTAGGTCAGGTGCACCCCGTCGCCGAAGGCGAGTTGGATGGCATGGCCAAGGAGATTGGCGTGGTGCTCTTCAATGTATTCTGCCACGAAGCGGTTGGGCGTGCCCACAACGAGTTCACCCTCCTTGAAGTCCACAAACTTGAGCGCAGAAAACCACGTCTCGAACGTTTGCTCGGGAAGTTTCGAGTGGATGTAGCTTAGACAGTGTTTCCAACTGTCGAGGGGCGAGGTAGGCATAGCGTAGCTTCGTGGCGCTTGGCGCCAAGAGTATAGAGAGAGTAAGATAGTGCTAAAAAAACACCATTCTCGCTAAGAAGCTTTGGCAGCGGCGAAAATGATATTTTCCACCCGTTTGGGAATGCAAAATTAAAACGTTTTTAGCGAAATGCAAACCCAAAGAAAGGTTTTTTTGCAAGCAACTGAAAAGTTATTGACAACGAGCTGGCGTTGAGGCTTTCGCAGTGATTACTTGCTCCTTTTGCGCTTAGCGTAGAGCGCGACGCAGACTACACCAATGACAAGGCCGCCGCAGAACGTTATCCAGAGCCACGGCGCGCTGGCTTCATCGTCAGGCCCTTCCACGTAGTAGCGCAGAGCGGCTTGCACGCCTGCAATGATAGCCGTGCTGCTATAGGTGGCTCCGCTGACGGCATCGACCTTTTTGCTTAAGGCATCGGCGGCGGGTAGGTTGTCCCACTGATGGAGGATGGTGGCGGCTCGCTCGAAGAAGCGGGTGTCTTCATAGTTGGGAAGTGGATAGATGCTGCCAACGCGGCCGTCGGCTTTGATGTAGAGCAGGAGGGGCACTTCGCCCGCGTAGCCCTTGATGTTGCGCCCGAAGCGTTCGGTGCTGATGAGCGTGCCCGCGTCTTTGCCGGCGAGCTTCACGATCCATACGGCCGAGTCCTTCTCGGCAAGTTCTGCTCCGCGCAGGCCCATGGCGGAGAGCTGGACGGTGTCGGGGGCGGCGTAGGGCGTGGCGGCTAAAGCCGACAGGGCGCATACCATATATATAAATAGGTAGGCACGGAGGCGTTTACTTGACATAGGTATTGTAGGCTTTAAGTGCGGCTTGCATGTTGCCGATGAGTCCTTTGCTGCTGTAGGTGGCCCCCGTGACGGCATCCACTTTCAGCGTGGCGGCATGCGCGGCCTTTTGTTTCTGATACTTCTTCAGCAGGGGGAGGGCGGTGTTGAAGAAGTCGGGGGTTTCGTCGTTGGGGAGGGCGGTGACGTAGCTGACGACGCGCTGCTTGTTGATGTAAACGAGCAGGGGCGTCTCGCCGTGGAAGCCGCGAACGTCTTGGGCGAAGTATTGGCTGTTGACCACGTGGCCAACGGCTTTACCGCTCTGGGTGGCGACCCAGATGCCTGGGCGCAGTTCTTTCAGCGTGGCTCCCTTAAGGCCGATGCGCGTGAGCTGGGCCTTTGTGGGCTCGGGCGAGGGTTGCAGCAGCGTGAACGACGTCACGCCGACGAAGGCGATGACGAAGCAGAGAATGGAGAGGTGTTTCATTGTTTGAGGATTAGGGGTTGCGTTGCGGGCTTTACCCTTCACGTAGGAAGTCGAAGGCTTCGAGGATTTCGGCCTCGGAGGGGGCGTAGTCGAGGCGCAGCTGGCCTACGGCGGCGAGGAGGGTGCAGGAGATGGTGCCATCGCGGTTCTTCTTGTCGTGGCGCATGAGCTGGAGCAAGCGCGGATAGTCCTTGCAGGTGATGGGTGCAGCGCCGTAGGTCTGGCGCACGAAGCGGCTGACGCGCGTTGTTATGTCTTGCGGAAACGCTGCGGCTTGCAGGCTGAGGTAGAGTTCGCATATCAGACCCCACGCAACGCAGTAGCCGTGGAGCTGGGGCGTAGCGCGCTCGAGGAGGAGGCTCTCGACGGCGTGGCCGAAGGTGTGGCCCAGGTTTAGGGCCTTGCGCAGACCGCGCTCGGTGGGGTCTTGTCGGACGACGTTGCTCTTCACCTCTACGCTTTGTCTGACAAGGCGAGAGAGCGCGGCGTAGTCGGGTTCGTCGAGCGAGAAACGCAGGTGCTCGGCCAGCATATCTTCGGAATGCAGCAGGGCGTGTTTCAGCATTTCGGCAAAGCCGCTGAGCAGGTTAGGCGCATCGAGCGTGCGCAGGAAGGCCGTGTCGATGACAACGGCTTCGGCCTCGCGAAACACGCCCACCTCGTTTTTCAGTCCGCCGAAGTTGATGCCCGTCTTACCGCCTACGGCTGCATCGACCATAGCCAAGAGCGTGGTAGGGACGTTGACGAAGCGGATGCCGCGTTTGAACGTGGCGGCGGCAAATCCGCCCAAGTCCGTCACCATGCCCCCGCCTAAGCATACGAGCATAGAGCTGCGCGAGGCACCGCGCTGACTGAGTTCGGCCCAGACGTGGCTGAGCGAAGCGACGTCTTTGTTGTCGTCGCCAGCCGGGATGACGATGGGCGTTGCGGCGGGGGCGAAGCCCGCACCGGATAGGAGCGGGGCGCAGACCTGCGCCGTCGTCGCATCGCAGAGGGCGAAGACGCGGTCGGCATCGGCGGTCAGCTCAGGCAGAACCGTGGCTGCCGGGGTGTAGAGTATTTGTTGGGGCATGGTTCTTTGGTTCAGCCTCGCTCCTCCGTGTAAGGGAGGGCGGGGAGGCAGTGGGCGGTTGAAGGGGGGGCGTTGACAACGCAACATACAGGACGACGCGGCGGTCACTTGTCACTTGTCTCATACTCCTCAATGGCTCGGCGGTAGTCGGCGGGCACTTCTACGGCCTCTTGCCGTTCGAGCGAGAAGCAGACCATGACCGTGCGACACTGGCAGACGACCATGCCCGTCTTGACGTTGACGGCGCGCTGGCAGAGCGTGAAGCTCTTCGTGCCGATATGGGGGACGCAGGTTTCCACGATGATTTCGTCGCCGTAGAAGACGGGCTGCATGAAGTCGGCATTGATGTTGGCAATGACGGGCACTACGTCCGACTGGTTGCTGAGGAAACCGAAGACGTCGCGCATGTAGTCAACCTTGCCTAAGTCGTAGAAAGAGAAGTAGGCGTTGTTGTTCACGTGGCCGTAACGGTCAACGTCGTTGAACCGTATCTGTATTGGCATGCGGTGGCGGAAGTGTAGGTCGTCCATAGGTGGTGGCTTAAAAGTAGTTTCTGCTAATGGCTTCTAATCGGCCTTCGTCGGGCACGAGCTGAAGCGTCTCTTCGTCGGGGCGAAAGAGGGAGCGTAGGGCGTAGATGTCCTCTGCCTCGTCCGTGTCGCGCCGTCCAGCATCGACAAAGAGGTGGGTGCGCGCATCCACGATTTTTACTGCACCAGTGGCATAGTCTGCCCCGCCTGCGTCATGGGCAATGGCGTGGGCAACGTATTGGCGCAGGGCACTGATGAAGTCTTGTTGGTCGGCAGTCACGCGGCGAAGTTACGCAAATCTTTTCGCAATGCAAAGAGAGGAGGGGTGCAGTTTGTCGCATCGTTTTTTGCTGAAAAACTTTGTTTTGTTGGCGGCTTGTTGTAACTTCGCCCCCAAACAGAAACTACGTTATGAAAAGATTCTACTTTTCCCTGCTCGTCCTGCTGACGTTTGGCATGACGGCTTTTGCCTTGCCTTTTAAGGCAGGCGTGAAGTATCGCATCGTGTGCGACCACTATAATACGGGTGCCCTGACGCTGGGGCAATACCATGGTAGTACGGCCCTCGTCTATTACGACGTGACGGCAACGACGGCCACCGCTGATGCGTGGTGGGAGTTTGCCGAGACAAGCGACGGTGCCTTTACCATTCGCAATGCGCAAAGCGGACAGTACCTTTATTATGAAGGAACGCGCGAGGACGGCGTGGCGAAAGGCATACGCCTCACCTCGACACCGACGACAACCGAAGCGCAATGGACGCTCCACTCTACGGGGCAGAGCTTTGCCTTTGTCAACAAAGCCAACACGGGCGAATACATCAACGTGCGCACGGACGGCACCTTCCTCGTGGGTACCTATACGGAGAAGAGTAGCCTGACGGCCAACGAGCTCTTCAAGATCTACGATGAGACGGGTGCGGAAGTGCTTGACGAAGAAGAGAAACCTTCGGGTCCCGTTGTCGTTGAAGGCGAAAGCGGCGTGACGGAAGGCGGTGCTTACTGGGAGCTGATGGGCATAGAAACGCCCGTGGTCGTTTCAACGGCCAGCGACCCCGTACTCTATCGCATTCGCAACGTGCGCTCGGGAAAGTATATTTACCATAGTGGCTACCAACTCTTCCAGTCGGACAGTGAAGCCGACGGCACGCTCTTCTACTTCACCGATGCTGGCGGCGGACGCTACAATATCTATACTTCCACGGGCTACTACGTTAGCACGTATTGCTCAACGAGCGGGTGGGACTCATCATCCACAAATAGCGTAGAAGTGTATAGCGGCACGGTGTATAGCGGTATGGACATTTGGACACTGTCGTTCAGCACGACGGACTATCCTGGCTACGCCATTGAGCGGCAAGCCGACCGCGAGAGCGGAAACAAAGCTAAAAACTTCTGGAACGACTACAACCAAAGCACCATAGGCTACTATACCCTCGACGGCGGTTCGACGTTCTGCTTCAGCAGTTCGGACCCGCGCCACCTTGAAAACCTCCTTGAGCAAGGCGTCAGCATCGAAGGCTACACCGCACAGCAGACTTTCCGCACGCTGGTTGACTCCGTGCGCTTCGACCAGAAAGACCTCGTCTATCGTCAGGACACGAAGTCGTACCTCTTCAACATCCGTCCGCGCTATCGCGATGGCCGCGAGTATCAGCCCCAAGTGGCCGTTCGCTTCGCCGAGCCCGAGAAGGGCTATCGCCTCTGCCTCGATGGTCAAGAGCTTTCAGCCGACGGCACGTTTACGCTCACCGAGATAACGGGCCTGAAGGACTACGAGCTGCAAGTGTGGGGTGCCGACACCATTGCCGCTACCGCCCGCCTGAACTTCACGTTCCTGCCCATCGTAGAGGTCAACGTGCCATCGTGCAACAGCCGCACCTATACCGAAGGCACCATCCGCGTGAACTTCTTCCAAGCTGCAGGCTACGACAGCACCTACATCGCCGCCTTCAAGTATCGCGGAGCTTCGGCCCAAAACTATCAGAAGAAGTCCTACGCTGTGAAGCTACGCGACAAAGACGGCAACAGCGTCGATAGGGAATTCCTCGGCTATCGGTCGGACAACAACTGGATACTCGACGCCATGGCCGTTGACAAAGGCTGCATGCGCAACCGCGTTAGCACCGACCTCTGGAACGACTTCAGCCACGAGCCTTACCACCAAGCCGACGAACCCAAAGCCCGCACAGGCACGCGTGGTCGCTTCGTAGAGGTGTTGCTCAACGGTCGCTACCACGGCATCTACTGCATGACGGAGAAAATGGACCGCAAGCAGCTCAAGCTGAAAAAGTACACGCCGAAGGGCGGCAGCGTGCCCGCCGACACCATCCACGGCACCCTCTACAAGAGTTCGCAGTGGGGCTATGAAGTGTTCTTTGGCCACGATACCGACAACCTTTCCTACGTCTTCCCCAACCACGAAGCTTCGGCCTACAACAACCTCAACAAGCAAGAGACCTGGTGCAACTTCGAGATTAAATATCCCGACTACGAAGACGAACCCATCGATTGGAAGCCCCTCTACGATGCTATCAACTTCGTTGCCACGAGCGACGACTACACCTTTGCGTCGTACGTGACCAGCTATTTCGACTATCCCGTCCTCATCGACTACTACCTCTTCATCGAACTCCTCCTCGCTACCGATAACCACGGTAAGAACATGTTCTACTTCAACTACGACCAACAAGCGAAGAAGAACGCGCGGAAGCTCGGCATTGCCCCGTGGGACCTCGACGGTGTGTTCGGACTGCGCTGGGATGGCTCGAGCAACATCACCTACGCCAACCAGGACTTCCCCTCCTTCCTCGATGCCCACGAGCACGGCCAGCTCTCGTACTTCTATCGTTTGCAGCGCGACAAGTGGCTGGGTTGGGAACAGTCCCTGAAAGACCGCTACGCCGAATTGCGCCGCACGTTCTTCAAGCCCGAAGCCTTGTGCGAACGCTTCAGCGAGTACATGGAAATCTTCGAAATGAGCGGTGCCGACTTGCGCGAACAAGACCGATGGGCACAATATCATCCCAACATATCTTCCAACATCAGCTATACCTACACGTGGATACAGCAGCGCATTGCGCAGCTCGACGAGCAGTATGGCTATGACCCTGAGAACGACCCCTACGTGGGCATCTCCAACGTGACGGATGAGCACTACGTGGGTGCTACGGGCGGTAAGGGCTTCATCTCTATCCATGCCCCACAAGCTAAGACGGTGCGCGTATATACGGCAGGCGGACAGCTGGTGCGTACAGCCAAAGTGCCTGCTGGCGTTTCGCGCCTGTCAGGTTTCGACGCTGGCATCTATATAGCCGACGGCGTGAAGGTCATTGTTTTGTAAGCAAACCAACCTAAGCATATCATTCCCTCTTTATGAAGTCAAAGAACAAGAATTCGTCTGTTAAGAAAAAAGCGGCGAAGCCAAGCACCGCAGCGGCTGCGAAGAGCGGGCCGTCGAAGCCAGGCTTTACCCTCAAGCCCCTCTGGATTAAGCTCCTGCTGGCCGCCCTGGTGTACGTCTTTTGCACGTGGGTGTATGGCGGTGTCTTTATGCGTGCGCAGCAAGAGGCTTTCGTCACTGCCAATGCCGAGCAGATGAAGTACGTCCTCGATCAACCCTTTGGAGGCATCTACTGGGTGGGGCGTTTCATTCTTTCCGTTTATCACTATCCTCTGCTCGGCGGCCTCGTCCTGACGTTGGTGCTGACGGGCATAGCTTGCCAAGTAGATTGCATCTTCCGCACAAAGTCGGCTTGGCGCGGCGCAGCGTTCGTGCTGCCCATGCTTGTGTTGGCAGCGTTGGTGGCTTGCGGTACGAACCTTTGGTATAAGGGCGAACCCAGTCGCATTATGTTGTGGCCGATAGGCATGCTGTTGGTGCTGCTATGCGTGACGATACCGCTTCGCATCTACCGGCGTTGGCGCAAGGTGCCCGCCGTCAGTAAAGAACCCGTCAGCCTGCGGCGTGCCTACGGCCTGTGGATAGGTCTTGCGGGTTTTGCCGCTTTGTGTTTCTATGGCGGCTACGTTCATCAGATAGACCGCACCATTGCCTCGCAGCAAAACCGTATGTGGGATCAGGACTGGGAAGGCATGATAGAGGACGGCTTAGCCTGCCGCAGACCAACGCGCGTTGTGGCAGCCTACTACGCCATTGGCTGTTTGCGCCAAGGCGAATTGCTCGACCGGCTCTTCGACCTACCCTTCAACTATCCGCTGCCCGACCTGAAACACTTCGACGGCAACGAAGAGTACGGTCTGCTGCAAGTGGATGCCGACTTCGAGGCTGGCCTTGTGCAACCCGCCTACCACTACGCCTTGGAGTTCTCCGTGATGTATGGACCCACCATTCGCAACATCAAGCGCATGGCCGTATGCACGCTGCTGATGGGGCAAAAGGAGCATTGCCAGAAGTATCTGACCATCCTTAGTCGCGTGCCCTTTGAGGGGGCTTTCGTTGAGAAATATAGTGCCATGCTCAATAATCCGAAGCTCATCGACGAAGACGAAGAGCTGGCAGGCATCAAGAAGCTCGCACCGCGCGAGAGCCACTTCGAACAAAACTATCGGCAACCTATCTTCCTTGGCTACAACATAGGTCTGTTGGAAGGTAGTGACGAAACGTTGGAAACCTCCATCGCGGCCTGCTTATATGGCAAGAACCTCGATGCGCTGATGCCCCGACTCGACATTCAGCGGCAACGCGGCCAGACGCTCCACCCCATAGCGCAACAGGCCATCGTGTGCTACGCCATCAAGCATCCCGACGTGTTGAAATACTTTAACGTGAACCCCGTTATGCAAAGCGAACTGCGCTCGTTTATGATGGAGGCAAAGGAGTATCAGAAGGACAAAGACCTCTTGCGTGAAAAGTTGCGACCCAATTGGCTTGGCTCGTACTACTACTATTATTATTGCGAAAACAACGACAGCATTGCTACGGGCAAGGTCAATCCTTATTCCAGCAGCAATAGCGGTGTGAACTAACTTTAGCAATAACAGACAATTCCTCTTTCCACCTAAACATTAAGCATTAATGTTAACGAGTGAAGCGTCTGGCTACGCCGACGAAACCTAACCACAGAGCCATGAGCGCGCTACGGTCTTCGTGTTTGTTCGTATCTGTTCGCGTTCTTCGTGGTTCAAAAACCATACTTCAATTATGCCTTCAAAATATATATCCCTGCTCTTGTTGGCAGCCCTGTTTCTTGGTAGCTGCCAGAAGGAGGCCGTCATCCCACAAAATGCCACGCCAATAAAAGAGGTAGCAACCCTCTTTCCCGATTATCGCGACGTGACCATACCGCCCAACATTGCCCCCTTGAACTTCATGGTGAAGGACGAGGGAGCCACGGAATTTGTAGCATCGGTGAAGGGCCACACGGAAATCGTGGCTGGTGCGGGCGACGACGGCAAAGTGCAGTTCGACTCGCTTGAGTGGCGCAAGCTGCTGGAAGCCTCAAAGGGGACGGACCTCACCGTTGCGCTCTATGCCCATAGGGGAGAGGGGTGGGTGGCCTATCCCGAGTATAAAATCAGCGTGGCCGCCGAACCTATCGACCGCTACCTCTCCTATCGCTTGATTGAGCCGTCCTACGAACTCTATCGCCAGCTCGGACTCTATCAGCGCGACCTCGAGGGATTCACACAATATACTATCTACGAGAACAATCGTGTGAACGACGTAGAGGAGAACCATTGCATCAACTGCCACAACTTCCAAAACTACGACACCGACCGTATGCTCTTCCACGTGCGTGCAAAGCATGGTGGCACGGTGATCAGCCGTGGCAACGATGTTGTGAAAGTGGGCAAAGGCAAAGGGACCGATGTGCCCTCGATGGTATATCCCACGTGGCATCCCACGCACGACTGGATTGTCTTTTCAACCAACAAGACGGGGCAAGCTTTCCACGTGACCAATCCCGACAAGATTGAAGTGGTGGACTATGGTAGCGACCTCTTGTTCTACGATGCTGAGAAGAACGAGCTTCGCAGCATCTGCCAAACGGGCGACCGCTTCGAGACCTTCCCCTGCTTCAGTCCCGACGGGCGCAAGTTGTATTATTGCTCGGCCTATACACCCGAGTTTGATGGTGTGGCCGACAGCGTAGCCGTTGACCTCATCGTAAAACTCAACGACTCCATCCGCTACGACATCTATTCTATGACCTTCGACCCCGCGACGAAGCAGTTTGGCGAACCGCAATTGGAGGTTGATTGCCACTCGCAGCTGAAGAGTGCCGCCGTTCCGCGCGTAAGCCCTGACGGGCGCTATCTGCTCTTCACGCGCGGCGACTATGGACAATTTCATATTTGGCACCACACCGCCGACCTTTGGCTTAAAGACCTTGAAACGGGCGAGGTGCGTAGCCTCGACGAAGTCAATAGTCGTGACGTTGATTCCTATCACAGCTGGAGTAGCAACGGGCGCTGGATGGTCTTTGCCTCGCGCCGCCTTGACGGTTCCTACAGCCGTCCGTTCATTGCCTACTTCGATGTTAATGGCAAAGCGCGTAAGCCTTTTCTCCTGCCGCAGGAAGACCCTGAAAACAGCATCCTCTTGATGAAGAGCTACAACGTGCCTGAACTTTCAAAGAACCGCGTGCGCCATACGCACGAGGAGTTTAAGAAGGTGGTTTACGACGATGCAGCTATGAAGCCTGTTAAGTACGTGAAATAAGGGAAACCCAATATGCATTGGGCTGCGCACTCAGGGCGAAAGACCTTTGCTGCGCAGCCCAATGTCTTTATCTGAAGTTCTTAACACAGCATGCATATCCAAGAAATCTATTTTGCTGGCGGGTGCTTTTGGGGCACCGAGCATTTCTTCAAGCAAGTGAAGGGCGTAGTGCAGACGCAAGTGGGCTATGCGAATGGCAACGCGGACGCGGCACCTACCTACGAGCAGGTCTGTACGGACCGCACGGGCTTTGCCGAGACGGTGCGGGTGGCCTACGATGCCGACGTGGTGAGCCTGACGTTCCTCGTGCGCATGTTTTTCAAAGCCATAGACCCAACCTTGCTCAATCAGCAAGGCCACGATGTGGGCACGCAGTACCGCACGGGTGTTTACTACCTTCAACCATCGCAGCGCGAAGAAATTCAGCGCGTCTTCGACGAGGTACAACGCGGCTACAGCCAACCCATAGTGGTGGAGCTACTGCCTCTTAGCAACTTCTTTGCAGCCGAGGACTACCATCAAGACTATCTCGACAAGAACCCGCAAGGCTACTGCCACTTGCCACGCGAACTGTTTGAGTGGGCAAAGCAGACCTCTGCTATCTAATCGCTACACACGCACCCCCTCTTATAGCCGCCCTCCCCAGTAAGACCAAAAGCCTTATTGGGGAGGGTGCCAAGCGTATATGTTCCTTATACGCATTTATGTTATATATCGCAGCTCTGAGCGCAGGTAGTCGCGTCCGCGCCGTGAGGCGTCGCGTTCGAAGTCTTTAGTAAAGTGCTGTCGCGCGTTGCGCAGTACGCTAAAAACGCTGGGCAGGGCAATGCGCCATAGGTATTTCCACAGTCCCAGCTCGCGCTGTTGGAGGTAGTGGCCGTATTCGTGGGCAAGGAGTTGCACGTCGAAGCTACTGCGCGCCCAACGTCGCCCGATGACGATGTGGCCGCAGAATTGATAGGCTGTCAGCGGACGTGCCAGCCACTTGCTGACGTGGCAGCGTACGCCACGGAACAAGATGTAGCTGCCGTCGGTGCCTTCGTAGCGCGTGCCTTCCTTCGTTCGTTGTAGTGTGCCACCCTTGATGGTGCAACGTTGGTGCGACATAGTGAGAGAGACTAAGATAAAAGTAGAAAGGCGTGCCGCCGAAGAGGGGCACGCCTTTCTTGTTGGTTTTGTCCGTTATCCGCACTGATGTGTTATGAATGAAGTGCGGTGAGGAGGTTAGAGATTACTCAGCTACCTCAACAACGGCGCGGCGGTTGTAGGCAGGAGGAGTCAGCTCGTCAACGCCACCCTTAGCGCGGGTCGTGATGTTGCTGCGGCTAACACCCATGTTCACGAGTTCGTTAGCTACGGCGTCAGCACGCTGCTGGCTGAGGCGGTTGTTGATGTTGGCGTTACCCGTTGCGCTGTCAGCGTAACCCGTAACGATGAGACCCTTGTTCTCCTTCTTAGCGTAGTCAACGAGAGCCTGTACGTTCACGAGGTCGCGACGGCTAACAACCTTAGAAGAACCGATGTTGAAGAATACAGAAACCGGAGTGGGCTTACCAACGTAAACGGTCTGAACCTGAGTCTGGTTGTCGTTGTTGTTGATAACGATGTCACCACCTTGGTTGTTGTTGTTCTGGTTCTCACGAGCCTTGCGGAGGAGCTCTTCGAGGCGAGCCTTGTCGTCTTCGAGACCGCTAATCTTACCCTTGAGGTCCTTAATCTGAGCGTTGTAGTCGGCCATCAGAGCATCTACATCGGGCACCTTGTCCCAACCCGTGTGCTTACCAATGTTGAACGTCAGACCGAGAGCGGCACCGAGGTTCTTGTCCCAGTGACGAGAGCGGGTCTTCTTATAGGTGGCCCAATTGTCAGCTGGAATAGTTGGGTGGGCGTTCTTCCAGAAACCATCGATAGAACCTTCAGCTGCATTAGCGAATACTTCGAAGAAGATGGTAACGCGTTTGCTAACACGGAAGTTGTTCAGCAAACCAGCGTGGTAGCTAATCTCGTACATGTTGTCGGTCATGTTGCGAACAACACCAATACCGAGGTAGGGGATGAAGTTCCAAACGCGCTTTTCGTTGTAACCGCAAATTTGGTTGGAGAGGTTGAAGAGCAGGTCTTCGTGGATGTTCCACATTTTGTAGGTCTTGTGATCCTGATAGTCGTTGAAGCGGGTGCCCCAAATGCCTTCGAACTTCGTGCGAAGACCGAAGCCAGGAGTGAACCACTTACCAACGGCTACGTTGAAACCAGGCTGTACGCGGCGAGCTTGGAAGAAGGCCATGCCCGATCGCTCTTGTGAGGAGTACGTAGAGGTTACGTGGCCACCGACGCTGACAAAGATGTTGTCAAACATACGGTTGGTTGCAACGCTGTACTTGTCGGTAGGAACGAATTCCTGCGCCATACCAGCTGCGGCAAAGCCAACAGCTGCAAGTGCAAACATTAACTTTTTCATAGGTTATTTGTTTAGTGAAACGATTAAATTTGTTTGTTCTCGTTGGTGGGTGTGTTATGGTAAGGAGCGGCTTTTTCGCTCCTTATTGCGGTGCAAAGATACAGAAAAAGTATATATGCAACAATTTTTTAGAATTTTTTTTTACTTTTTCTTTTGTGCTGGCTGCAAAATTGCTCAAATAGCATGTGAAGTGTGCGGTTTTTGTGGGCTTTTGAGTAACTTTACGGGTCGTTAAGGTTTTTTAGGATTTACATTTCTTGCAGGCGCGGAAGGGTTAGGACAAGAGGCGTTCAAGCTGACCTGGCGCAAGGATGGTGAGGACGGGTTCGCCGTCGGGGGTAAAGGTGGGGGTTTCAGAGCTGAAGAGTTGGGTGGCGGTGGCAGCCATTTCTTCTTGCGAGAGTTCTACGCCAATGGGGATGGCGGCCTTGCGGGCCAGTGTGCGGGCTATGAGATGGGCTGTGCGCTCAGCTGCCTGACTGTCGGGGTTGTTGTCGGCTAAGACTTCGTCAACAACTTCTTCTATTAGTTTCAGCGGGTCAAGGCCTTCGGTGCCAGCGGGAAGGGCGTTCAGCGTAAAGCCGCTTTCGGCGGGGTGAAGGTCGAAGCCTACGGCATTGAGCTGTGGCAGCAACTGGCGGAGAGCCTCCGTTTGCGACGGTGAGAGTTGCAAGTCTTGCGGGAAGAGCAGACCTTGCCTGACACCATGTCCCGACGTGAGTTGCCGCCGATAGCGCTCGTAGAGGATGCGAACGTGGGCGCGGTGTTGGTCGATGAGCATCAAACCCTCTTCGGCGACGGTGACGATGTAGCGTCCTGCCAGTTGCAGGTAGGTTTCGTTACCTTTCAACTGCAAGGGCGTTTCGGTGGTGGCGGGCGTAGCATCGGGCATGTCGTCGGCCCAGAGCTTGGGTTCGTCGGGTTGTGTGGGGTTGTTGAGGCCTTCGAAGGCGGCGGCATAGGCCGACTGCCATGCTTCGCGCTCGGCAGGGCTGAGGGTGCGGTTGCCGCTTGTTTGTTGGAAGGGATTGTAGGTTGGGTCGAGGTGCAGGCGAGGCGGTGCGGCGGGTTGCGCCGAAGGGTCGTAGGCGGGGATGTCGGGGCTGACGCCGCTTTCGAAGTCGAGTGCGGGGACGGCGTTCACGCTTCCGAGGGCTTCGCGCACGGCAGCCTGGAAGATGGGCCACAACACTTGTTCGTCTTGAAACTTAATCTCGGTCTTGGTGGGGTGGATGTTGACATCGATGCGCTCGGGTGCTACCTCTATGCGCAGGAAGAAGTTGGGCTGCGTACCTTCAGGAATGAAACGTTCGAAGGCTGAGCTGATAGCACGGGCGAAGTAGGGGTGGCGCATGAAGCGCTCGTTGACGAAGAAGTATTGATGGGCTCCTTTGCGTCGAGCGCTTTCGGGGGTGCCTACGAAACCCGTTATGGTGGCCAGTTCCGTTTTCACGCTGACGGGGATGAGGCTGCTTTCTATGCGTTTGCCAAAGATGCCTGCTATGCGCCTGCGGAACGAGGCGGCAGGCAGGTCGAGCGTCAGCGACTCGTTGTTGTAAAGGCGAAAGCTGACAGAGGGATGGGCGAGGGCTATGCGCTCGAACTCGCTCAGTATGTTGGCAAATTCGGTCTGGTTGGACTTAAGGAAGCGGCGGCGCGCGGGAATGTTATAGAAAAGGTTGCGCACGGCGAAGTTGGCCCCCACGGGGCAGGCCGTTGCTTGCTGGCTCTTGAAGCGACCGCCTTCTATGGTCAGTGCCGTACCCATTTCCTGACCGCGCAGGCGGGTGCGAAGTTCCACTTGTGCCACGGCTGCAATGGAGGGTAGGGCTTCGCCGCGAAAACCCATCGTGCTGAGGGCGAAGAGGTCCGTGGCTTGGCGTATCTTCGACGTGGCGTGACGCTCGAAGGCTAAGCGGGCGTCGGTAGGACTCATCCCTTTGCCGTCGTCGGTCACTTGGATGCACTGTCGCCCGGCTTCGGTAATGTAAATCTGTACGAGCGTTGCTTCGGCGTCGATAGCATTCTCCACGAGCTCCTTAACGACCGATGAGGGCCGTTGTATCACTTCGCCTGCAGCTATTTGGTTGGCTACGGCGTCGGGCAGGAGGTGGATGATATCGGACATGATTAGAGGGTGTTTAGTTGAAGGGAAAGCCTATGTCTTTGTTACTACCAAAGGGCGAGTGGGGGCTTGTAATGTTTAACGTTTCTTGAAACCACGAAAGGCACGAATGCTCAGCTAATGAGCACGAATACACTTGCGCTCATTGCGCGGCTGTTAATGTTTCAAGTCTTTTACTATCTACTCCCCTCTCGCCCTTCAGGGGAGCGAGGGGCAGGGGGAGAACGGTGCTGTTATCTCTCGCTCTTCAACGTCTGCACTGGTGCTTCGCGGCGGGGAATGGTGCGTAGTTCGCTGCCTGCTTGCTTGGGCTGATAGCGGAAGACATCGTCGGGGCCTGTGGGGCGGATATAGTCGAACCAGACGAAGCCAGGCAGGTCGGTGCGTTCGGGGGGCGCGGTGCCTATGTTGTAGAACGTTCCCGTGGCCGACGTTGGCACCCAGAAGCGTTTCAGTTTGCGGTCTCGCGTTGTCATGCGCATCTTGGCCGCTTCAAGGTAGTTTTGATAGAGCATGGTGCTGTCGTTCTCGAGGGGGAAGATGGCGGCGCAGGCGTTGCCGTCGGCCTCGCCGCGCTCCAGTTCGCCCTCAGCGTCGAAGTAGGCGCGTAGTTGTTGTGCCCCCACTTGGTTATAGTACGTGCGTTTCGTGCCACGAGCTCCCACGATGCGCTCGGCCAGGAGGGCTTGACGAAGGACGTGGATGCTGTCGGCAGTGCTGTCGTTGGTCCATACGTCGATTTCTTCGCCCAGTATCTGCCGCTCGTCCGACCACACGATGGGGTCGCGATAGAGCGAGAGGTATTGCTGGTTTTGGAAGTAGTTGAGCGAGTCGCAAACGGCTTGCACGTCGCTGCGATAGAGCCTGACGCGCCGATAGGCCTTCATGATGCGGTTGGCATCCTGCGTACCAGCATCGTAGGTGAAGAGGCGCAACGTGTCGGCGTGGAGATAGACGGTGTCCTTTGCGTTGGAGTATTCGCGCACGAGGGCGTGGCCCGTGACGAAGGACGAGTCGGTCTTCGTTGCTTTATCTTCGAAGTATTCGGCGTGGTCGCCGTTGAGGATGACTTTGTGGTCGCCGTCGATGCAATACACGTCGCCAAAGGCTTGCAGGTGGCCGCTCAGTTTGTTGTAGTAGACGCTGTCGGCCTCGATGTGCAGGCGCTTAGCCACGTTGTCGAGCTTGGAACGCTTAAAGAGGTGGACGTCTTCGCTGTCGGTGTTGTAGTGACCGTTGGTAGTGAAGATTTTGTAGTCGCCGCTGATGATGTTTGAGTTGCCCTCTATGCGCGCCAACTTCGTCGTGGTGTTATAGTGGAGGGTGTCGGTGAAGAGTTCGTAGTCGGGGTTCTTCAGGCGCACGTCGTTGAGGAAGAGGGCATCGTCGGTGTCGGTGTGGTATTCGCCGTAGAGCGATGTGAGGTTGTCGTCGCCGTTGATGAGCTGTCCGCCGTTCTCGTACTTCATAAACTCCTTGGCACCATCGTAGTAGAGTTCGTCGTCGGTGTAGAGGAACTTGCCGTTGTTCTCCACACTGACGTCGCCCGAGAGGATGGCTATCTGCGTGCCCCTATTGCCGCGCAGTTCGTTGCCGCGCAGGGTGAGGGTGTCGCCGCGCACGATGACCACGTCGCGGAAGGCGTTGTAGTCCTGCGTCTGTTCGTTGAAGGTGGCCTCTTGGCATGTAAGGCGCGAGCCGTTGTGCCAGATGCGCACGTCGGTAAAAGCCTGATAGGTGCCGTCACGTTCCTGATAGATAGCCTTTTCGCCCTTCAAGCGCGAACCGCGTTGCGTAATGTCAACGTCGTAGTAGGCCTGATAGATGCGCTCAGCACCATAATAGACGGCACTGTCGCACAGGATGCGTGCTTTGGGCGTTTGTATGTCCACGTGGCCCGTGATGATGCAGCGTTGGTCGTTTTCGAAATAGACGGCGCTGTCGCACGTCAAGCGGTCGGCACCGTGGCGGAAGCGCACGTGGCCGCGAAAGCGTCGTGCTCCTGGCTCGGCAAACTGGTCGTAGAGCATCTCGTCGGCATGGTCGAGCTCAATGACGTCGTCGGCAGGCGGCGGGGGCGTCTGGCGGGGATAAAAAACGGCGGCGTGCAGCCATGCCGAAAGCCCTAACACGATTGTTAGGGCTAAAGGGAAATAGGTATGTCGCTTTTGCTTGCCGTGCATGGGCTATGCTTGCGCGCGTATATATAATATTGTATGGCGCGAATGTTATTCTTGTGTGAGCCAGCCGTCGTATTTGAAGTTGCAGTTGCGCCATTGCGGTTTAATACGCACGTAGGTCTTCTTTACTTTTTCCTTCACCCAGCGCTCAATCTCCTCTTCGCATCGTTTGTTGTAGACGATGTCGTGCAGGCGTTGGAAGTCCTCCTGCGGCGTGGCGTGGTGCTGCGGAATGCGGTTATAGAGGCGCACGATAGCACAAATCTTTTGGTCTTTCTCGTTGGTATAGATAAAGGCACGGCTGATGTCGCCTACCTTCATCGTGTCGATGGTGGCAGCAATTTCGCGCGGCAACTGGTCGAGCTGGAAACGCGACGTGGGCAGGCGCTGGCCGCCGTCGGTGAACGACAGCAGGCCCTTGTTGGCGCGGCTGTCTTTGTCGTCGCTCAGGCTGAGCGCACCCTCTTCGAAGCTGAACTTGTTCTGACGAATGTCGTCGGCAATGGAGTCGAGACGGGCACATTCGGCCACGAAGACGCTGTCGGCTATCTTCGGACGTAGCAGGATGTGGCGCACCTTCACGCGGTCGCCGCGCTTGTCGATGAGCTGGATGATGTGGTAACCGTATTCCGTCTTGACAATCTTCGACACCTTGTTGGGGTCGTTAAGGCTGAAGGCGACGTTGGCAAACTCGGGAACCCACTGGGCGCGTCCTGCATAGTCCATCTCGCCGCCGTTGCGGGCCGAACCGTCTTCGGAGTGGAAGCGGGCCAACGTGGCAAAGGTCGTTTCGCCCTCGTTGATGCGGCGCGTAAACTCGCGCAACTCGCTTTGTATGCGCTCAATCTCGGCCTGCGTGGGCTCGGGGCGCGACGTAATGACTTGCACCTCTACCTGCTCGGGAATGAGCGGCAGACTGTCGGCAGGCACGTCCTTAAAGTAGGCACGCACCTCGGCGGGTGTCACCTTCACGTGTTCGCAGATCTTCATCTGCTCCTGCTGTATCTGCATGCGGTCGCGTTGCGAGCGGCGCATCATCTGCTTGATTTGCGCCACGCTCTGGTGGGCCGTTGCTTCAAGGTTCTCCTCCGAACCGTAGTAGCGGATGTACTCGGCCAGCATCTCGTTCACCTCGGTTGCAATGTCGCTTTCGCTCACCTCTATGCTGTCGAGGGTTGCCTGATGCAGGAAGAGCTTGTTGACGGCAATCTGCTCGGGTATGCGGCAATAGTCCATCTTGATGCCTTCGCGCTCGTTGTTGAGGCGCATCTCTTCTACTTCGGAGAGCAGGATGGGGTCGTCGCCCACCACCCAGATGATTTCGTCAACCACGCCGCGCGGGCTTTGAGCCGTCGCCGTCAGCGACATGCAGAGCAGGCAGAGCAGGACAAGTATGTGTCTGTTAACCATAGGAAGTTGTTGGGTTGTTTCGTCGGTTGCTTATCGGAGTGTGCAGGTGCCTTGTCGGCATAATATCCCCCACTCCTTAGTGATTCAAGTTTCGGATGTTTTTAGAAGTTAGGGGAGTTAAGGGAGTTAAAGACGATACTTTTAATGCCTATATAACATACCTATAAGACTATTGTCTTTAACTCCTCAGCAGCCATAGGCTGCGATAACTCCCTTTAACTCCTTTAACTCCCAAGGAAGCAAAAGCTTCCGAAAGTTGAATTAGTGATTATTCACCGTGAGCACTACGTCGCGATTGACCGTGACGGGATATTTAGCGCGCAGCTCCTCAATCCAGGCTTTTTCCAACTCGCTTTGCAAGTCGGCTTCTACGAGGCTCTTCACGTCTTTGTAGGTTTGCGGCTGTGCAATCTTCTTGCCTTGCACGTCGTTGTAGGCAAATTTGGGGTGCGCCTTGATTTTCTCGCCGCCAAAAACGTGCTGGTCGATGTAGCGGTTGTCGCCCTTCTTAGCCAGGTAGGGTCCGCTGACCATCACCGTCACGCTGTCTTTGTTGAACGTCTCCTTGATGACGGTCTTCCAGTCGCCGTCTGCGTGCTTCTTAAGCAGCTTCTTTGCTTGCTTGATGAGCTTCTTCGAGTTGCTGTGGACGATGAAGCCCTTGAAGCGGGGCTCGTCCCAGGCGTATTGCTTGCGGTTCTTCTTGAACGTGGCTTCAAGCTGGGCCACGTCTTCCTTGGCGGGGTCGAACACGCGCTGCTTCTGCATTTCGTAGAGCAGGAGGCCGTCGTGGTATTCCTGCACGAGGTATTTCAGTGCGGGCTCGCTGTCGATGTGGGCTGCAAGGACGCTGTCCAGCACGGCCTCGCGCGTCAGGCGTCCGCCGCTCTGCGCCACCATGCGGTCGATGCGGGCGTTGGCACTCTTCTCCTCTATGTTGTCTTGCAACTTGAGGGCTTTGATGAGGTCGGGGCTTTCCTGCTCGTAGCTGCCGTAGGGCTTGCGCTCCGTCATCTTCACGATTTGGTAGCCGTAGGGTGCTTCGAAGGGTGCCGACATCTGGCCTGGCTGCAGCTTATAGCATTCGTCCATAAAGACCTGCAACTGCTTGTTGGGAGCCATCCATCCCAGCTGGCCGCCGTTTTGCGCCGAGGTGCGCTCTTCGGAGCATTGGCGTGCCGTTTCGCCGAAGTCGGCACCGCCTTGCAGGGCTGTGTAGATGCTGTCGATGCGGGCCTTGACGGCAGCTTTCTCTTCGTCCGTGGCACCTTGCTTCACAAAGAGCAGGATGTGGGCTGGACGCACCAGGTCGTGCCCGTCAAGGAACTTCACGTTTTGCTCGTAGTAGTAGCGCGCCACACTGTCGATATAGGCATCGTCAACCATGTAGCCTGTCAGTTGCATGTCGCGATATTGCAGGAATTCCTTGCGGAAGGCCTCGGTGGTGTCGTAGCGCGTTTCGAGCGCGGCCTCAACCTTCAGCTTGTAGTTGATGAACATGTCAACGTATTCGTCCACGGTTTTTTGCTCTACCGTTTCTTCGCCACTGTCGTTCTTGTTGTAGCTGTATTCAAATTCGGCACGCGTGACGGGCTTGCCGTTGATGGTCATGATGACGGGGTCGTCGGCCACCTGCGCACTGGCTGTGGCGGCTAAGGCGAAGAGGAAAAGGTTTAGTATTTTACGCATAGTTAATGTTTGTTTGTGTTTCGAAGCTTGATGTGGTTTTAGCAAACTGGGTGCAAAAATAGCGAATTATTAGTGTACCTGCGCGCGCGTGGGCAATAAAAAATGCTAAATGTGCTTTTGCCGCTTTTTCTGCGCTTTGCGGGAGGCTCCGCATGAGTGTTTGTCCTGTTTTTCGGATGTAGCGAAATTCGGCGTATAGCTCATTTTGCAGGCTATTTTTGAGTGGTAGGTAGTCAATAGCTCAAATTGCAGGCTGCAGTTCTTTATCAAAATTTTGGTGCTGTAGA
>ONHN01000009.1 GCA_900317635.1 uncultured Prevotellaceae bacterium | reverse complement strand
AAAGTTGATACAAGCAACGAAAGAGTTAGTGTCTATTACTGTTTTGAGGATTTTTATTAGTGAGGGGCTTTCTGTCGCCGTAGCTGGCACATTATGCTTCGATCGCTACGCGCTTTGCTCTGCAAAGAACCCCCGTCGCTCGAAGCGTAAGCGAAAAGCGTCGTGGGGAGGCACTCAAGAGTGTGCAAAAAGTCCCCTATGGCCTCTCAACGGAGCCATAGGGGACTTATGAAAAGGGGCGGAAAGCAAGTGATGAACTTGCTTCGCCTGTAGAAACGGATTAGACTTTGATTTCTACGTCAACGCCAGTGGGCAGAGCCAACTTCATCAGGGAATCTACGGTTTTGGGCGTAGAGTCATAGATGTCGATGAGGCGCTTGTAGGTGCTCACCTGGAACTGCTCGCGGCTCTTCTTGTTGACGAAGGTAGAGCGGTTGACGGTGATAATGCGCTTACGCGTGGGAAGGGGAATGGGACCGCTAACGATAGCGCCCGAAGCCTTCACGCTTTTCACGATTTGTTCAGCCGATTTCTCTACGAGCGTGTGGTCGTAACTCTTCAGTTTGATACGAATACGCTTCTTCTTGTCTTCCTTTTTCTTTTCTTGACTCATAATGGTTTTGTTTTATTAAGATGAATGAAGAGCTCGGGCGGCATAAGAGTCATTCACTACACCGTCCGAGCTTTGAGGTTTGAAATTACTTCACGAGGTCAACGCGTCCGCCAGCTTCTTCGAGCACGGCACGTGCGATGCTGGTAGAAACAGGGGCGTGGTGGTCGTACTGCATAGAGCTCGTAGCACGTCCGGAGGTGATGGTACGCAGGGCGGTAACGTAGCCGAACATTTCGGCCAGGGGCACCTTAGCTTTAACGATGCGCGCGCCAGAGCGTCCGCTTTCCATACCTTCTACCTGACCACGGCGCTTGTTGAGGTCGCCAATGACGTCACCCATGTTTTCTTCGGGTGTCACAACTTCAAGGGCCATAATAGGCTCCATCAAGACGGGACCTGCCTTAGCGCAAGCGTTCTTGTAGGCGTTCAGGGCTGCTACTTCGAACGAGAGCTGGTCAGAGTCAACGGGGTGGAACGAACCGTCAACGAGTTCTACCTTCAAGCTGTCGAGGGGGAAGCCGCCGAGCACACCGCTCTTCATGGCGTTCTCAAAGCCCTTCTGCACGCTCGGGATGTATTCCTTCGGAATGTTACCACCGCTAACGCTGTTGATGAACTGCAAGGCCGACTCTTTGTAGTCTTCGTCGCGCGGACCCACGTTGACGATGATGTCGGCAAACTTACCGCGACCACCCGTCTGCTTCTTGTAAACCTCGCGGAGGTTAACGGTCTTCGTGATGGCCTCTTTGTAGTTAACCTGGGGCTTACCCTGGTTACATTCTACTTTGAATTCGCGTTTGAGGCGGTCGATGATGATGTCGAGGTGCAACTCGCCCATACCGCTGATGACGGTCTGTCCGCTTTGCTCGTCGGTGCGCACGGTGAAGGTGGGGTCTTCTTCGGCCAGCTTGGCAAGGCCAACGGAGAGCTTATCCATATCCTTCTGCGTCTTGGGCTCTACGGCGATAGAGATAACGGTGTCGGGGAAGTCCATAGACTCGAGCACGATGGGTGCGTTCTCGTCGCAAAGGGTATCGCCCGTGCGGATATCCTTAAAGCCTACGCCTGCGCCGATGTCGCCGGCTTCGATAACTTCTTCAGGGTTTTGGTGGTTGGAGTGCATCTGGAAGAGGCGGCTTACGCGCTCCTTCTTGCCGCTACGGGTGTTGTAGATATAGGAACCCGACTCAATCTTACCGCTGTAAACGCGGAAGAACGTGAGGCGACCAACGTAGGGGTCGGTAGCAATCTTAAAGGCGAGGGCACTTGTCTTTTCGTCCACGCTGGGCTTGCGGCTCTCCTCTTCGCCCGTGTTGGGGTTCGTACCGATAACGGCGGGCGTATCGAGGGGTGAGGGCAGGAACATGCAAACGTAGTCGAGCAGATACTGCACACCCTTATTCTTGAACGAAGAACCGCAGGTCATGGGCACGATGTCCATCGTCAGCGTACCCTTACGGATAGCTGCAATGATTTCTTCGTTGGTGAGGCTGTCGGGGTCTTCGAAGTATTTCTCCATCAGCGTCTCGTCCATTTCGGCAGCCGTTTCGAGCATCTTGCCGCGCCACTCTTCAGCTTCGGCTTGCAGCTCGGCGGGAATATCTTCCACGCTGTAGTCGGCACCCATCGTTTCGTCGTGCCAATAGATGGCCTTCATCTGGATGAGGTCAACAATGCCTTTGAACTTCTCTTCGGCACCGATAGGAATGGCAACGACGCAGGGGTTAGCGCCGAGGATATCCTTCATTTGGCGCACTACTTCAAAGAAGTCGGCACCGCTACGGTCCATCTTGTTAACGTAGGCGATACGGGGTACGTTGTACTTATCAGCCTGACGCCAAACGGTTTCGCTCTGGGGCTGCACGCCGCCTACAGCGCAGTAGGTAGCCACGGCTCCGTCCAGAACGCGCAGCGAGCGCTCAACTTCGGCGGTGAAGTCAACGTGCCCCGGAGTGTCAATCAAGTTGAACTTATAGGTTTTGTCGTTCCACTTCCAGAAGCACGTTGTGGCAGCGGAAGTGATGGTAATACCGCGTTCCTGCTCCTGTTCCATCCAGTCCATCGTTGCGGCACCCTCGTGCACTTCGCCAATTTTGTGGGTCTTACCAGTGTAGAAGAGGATACGCTCAGAGGTGGTCGTCTTACCAGCATCGATGTGGGCCATAATGCCGATATTACGAGTAAGGTGCAAATCGTGTTTTGCCATATTGTTTTGTTGGTTGTTGAGTTTCACAAATTACACGTATTACACGAATTACAGTTTTCACGAAGGTTGGCTGTTGCCAGACTGTGTGTGTTCGTGAAAAGCATAATTCGTGTAATGCGAGGTAACGTGTGTAATGAATAAAGTTTAGAAGCGGAAGTGAGCGAATGCACGGTTAGCCTCAGCCATACGGTGCATGTCTTCTTTACGTTTGAAGGCGCCGCCTTGTTCGTTGAAGGCATCCATGATTTCGGCTGCGAGCTTGTCGGCCATGGTCTTGCCGCCACGCTTACGGGCATAACCAATCATGTTTTTCATCGAAACGGACTCTTTACGGTCGGGGCGGATTTCGGTAGGCACTTGGAACGTAGCACCGCCGATACGACGGCTCTTCACTTCGACTTGAGGCGTAATCTTGTCGAGTGCTGCCTTCCAGATTTCCAGGGGCGACTTTTCGTTGTCTTTCATCTTCTCGCCAACGATTTCGAGGCTCTTATAGAAGATTTCGTAGGCAAGGTTCTTCTTGCCGTCGTACATGAGGTGATTTACGAACTTGGAGACCTTTTGGTCGCCATAAACGGGATCCGGAAGGATCAGCCGCTTCTTTGGTTTAGCTTTTCTCATTTCAGTGTTTCGGTTGTTTTTGGTAGGCTGTTGTTAGGATGTCTTCAATTCCCCGTTGGGAGATTTACTCAACCTGTAGTTAGCCAACCGGTTTTACTTTTTCTGTTTAGGACGCTTAGCTCCGTATTTCGAGCGACGCTGCGTGCGGTTAGCAACACCGGCGGTATCAAGTGTACCGCGCACGATGTGGTAGCGCACACCAGGAAGGTCTTTCACACGACCGCCGCGCACCAGCACGATGCTGTGCTCTTGCAGATTGTGACCTTCGCCCGGGATGTAGGAGTTCACCTCCTTGGAGTTTGTCAGGCGGACACGTGCCACCTTACGCATGGCTGAATTAGGCTTCTTAGGCGTGGTGGTATAAACACGCACGCAGACGCCACGGCGCTGAGGGCACGAGTCAAGAGCGGGAGATTTGCTCTTGTCTTTCGTGACCTTGCGGCCTTTCCGTACTAATTGTTCAATAGTAGGCATTTCGTTGTTTTTTAATTTGTTATTATATTGTTTTGTTTTATTTTCAAGCGTAACGTAGGTGCACAATACACCGTATCGGGTGCAAAAGTACAAATTTCGGTTGGAACAGAAAAGCGTTCGCGCGTTTATTTTTCAACTCTTTTCAAACATTCACGCGCGCGCGTAATATATAATATTGTATAGGAGCATCCTATGACCATAATTCATAGAACGCCCCTATAGCCTCCCTCTATATCTTTCCTGCCTTTTGGTGGAGGCGGCATGCTATATGATGCGTGGTTTCTCAGAGATTCTTCATCAGCCAGTCCAGCCTATTGATTACCCATTGTTTCATCTTTTGGATGTGCGCGGCATAGGCATTGCGTAGGGCTTCGTCATTGTCGGCATTCTCTTCCATGTTCCAAACTCTGGCATCTGTCATCCACGCATCACAAAGGCGAACTGCCTGGGCGTTGAGGCCGTCGAGCAGGGCGGGCATCCGCTCGTTCATCTGTCCCACGCGCTCCCGACACATTGCCAAGAATTGCGGGTCGGTCATCATACGCTTTATCCATAGGGCGGATGCTATATATAGTCCTTTAGGGTCATTTGCCGCGTGGGTCTCGGTGGGAGTGTTGCCAAAGGCAAGGTCGAAGTCCCAAAGGGGACCCATCTTGATCTTTTCGCCTGGAACAACCGTCATAAAGCAAGAGAAGCCCATGCGCGAATCTTTGTTCTTGCTTATTTCCTGAATGGCGTACCACTCAGCAAAGCTTTCCATATCGAAGTATTGTGCCCAGCCTGTTTCGGCATCCAAGTAGTCCTTGCTGTAAAGCACGCTCTCTGCTGCGACAACTTGCTCTTCAATGGCAGAGAGGTGCTCCTCGTCCATATCATAATCAGAATCCTTTACGCATAGAATGAGATTTCTCGGTGTCTTAAACCACCAGTCGTCTTCCGTAATGCGTCCCTGCGTGTTGGTCTCAAGGATTACCCCGTTTTTGGGTAGGTTGACGCGGCTCTTGTTGATATTGACGCTTTCAGCGAGTTCGTATACTCCTTTTCCTTGTCCATTGTAGTCCAAGACGAAAAAGTCGGCACCTGGCGTCCAGTCCAGCTTGCTGTTAGCCCCCATCTTGAAGGCTAACCAATTTCGAAGCATCGTGCGGTCGTACCAATTGGCAAGCAATATCCATGGCTTTCCTTTGGGAAAGTTTAGCATAGCTGTTTTTTCGTCGAACTTGATTTTGTAGGGTTTCTTAAGTCTTCCCCATGTGCTGTTGCCGTGGCCTTTGATGTGGACGTCTGTTGACGCTATAAGCATTTCATCCCCCTTCGTCATTGATATGTTGGCATCTACGTAGTCCGTTTTGGTGATTGCATCGGCCACGGAAAGGTGCAGCACGGGAAGTGACTGTTCACCGTCTTTTAGCTTGACAGGAAGCCAGGCCTTATTCGGGGCGCTGGTGAACGCGCCGCCGTCTTCGGCACCATGGTAGAACATGACTGTGGAGGCATCAGTCCCCGCCAATTTATAATAGGCATTGCCACCCCACGTTTTAGTCTCTGTTTCAGACCCTCGTAGCTGGTTGTCAAACGGCGGCGTTGCCAATAAACCTCGCAACGGCTCTATGGGATAGGTCCCCTCCGCGCCTGTAATGATGACAGCCGTGCAAGCGGGAATGGTATCTCGCTCAGCATAAAGCGGGAATAACACAAGTTGATCTTCCCCCGCTTGGCGCACGATGGCGGCCGTAAGACCAGCGGGAAGCACAAAACCATAGTCAGCATAATACGTAGCTATGCCTACGTTCGAGATAACGATCTCGTCCGCCTGATTGGCTCGCACCGTGAACGAGGCGGAGCATAAAACTAACAGCAACCAGCTCTTCAGCCACTTCGTTGGTACACTTTTCTGCATTTCTGTATAAGTCATAATTGGTTACTATAGATTGGGGAAAACGTATTGTTAACTGCCATACTGATACTTACAGAGGGGCGAAGCGGAGCAAGCAGTGCCCAGCGACCCATAAGCGCTATGTATGGTATGGTTACGCTGTCCAGTTGTTCGCACGCTATAAAGGCATCTTCGCTAATGCTGGCTACAATATAAGTTGCCTCGCCAATTACGCATTTCTTTGGTATGGTGATGCTCGACAAAGCGTTAGTAACCACGCCCTTCACTCGAAGACTTTGATTGGCTGTTGGCGCCAGCTCATATAATAGCGCGCCATCTGTGTAGGTGTTATCGTCAAGTTTGGTGAGTCTTACCAAGCCTTCACCATGCTCCATTCCAAGAATGTAGTTGGTTAATACTGTTACGTCACTACCATTTACAGCTCCGTCGCCATTAAGGTCGTAGCGGTTCGTGAGTTCCGCCATGTCTTTCCCAGTCTTGTTTTCAAGAATGAAGTTGGTTAATATCGTCACGTCGCTTCCGTTCACAGCTCCGTCGCCATTAAGGTCGTAGCGGTTAACTTGAGCGTTGACAGCCGATAGGCTGGAAACGATAATAATAAGCGTGAGTATAATCTTTCTCATATCAGGATGGAGATTTATAGATTGCGATGCAAAAGTATATTTCCGCTTCATTCGTTTATTTAATGAAGTTCCAGCGTTTCGAATCTCAGGCACCCTATAGGTAACTACGCTGCACGAGAATTCTATCAGCGAAGTCTTCTCGCATTGAGGTTCGTTCTTTAAAGATCTATGATTGCTCCACTATTTGTTGCGAACTACGCTTGGCTTTGATGTTACAAAGATATGACAAAACTTTCGTAACACCAAAATAAAAGGGCAACTTTTTTAGAGGTGTCCGCTAAAAGTTGCTTAATTTAAGTCTCGGAAGTTCCTGCTGCGATGGTGTGCAGAGCGCACCACACCATGCGCGGTAGGTGAGGGACGGATAAAGTCGGTGCGCAGAGCGTACCGCACATTAAAGATATGAATTGCTAAGAAGTTGTGTTGCAAAGAGGACTTGCAACGTGCAGTACGCTTCGCGCACCATTTATTCCACCCGCCTTACAACTTCCGAAACTTGAATTGCATAATAATTCAGAAAGTTCTAACTTCTATTACTACTGCCCGCTAAAAGTTGCCGTAAGCAACAGCAATAATTATTCGCATAGGGCTGCAAGCTAAGAGCTTGCGCCAATGGGCGTTGGCGGGTAGCAACGAGTGCGCCGCTACGCGCGGGGGGGAGGTTGCAGCGTAGCGGCGCAGTGGGGGGATGCAGTGGGCGGAACAATCGACAGGTTTAGCGGTCGGCGTACATGCGCTCGTAGTAGGTCTGATAGTCGGGTCCGCTGACGGCTTGCACCCAGTCGCGATGTTCGAGGTTCCAAAGGATGGTTTTCTCTATGCCCACTTCGAAACTCGTTTCGGGTTCCCAGCCCAATTCGGCCTTTATCTTGGAGGGGTCGATGCCGTAGCGCTGGTCGTGGCCCAAGCGGTCGGCGACGTAGGTGATGAGCGAATCGTCAATCCACGAGATGTCAACTTGTCCGTCCGTTCCCTTTTCCTGCCGAGTGAGCAGGGCACGGAACTCGGGCCGCTCTTCCATCAAGCGGCGCACGGTGCGAATGATGGTGCGCACGATGTCGATGTTCTGCCGCTCGTTGTGGCCGCCCACGTTATAGATGCTGCCGTCTTTGGCTTTCCTGACAACGAGGTCGATGGCCTTGCAATGGTCTTCAACGTAGAGCCAGTCGCGCACGTTGGTGCCTTGTCCATACACGGGGAGCGACTTGCCCTCAAGCACGTTGTTGATCATCAGCGGTATAAGCTTCTCGGGGAAGTGGTAGGGACCATAGTTGTTGGAGCAGCGCGTGATGCTGACGGGCAGGTGGTAGGTGTCGCGATAGGCACACACCACGAGGTCGGCACTGGTCTTGGCCGCGCTGTAAGGGCTGTGGGGTTGCAGGGGCGTGTCTTCGGTGAAGTAGCCCGTTGGTCCGAGCGAGCCATACACCTCGTCGGTAGAAACCTGGTGGTAGCGCACGCCAGCGCAGAACGTTGGGTAGCCGTGTTCGTCCTTACCCGTTTGCCAGGCATGGCGGGCGCAGTCGAGGAGGTTTTGCGTGCCCAGAATGTTGACTTGCAGGAAGAGCTGCGGGTCTTCGATGGAGCGATCGACGTGGCTCTCGGCAGCGAAGTTGACAACGTAGTCGAAAGCATATTGCTCGAAGAGGCTGCTAACGAGTTCGCGGTCGCGTATGTCGCCTCGCACAAAGAAGCAGCGTTCGTTATCCACGTCGTTGGCGATGGTGCCGTAGTAGCCTGCGTAGGTCAGCGCGTCGAGCACGACGATGCGCACGTTGGCGTGTTCGCGCAGCATATACTTGATGAAGTTGGAGCCGATGAAGCCGGCTGCGCCTGTAACAAGATAAGTCTTCATTGATGATAAAGTGTTTATTCGTTTTGCGGTGGAGTTACTCCACGTCCTGCGCCGTGCGCTCCGCTTCGCTCCAAGCGCTGAAGGGGTGGCGGCGTAGGGCGGCATTGTAGTAGCGTCGGGTGCCCGTCAGCTCTTTGCCGAGGAACGGCGCACGGGCGAAAGGTTCGTCGGGTGCAGCAAGTTCCACCTCGGCTACGACGAGACCGTCATTTTCTCCGAAGAATTCGTCCACTTCGTAGATGTGGCCGTCGCCTGCGGGTACGAGCCAGCGCCGTTTGTCGATCAGTCCTGGCTCGCACAGCTCGAAGAGGGCACGGGCCTCATCGGCGGAGATTTCCTTTTCAAACTCGTAGCGCGACAATCCGCCGTCGCGCGAGGGGCCTTTGATGGTGAGGAAGCCTTGCTCGTCGCGCAGTCGCACGCGCACACTGCGGCCTCCACCGCTGAGGATATAGCCTTGCACGATGTGACTGCTTGACGCAGCAAGTTGCTTGTAGCTGTTGTCAGTTACAAGGAACTTGCGCTCTATTTCATACGCCATCGCTCTCGGTTTCAACTTAGTTGGTCAGAAGGTAGATGCCAATGATGATAAGCACCGTTATGGCGATAAGGCCGATAAAAATGCCGTTGATGACGCGGCGTGCCTGCCGTGCCTGGCGCGCATCGCGCGCTGCTTTCTTGATGTCGCGTTTCTTGCTCATGGTATGTATGTGTTGTTTGTTGTCTTTGCGTAAGTTTGCCTTCAGAAGCGGTCGCCCGACCAGCCGTGGCCGATGTTCCAATGTTCGTCTATCATAAACTCGAAGTCATCGGGTATCTTGTCATATTCTCCGTTGTAAAGGAGTGTTT
The DNA here is from genome assembly GCA_900317635.1 of uncultured Prevotellaceae bacterium. Lineage (GTDB taxonomy): Bacteria > Bacteroidota > Bacteroidia > Bacteroidales > Bacteroidaceae > Alloprevotella. The sequence continues at coordinate 45,188 of ONHN01000009.1, read as the reverse complement.
TTAACTTCTCCTCATCCTTCCTTTTCTGTATCCGTTTCCGCAAACTCCATCAGGTAGGCCTTGATGAATCCGTCGAGCTTACCGTCCATCACGCCGCCCACGTCGCTGGTCTGGTAGCCGGTGCGGTGGTCCTTCACGCGGCGGTCGTCGAAGACGTAGCTACGTATTTGGCTCCCCCACTCTATCTTCTTCTTGCCAGCTTCGATTTTGGCTTGTGCTTCCTGCTTCTTCTTGAGGGCTCGGTCGTAGAGTTGTGAGCGCAGCAGGCGCATGGCGTTTTCGCGATTCTCGAGCTGTTTGCGACTTTCGGTGTTTTCGATGAGGATTTCCTCCGTTTCGCCGGTGTCGGGGTCGGTGTATTGATAGCGCAGGCGCACGCCCGTTTCCACTTTATTGACGTTTTGTCCGCCCGCTCCGCTACTGCGGAAGGTGTCCCAACTGATTTTTGAGGGGTCCACATAGACCTCTATCTTGTCGTCGACGAGGGGTGTGACGAAGACCGAGGCAAAGCTCGTCATGCGCTTGCCCTGTGCGTTGTAGGGCGACACGCGCACGAGGCGGTGTACGCCGTTTTCGCTCTTGAGGTAGCCGTAGGCACTGTCGCCCTCAATTTCTATGGTGCAGGTTTTTATGCCAGCTTCGTCGCCGTCTTGCAGGTTGGCAATGCGGGTGCGATAGCCGTGGGCCTCGGCATAGCGCAGGTACATGCGCATGAGCATCTGCGCCCAGTCCTGGCTCTCGGTGCCGCCCGCGCCGCTGTTGATCTTCAGGACGCAGTCCATCGCGTCTTCCTCTTGTCGCAACATGTTGCGCAGTTCTAAAGTTTCGAGGGCCTCAACGGCCTTGGCATAGGTTTTGTCTACTTCTTCTTCGGTCAGCATCTCGTCGTGGTAGAACTCCATGGAGAGTTCAGCCTCGGCGGTGAGGGCATCGGCTTCCTCGTAGCCCTTAATCCATTTCTCTATGCCTTTAACTTTCTTCATCTGTTCCTCCGCGCGCTTCGCGTCTTCCCAGAAGTCGGGCGCTTGCGTGCGCAGTTGCTCCTCCTCAAGTTCTATGCGGCGGGCATCGATGTTGAGGTAACGGCGTAGGGCATCGCAGCGCGTGCGGAGGTCTTTTATTTGGTCGGTTGTGGTCATGCGTGTTGTTGTCAAATCAGTGGGCGAAGTTGCGTTCGGCCTCGGCATACATCTCGTCAATCTCTTTGGCGTAGCGTTCCACCACGACGTTGCGGCGCACTTTCAGCGTGTTGGTTAGTTCGCCGTTGTCCATGGTGAACGGTTCGGGCAACAGGAGGAAGTGCTTCACCTGCTCGTAGGGAGCCAAGTCCTGCTGCAAGGTGCTGAGGCGTTCGGCCAGCATTTTATGCACGCGCGGGTGCTTGCAAAGCTCTTCGCGGCTGCCGTAGATGATGCCCTCTTTCATGCAGAACTCCTCCAGGGCACGATAGTCGGGCACGATGAGGGCCGTGACGAACTTCCGCTTGTCGGCCACGACTACGCACTGCTCCACGAAGCGGTCAACGGCCAGTTTAGCCTCGATGATTTGGGGCGCGATGTACTTGCCGTTCGACGTTTTGTAGAGGTCTTTGATGCGTTCTTTGAGGAAGAGCTCGCCGTTTTGCATATAGCCGGCATCGCCCGTGCGGAACCACCCGTCGTCGGTGAAAGCTTCGCGCGTGGCGTTGGGCTTTTTGTAGTAGCCAGGCGTGATGGTGTCGCCCTTGAGGAGGATTTCGCCTTCGTCGCTGATTTTCACTTCTACGCCGGGCATCGGGCGACCAATGCTGCCGATGGTGGCGGGCTTGTCCATGTTGTCGTTTGAGACGGTGGCCGTGCTCTCCGTCAGGCCGTAGCCCACCATCATGTAGATGCCTACGGCGTGGGCGAAGGTTTCTACCTCGGGCGAGACAGCGGCACCTGCCGTGGGGAAGAACTTGCCGCGTTCCAAGCCCAGCGTCTTGCGCAGGAGCGGATAGACGGTGCGGTCGTAGAGCTTATACTTCATTCGCAAGCCCATGGGGGCCGCAAGCCCGCGCGAGGCGTAGTCGCGCCAGTAGCGTATGCCTACGTCGAGGGCCGTTTGCATCACCTTGCACTGCACGGCACCCGAAGAGGCTATCTTCTCTTGCACACCCTGATACACCTTCTCCCAGAAGCGCGGCACGGAGGCCATGCACATGGGGCGCACCTCTTGCAGCGACTTTACCACGTCTTGCGGCTTGAGGTTGACGGCCAGCTGGGCCCCTTCGCAGAGGCACAGGTACGACCATCCGCGCTCGAAGACGTGGGTGTAGGGCAGGAAGTTCATAATGATGTCCGAGGTTTCGATGGGCAGCGTGGCATCGTTGCCTTGGAAGGCGGCGTGGTACATCTTATAGGTGAGAATGACACCCTTGGAGTTGCCGGTTGTTCCGCTGGTATAGAGGATGTCGGCGATGTCGTCGAAGGTGGCTTCACTCTTGCGCTGGGCGAGTTCGTCGGCGTATTGCGCTGTGCCGAGTTGTAGGAACTCGTCGTACGTCATTGAAAGGCGGTCGTCGTCGCGACGCTGCACGCGACTGTCGAAGATGATGATGTGTTGCAACTGATGGCACTGCGAGGCGGTGCTGATGGCGGTGTCGTATTGCGACTGTTCGCCTACGAAGAGGCAGCGCACTTCGCCGTCGTTCATCATGTAGGCCACCTGCGCCCCGCTACTGGTAGCGTAGAAGGGAATGGTGACCGCACGCACGCCATAGCCGCCGAAGGAGGTGAAGAGGCATTCGGGCTTGTTTTGCGAAAAGACGGCGATGCGCTCGCCGCGCTCTACGCCTAAGGCGAGCAGGGCGCGCGAGACGGCAGCAGCTTTCTCGGCAAATTCGTTCCAAGATACGGGCAACCACTTGCCAAGGTCATAGTCGCGATAAATCAACACGGTCTTTTCGCCGTAGGTCTTGGCTTGTTGCTCGGGCAGCAAGGCGAGGTGTGCGTTGTTAAGCATATTGTTTTCTCCTATTTTTCAGGTGCGTGCGTGTTGGCGGCGACAGGGTTTCTGGCTTTGCGGTTAAAGCACTGGGATGAGACCGCTGCACGCCGAAAGACGCGACAAGCACTTTTCTATTACGCAAAGATACGCATTTCTTTTCGTCCTACCCACAACTTTTGCGTTTTTTTCGTCTTTATCTCTAAAATGTGACCTTTTATGCCGCTATTGGGCGGCTGTTGAGGCGTGTCAGGGCAAAAGTGCAAAACATTCGGCGCGCCCCCCGGAAGAAGTGCTGAAAGGCTTCTAAACTTTGCCATAAAGTTGCGAAGTTATAAATCTCGGCGGCAAATGTACATTTACCGCCGAGAGTTTATATATTTCCCGCCGAGTTATGTACATTTCCCGCCGAGATTTATAACTTCAAAAGCCGAACGGAAAACTTGCGGGGGTGCAAAGAAAACTTCGCAGCCTCCCAAGGGTGTTTAGGAGGTTGCGAAGTCTGTAAGCTGCTGTGCGGACCAGGTGCTTGCGCAGTAGTTGGTGCAATGTCGGTCGCTGCCGGTTGGTTGACCTCTTAAAGGTCTTCCCAGAGTCGGCGGCCTGTGCCGTAGCGTCCTGCGGTTGCCTCTTTGCGGCGAACAAGGGTCTGGTCGTCGCCGAGGCTGCTGACAAGGTCGCAGAGCGGCTCGGGCAGGGTGATGACGTTTTCTATGCGTGGCGCTTGATAGCTTTTCATATCTTGATAAGCGGTGATTGAGGATTTCCTGCGTTGCTTAGGCTTAAGTTGCTTAGCGGCTTGAGAACCCCCTAACAACTTATGCTTAAGCAACAGAACAGTTTACATGATTACTTTCTTTCCGTTAACGATGTAGATTCCTTTGCCCCCGGCGCGCGTGCGGCGGCCTTGCAGGTCGTAGGCAGGCGTAGTGGGGAGGTTGGTGGTGGCTGGTGCGCTGATGGCCGTGGTGTTTTGTGCCTCGGCGAAGCTGTAGCCGCGCACGGCGTTGAGGCTTTCGCTGAAGGGCACGAGCAGGTAGGCCTTGCCCGCCTCGTTGTAGAACGCTCCGCCGTCGGGTGCTCCGAAGTAGAAGCCCACGGAGAGCACGTCGTTTTCGTTTTCGAGTGCCATCTTGTAGAAGAGGCCTTCGCCCTCGGTTAGGGCGCGCTGCACGGTGCCGCGCAGGTCGTTGCGACGGGGTTCGGTGCCGTCTTCGTCGGTGTAGAGGAACTCGTAAACGGCGGGTTCGGCGCGCAGGACGACACCCGTTTCGGCGGGGATGACATCGCCCTCGGCGTAACAATAGTCGAAGCAGACGTTGCCGTCTTCCACGTAAACGGCGGCGGCACTAACGCCAGCGGGCACAACGAGCGGCATGTCGCTATAGAGCGATGCGTAACCCACGATGGTGACGTCCGTTCCCTTCGCCATCGTGGCATCGGCCATAGGCATGGCGGCCTGCGGTGCGGCGGCGGCAGCGGCTTTCTTCACGGCGAGGTAGGCCTTGCCTGCGGGCAGGGTGAAGGCGGCACCGTCGGCGGCACCATAGTACCAGCCCACGTCTTGTCCGCCGCGCGTGGTGAACTTATAGAAGCGATAGTCGGCTGCACTCTCGCCAGCAGGGGCGGCGGTGGTGCCTTGCGCGGAGAGTCCCAGCAAGTTGTTGAGGCTGAAGGCGGGCGTTGTAGGCATTGTTTCGCCCACGCCGAGGTCGGCCTCTTCAACGGCGGTCAGCGTGTATTGCGTAGCGGCTGTGCCTTGCAGCAGGACGGCCGTACCGGCGGGAATGATTTCGCCGCCCGTCTTTCCTACGCCGTAGTAGGGTTCCTCGGTGAGGTTGCCGTCGCTGACGCGCACTAAGTAACCCGTCACGCCCTCGGGCAGGCGGTAGTTGTTGGTGGCGTCGTAGAAGGTGGTGTAGCCTTCATAGACGGTCGTCGTGAGTTCGAGGGTGTTGCCAGTACTGGGGTTTGGCTTGTATAGGCAAACGAAGTCCTCAGCATTGTTCGTCCCCTTAACATAGTCGCGGAACCAGTTGTTCGAAGAATTCTGGTGCATGTACGTCAGCAGGCGGTTGCTGTTGGCCACGTTCCATATCTCTACCTTGCCAGCATCGGTGCCCGTTTGGAATTCTACGGCCCACAGGTATTGGTTGAGCGAACCAGCATCGGGAGCGGTGGCGGTAATGCCAAGGCCTGGATCGGAAGCTGACGTACAATAGAGATATTCGTCCGTATCCTTCACTTTAATATAGTATTGGCCTCCTGAAACGTCCTTCGCGGCGTTGTTGACAGATGTGCTATTGTTGTTTACTTTCTCGAAGATATAGGTATAAGGCTGGCCCGTTGCATTGATATCAACATTGGATGTAAAGTCGACTGCGTAAGCGTAGAGGCGATTGCTGGAGGTTTCAAGCAAGCCAGCAGCCTTTGTTCCTGCCAAGTTCGTAATGAGATACTCTGCACTTTCGTCGATAGCTGTTTCTTCCTTCAGCCATGCTCCGCTGGCTTTCGGCTGGAGCGTGTAGCATACGCGCGTCATGTTGCTCATGGCACCGTCAAGCTCATAGACGGCCTTGATGGTGACGGTGCGGGTGGGCGCGAAGGCGAGGTTCGAGGAGAAGACGCTGCTGCTGGTGGTGGGATAGGCGGGTTCGGTGCCGTCCTGCGTCAGGGTATAGTAGATGGTAGCACCACGGGGTGCGGCAATGCCCACGGAGAGGTCGCCGTTGTACGTACCCGTGGGATAGGTGAAGACGGGGCCGTCCTTGCGCTTGAAGAGATAGAGGTGGCTCTGGGCGGAGGAGTAGAACTTGATGCGCGGGTCGGTGGCGTTGAAGAGGACGGACACGTCAGCCGATTTAATATCGGCGTAGCCGCCAGCGTTGAGGGCAACGGTGAACTCGGACTTCGTAACCCCCGTCTTGAGGTTATCGCCGTCTTTCGAGAGGTAGTTGCCACTGGCATCGGCCAGGTAGTAGGTGCCTGCGGAAACCCCCGCTTCGAGCGTGAAGACGTAGGGCGCGCCGTCCACGTTGAGGGTGGGATAGGCAATGACGTTGTTGGCATCGACGGCCACGGTGGTGGTCAGGCGGTAGTTCGTCTCGGCGGTCGAGGCGGCGTGCCAGGAACCCGCCGTGGCGTTCTTACCTACGATGAGGTATTGCTCGCCGGCCACAATCTCGTCGGCACTGGTCACGAGCTCGTACTTCTCTTCCGTGCCGTCGGTCACGACGAGGGTGAACGTGCGACTCGTAGCCGAAGCGTATTCGGCTGTTTCGGCAGAGGTAGCGGTGAAGCTGACAACGCCAGCTGCCACGAGCGTGACGACGCCCGTCGTGGCGTTGACTGTGGCCACGGCATCGTTGTTGCCAGCGTAGGTAATGGCAGCACCCGAGGTGCTGGTGGCGGCGAGGTTGTAGGTGCCCGCCGTGAGGGTCGTGGTGGCACCCAACTGTCCGCCGTCCCAGCTAACGCTGGCGGCCTTGCGGTTGACGGTCAGCGTGAACGTAGCGTCCGTTGCACGGTAGGTTTCGCCGCCGACGTAGGAGGCCGTGATAGTGGCGGTACCGGCTTTGTCGCCGTAGGTCATAACGCCCGTCGTGGCGTTCACGTCGAGGATGGTGGCATCGCTGGTCGAGTAGGTCACGGAGAGGTCTTCTTCGTTCGTCAGCGTGGGCGGGGTGAAGGCATCACCAATGGTGAGCGTGGCCGTTGTGGGCGTGAAGGCGATGGGAGCGGCAGGCAACGTGGTGATGGCTTTCTTGTAGAGCTGAACGGCGGTTTGGGATGCGCTACCGTAACATGAGAAGAGTTTATTATCTCCGCTATTATTAAACTGCAATACATTTCGGTTTGTGCCACGGAAAATAACAGACGCATCGTTGCCGCTGAAGGAGATGTCGGCCCTGCCATTGTCGTCAAGCGTTTCTTGCGTCCTAAGGTAGTTTTTATCACTACCTGCTGCATACAGATAGCCGCTACCCGTATCGAAGCTCCAGCCATTGGTAGCGTCGCCGCGCAGGGTGAACACCTGTGTGGTAGAGGCAATCTCCACGCGGTTGTTGTCCGTGTCTTGTGATGCCACTTCAACGGCTGCGCGGTTGTTGGTGTTTTGCGTGGTGCTCATCGAGTAGGCAGTGCCCGAGCCGAGGATGACGTAGCTCTTGCCCGCCTCGAGGTCGCTGGCATCGGTAACGAGGACGTAGGTGTCCTCGGTGGCGGCGGCCACGATGGTGTAGGTGGCGGTAGCGACGGCCGTCTGGTCGTTGTCAGCATCGAAGGCGGTGGCCTTCAGCGTGGTTGTAGATGTGACGGCGACAACCGTAGAGGCTGCGTTGACCACGGTGCCGTTCGTGAGCGTGGGCTCGGTGCCGTCGGTGGTATAGACGAGCTTCGCTGCACCCGTGGCCGAGATGGTGACGTTTTGGTCGCTTTCGTAGCTACCGGCGGGCACGGAGAAGGTGGGTGCGCCGACGCTCATAAGCACCGTCACGCTATAGCTGACGGGCGTGGCGGCCTCGTAGGAAGCATCGCCGGCGTAAGAGGCCGTGATGGTGGCGGTGCCGGCCTTACCGAAGCTAAGGACACCCGTGGAGGCATTGACCGTGGCAACGTCGGTGTTGGAAGACGTATAGACAACACCCGTCAGAGCTGCCGGCGTGGTCGTGACGGTTTTCGTCATGCCGTCGGTATAAGTCTGCGTGCCCTTCGTCACTTCGTAGGTGAGCGGTTCGGCAAAGGCCAGCGACGTGGCCGTCTTCGGAGCGGGCTCAATCGTGAGCGTATAGGTGGGGGCGGCCCCGAGGACGTAGTCGGTAGCGGCGATGGTGGCCGTCACCGTGGCCGTACCCGTAGCAAGGAGCGTTACCTCGCCCGTGGTGGCGTTGATCGTAGCGCAACCAGCGGGGGTAGCGGAGATGCTGTAGCTGACAGCACCAGCATTGTTGCTGTTGAGCGTGTTTTGGTAGGTACCTGCCGTGAGGTAGGCCGAGGGTGTTGCCGAGGCGAAGGCCGCCGTGTTGGCCGCTTTGTTGACGGTGAGGGTGTAGGAGATAGGCGTCGTAACGGCATTGTAGCTCGTTCCGTCGGCAGCGATAATGGCCGAAACAGTGATGGTGCCAGGCTGCGTAATGGTCAGCGTGCCGTCGTCGGCCATCGTGGCGCAACCGGAGGGCGAGGTGCTGTCGAGCGTGTAGGTCACCGTGCCGCCGGAGTTCGTATTGAGGTTCGTGCTACTGCTGTACGTCATTGAGGCTGTGCCGTCGGTAACAGCGTTCCACGTTATGCTGGGCGTAGTGCTCTTAAAAGAGAAGGTGGGGTCTTCGGGACCAGTGGAGATGCGCTTGTAGAACTTTGTGACGGTCCCAGAGATATTTCCAGTAGTGCTGGTGTAGCAACGCCAATCTTGGCTGCTATAAACGCCAAGATAGCGCGTAGTAGCACTATTTAGCAACCAGTTCGTGCTTAACGTGAAGGTCTTATTCGCATTTGTACCAACACGAACACCATTGTTTGCATTTGTCGCGTAGAGCCAAGTGCTTGTGTCTCCGTTTGGATAGAAAACATAACCGTCGGAGGCGTTACCGCTAAGGTTCCACTTAAGATTATCAGCAACAGTACCCGTTATCCTACTCTTGTCTTGAGTAAGGGTAACTTCTTCGGCTGCAGGTGCTGAACCCGTGCCATTGTCATTCGTCATGGCGCGTGACGAAGTTTGATCAACGATAACAAAGACATCGGAGGCCGTAAGGCTGGCAAGGTCGGTTAGCTCCCAGCGCGTACCGCCGGATGCTGCCGTCACCGTTACGCTAACCGACAATTCGTCAAGGTCGTAGTAATTACTACTTTCCTTACCCGTCACCGTCAAAGTGGTTGTGCCTTCAGACACGCCCGTCACGGTAATCGTATTATTGCTGTATGTAGCCGTAGCGACAGACGTATCGTCAGAGATAACACCTACTGTGCCGTCAAACGTGCCTTTATCAACTGTTACCGTGGTTGTGCTTCCTTCTTGGACGATGACAGAGTTTGAGGATACGCTCCACGTGCCATTGTAGTTGGTTTTGGAGGAGCTGCTGCCTGTTGATTCGTAGGTAACAACAACATTGGTTGGGCGGCATTGTTTTCCCATTGTAAGCACAAGAGGAGAAGACGAAGTTATTTCGCCTGTCCAAGTACTATTATTCCCACTTGCAGAGACGCTACCCGTAGAAGCAGTAATGGTTTGTCCATTATTAGTGCCTCCACAATTTATAACGATTCGCGTTATCTTTATGTTTGAAGCAGGCGTAAAAGTAACCGTATGGCTAGCATACCATCGCGGTGAGGTTAAGTAGCTTGCAGAAACATTCGAAGTAGAATTATTCTTTTCTTGTACGATAGTGAAATAGTCGGTTGTCCACGTATTTACCGTAGCTGTACCCGATCCACTTGATACACCACCGCTGGAAAAGTTGTAAGTGTAGCTTTCAGCCCACACATCCCCGCTCCCAATCAGTGCCAGCAGCATTGTGAGCAGGAATAGTTTAAGTTTGTAAAAAGATTTCATTGTGTTGTGTGTATATTGATTGTTATTGTTCGGCTGCGCTACGGGTTGGCACTATGTACGGCTACGCGCCTGCACCGCTATGCGTCGTGCGGGGCGATGCATAGTGTGAAGGGTGTGTGAGCAATATACAATATTATATATAACGCGCTCGCGCAGCTTCCTGCGTGTTAGGCGAGGTTAGCTGCGCGATGTATATTGAAGGGCGTGAAAAGGACAGAGGCAATGAGTTCCACCGTCGTGCCAAAGACACTTTGGCAGGGCGTACTGCACTATCTTGCAGAGGCTATAAGCCCCGAAGGGTGTAGGGCGTAGGGGGAAGGAATAGTTGCGTATCATCTCAAGTTGTTTGCCTTTTATAGTGCAAAGATAAGCAACGAAGGACGCGATTGCAAATCTATTACAACTTATTTGCACACAGAGCCTTAATTTTGTGCAATTCGCACGCTTTTTGCTCACTGAAGGCGGCAAAATGCGGAGGGGGTAGCATAGAACGCAGGTGTCTCGCCTGCGAAATAACTGGGAGCGCGGGCGCCTCGCCCGCCCTAATCGCTGCGTCAGCAGCGAAGGTTAGGGACGCAGGTGTCTCGACTGCGGAAATCAGCGATAGCCTCGCTATGGGTGACACTCATGTCAATACATTTTCCGCAGGCGAGACAGCTGCATACCATAACAATGATGCTCTGCGGCGGAGCTTCGCTGCTAACGCAGCGATTGCGGGCGAGGCGCCCGCGCTCCCAGGGCTACGCCGGCGATGGGTGCGGGCGAGACACCTGCGTACCATAATGCACCCGCGCTCCTATAGAAAAAGTAAGTTCGCCAACGATGCGGCGTTGGCGAACTTCTTTGTACATATATAATATTGTATGTGAGCGTCTCTTAGCGTTTGCGGTGGTGGCGGTGAGAGGATCGGCTGGGCGCGAGCAGGCGGCTGAGCAATCCTTTCTTCTTCTCTTCGCGACCGTAACCATAGCCGTAACCATAGCCATAGCCGTAACCATAGCCATAACCGCCGTAGCCGTAACCATAGCCGTAGCTACCCGCTTTGACATCGGCATCGTTGATGACGATGGTGAGGTGGTTGAACTTGCCGTTTTGGTAGAGTTGTTCTATTTCGGGCAGGAAGGCCTTGTCCTGACGGCCCACGCGCATAACGAAGATGGTAAGGTCGGCCACGCGGTCAACGATACCCGCGTCGGCCACGGCCAACATCGGCGTAGCGTCGAAGATGATGTAGTCGTACACCTCCTTGGCCTTTTCTACCAGTTCGTCGAGTCGCGAACCCATCAGCAGCTCGGCGGGGTTGGGCGGCAACTTGCCGGCAGGGAGGAAATCGACATTCTCGCTAAGCTGGTTGGTCAGCACAAGTTCGTCGAGGCGCATGAGCTTGTCCTCATCGATGAGCCAGTCGGTGAGGCCATGCTGCTCCTTACCCTTAGCCAGCTCCTTCGACAGCGTGCGCTTACGTATGTCGGCATCGATGAGCAGGACGCGCTTCTTCGTCATACCCATGACGGCGGCGAGGTTGCGCGAGATGAAGCTCTTACCATGACCTGGCGTGCTGGAGGTGATCAACAGGACTTTGGCGTTATGCTGCATGAAGTTGATGTTGTAGCGCAACATGCGGAAGGCTTCGACGATAGGATCGTCGCTCTTGCACTTGGAGATGTTGCCCAGCTCGGCGACTTCTTTCCAGTGGGGCACGTCGCCAAGGACGGGGATGGAGGTTTGCTCTTCCACGTCGCGACGGCTCGTGATGGTCACGTCGAATAGGGTTCTTATCCAGATGAAGAGGGCGGGAATGAGCAGGCCAATGAGGAAGCTGGCGGCCAGGATGACCATTCTGCGCGGTGCAATGGGTGCCGAACTGCCGAGGGGTTCCTCTACGAGGCGCACGTTGGCCTCGTTGATGGCCAACTGCAGGGCTACTTCCTCACGCTTGTTGAGCAGGTAGGTGTAGAGGGCTTCCTTCAACGTTTGTTGGCGCTGGATGTCGAGGCCGAGCTTCTCTTGTATAGGAGCCTGTGCCAGCTTCGAGGAGAGGTTGCCTTCTAAGCTCATAGCGTCCTGCGCTTCGAGGCGCTTGCTCTGTTCGTAGGAACGAATGGAGTGGAGGATGCTGCTGCGCAGTTGTGCCAAGCGCACGTCGGTCTCCTGCACGAGCGGGTTCTGCTCGCTGGAGTTGGCCACGATGCGGTTGCGCTCGTTCATCATCTGGTTGTAGTTGGCTATCTGCGTGTTGAAGCCAGCACCTTCGAGGTTGAGGGAGGGGATGACCTCCGTGCGGTTGCTGTGGTCTTCGAGGAACTCGCGCAGATATTCGGCCACGCTGAGGCGCGTCTGTGCTTCGAGGGCCCGCTTGCGCGCTTCGGCGTTTTCGGTGGTGAGCGTGGCGGCACTCGTCTGGAAGTCGGCAATGTTGTTTTGCTGCTTGAAGCTGGCCAGCTTGCTCTCTACTTCGGACAGCTCCTGACCGATGATGGCCAGACGGCTCTCAATGAAGTGGGCGGTGCTGTTGGCTACGCGGTTTTTGTTATCAACCACGTCGAGCTTGTAGGCATTATAAACTTCGTAGAGGACATCGCTGGCACGTTCGGGGCTGGCATCGCGGCTGGAGAGGACGATGAGCGAGCTTTCCTTATCGAACTCGGCAGCCGTAAGGCTTGCCTTATACATTTTAGCGGCGAGTTCGATGGGGAGGTGGCGCACAAGGATTTCCTTGTTGCGGGGGAACTTGTCGAAAGCGGGGAGCTTCTCGAAGCGCAGTTCGCCAGCAGGCGTCTTCACACTTTGGCCAAGGCGCGCCTTGACGTCGGAAGAGGAACCTTCCTCGAAGGGTTCACCCGTTTCGGGGTCGGCACCACGGAAGTCGTAGAGGCGCAGGCTGCCGTCGCTGAGGATGCTGACGCAGAACTGAGCGGGAGCAGCGGCCTTTTGTGCGAACGTCAGGCGGAAGGGCTCTTGCTTGTAGAGCGGCACGAGGTGAAGACTTTGCATCGTCTGCATCTCTACATCGAGACCGAGCGTATCTACCACGCGGCGCATGAGGCGTTCGCTGCCAAGGATGAACATTTCGTTCTTCAGGTTGTCGCCTACGCTGACGCCGTTCAGCTCAAGCAGGTTGCCTAAGTTGCCGCGACCGCGCAAAGCGCTCTTGCCGGCACCCGTTCCGCCGCCCGAGTCTTCGATGAGCATGACGGCCTGGCGCTGATAGATGCGTTGCTTGCGCTGCTGATAGAGCCAGCCCAGGGCTAAGCAGATAATGCACGAAAGGGCAAACAAATACCATTTAGCGATGAAAATGCGGAAGCAGGTCTTTAGGAGTGGAATGAGCTGTACCTCTTCCTCTTGTCGCTGACGATTAATCTGGTTGTTGTTGGTGTTATTCTGTTGTTCCATCTAAGTGGGTTGTTTACTTTATTATAAGCCATAAGGCGCGGCAAATTTAATGATTTTTCAGATACAAAGAAAATAAACAACAATTTTAGTAAGCCCTTTGCTGTTTTTTTGTTGGCAAGACAAAGGTTTTTGCTACTTATAGAGGGAAAAAGTTGGAGGAGGAGGGGAATTGTTTATAGTGTCGCTCCTACGAGGCTTACTATAAAACAACGCTATAAACAGAGGTTCCGCTTCGCTCCACCCCTGCCTAACACTATGATGCCTCTACAAGGCTACATTGAACGCTTACATCGATTGCAAACTATGCAGACTACGCCAACGGAAGCCCCGTTAGAGGCGACACAGGATTTGGCTAAGGGGAACATCTCCGTATCTTTTTGAGCTGACGCCGACAATTTCCGCAGGCGGGTAGCCAGCGAAAATCATCGGCGTCAGCTTTCTTTATACTCTCATACTTCAAGCATTCAGTTGCTTAAAGTACCTACTCTCTCGCCCTTTCGGGGAGAGAGGGGAAGGGGGAGAGGGGCTTTGCTTTCGCCTCTCCTACGCCATCAGCAAACCTTCTCCAGTCGCTTCATGACGGCGAACATGAAGGCGGCACTGAGCAGGCAGAGGACGATGAAGACGGTCCAAACAACCCACAGCGGCAGACTGCCCCAGAGGAAGCCGCCTACGCTGACGAGGAAGTTGCCAAGGGCCGTAGCCACGAACCAGCCGCCCATCATCGTGCCTTTCAGCTTGGCGGGGGCTACCTTCGAAACGAAGGAGATACCCATCGGGCTGAGCAGGAGTTCGCCGAAGGTCAGCACGAGGTAGGTACCAATGAGCATGTTCGGACTCGCAAACGTCTTGTCGGCAGGGGCAGCAGCGGCCTGCGCGTCGGGCGTGAGCAGACCGAGCGAGCCAGCCACCATGATGAGGTAGGCAGCTCCAGCCACGAGCATACCGTAGGCTATCTTGCGCGGTGCACTGGGTTCCTTGCCACGAGCGGCGAGCCAGCCGAAGATGGCGAGGCTGACGGGTGTCAGGGCTACAACGAAGCTGGGGTTGAACTGCTGGAAGATGGGAGCGGCGAGGGCAAGGGGCGTGTCGCCGGCGCGCAGATACTGCCAGTAGAGCAAGCCCACACAGATGGCTATCACAAGCGCCGAGATGCCGCGCGTGCTACCCTTCTTACTCTGGAAGAGAGAGAACAGCGCATAAACGATGACGATGCAGAGCACGAGGTTCCACACGTCGAAGGGCATAGCGGCAGCACCGCTCACGGTGGGCTGTACGAACTCGTTAGCGAAGTAGGTCAGCGTCAGGCCGTTTTGGTGGAAGGCCATCCAGAAGAAGATGACCACGGCGAAGACGAGGCAGAGGGCCACCACGCGCTCCTTCGTGTCCTTCGGGTCTTCCTTCTCTTCGGCCACGGCGGTGGCGGCAGTGTCTTTCTTCTTGTCGCTCTCTACGTGGCGGAACGTAGAACGGAAACCGTAGTAGATAGCAATAGAGAGGATGAGCGAGAAGCAAGCCACGGCGAAGGCAAAGTGGTAAGCGTCGGCATGGCTGTAGTTCAACGACTTCTCGGCATACTCCATAATCTTCACGGCAGCGGTAGGAGCAAACAAAGCACCGATGTTGATGGCCATATAGAAGATGGAGAAGCCGCTGTCGCGCGAGGTGGCATACTGCGCCTCGTCGTAGAGGTTGCCCACCATGACTTGCAGGTTGCCCTTAAACAGACCCGTGCCGAAGCTGATGAGGAACAAGGCGATGATCATGCCAATCATGGCAACCACGTCGCCGCCGAGAGGAATGGAGAGCACGAGGTAACCGGCAAACATAATAAGGATGCCGATGGTCACCATCTTACCATAGCCGAACTTGTCGGCCATCATGCCGCCGAAAAGGGGAAGGAAATAGACTAAGGCGAGGAACGTGCTGTAGATAGCACCAGCCGTGCCAGGAGCCAGACCGAAGTTCTCGCGCAGGAACAATGCAAACACGGCTAACATCGTGTAGTAGCCGAAGCGCTCGCCTGTGTTGGCAAGAGCGAGGGCGTAAAGCCCTTTAGGTTGGTTTTCAAACATAAAATTATAGTTTTGCTTTAATTGTTAAGATTCTTGATAACCACTAAAGACACAAAAGGCCACAAAAATCACAACACTCAAGCGATAAAGCGTTGAATGTTGATTTTTGGTTCTCCAAAATTTATAAGTAGTCCTAAATGTAGCTTGCTGGCACGAAGATAGTTTAATATCTGTGCTCTATGCTCAGGAGCAATAGCTTGTGTGGCTTTAAGTTCAAGGATAATAGCATTGTAGCACAAAAAATCAGCATAAAACTTCTTTTGCAACTGCATAGTCCCATAGTATATGGTGAGTTCCTGTTGTTGTGTAAAAGGAACTCCCCGCTGTGATAATTCTATAGCAAGAGCTTCTTGATAGACAGCTTCTACGAAACCCGTACCTAATGTTTTATGTACAGTATATGCAGCATCTATAATAGCTCTACTTTCTTCCTGAAATATGTAGTTTTCGTACATATATTATTTTGTGTCTTTTGTGGACTTTTGTGTTTTTTGTGGTTTTCAAATCAGATATTGCGCCGTATATCCTTTCTTTTTCTTCGCCACTTGTTCGGGCGTGCCCGTTGCCACGATGGTGCCTCCGCCGCGTCCGCCCTCGGGCCCGAGGTCGATGAGCCAGTCGGCAGCGCGGATGACGTCGAGGTTGTGTTCGATGACGATGACGGTGTTGCCTTTATCCACCAGCCGGTTCAGCACGCCCAGCAGGACGCGGATGTCCTCGAAGTGCAGACCCGTCGTGGGCTCGTCGAGGATATAGACGGTCTTGCCCGTGTCGCGCTTGGAGAGTTCGGTGGCCAGCTTCACGCGCTGACTCTCCCCGCCGCTGAGCGTTGTGCTGCTCTGTCCGAGCTTGATGTAGCCGAGGCCCACGTCTTGCAACACCTTTATCTTATGCAGGATGCTGGGCACGTTCTCGAAGAGCTCCACTGCGTTGTTGATGGTCATGTCGAGGATGTCGGCAATGCTCTTGCCCTTGAAGCGCACCTCCAGCGTTTCGCGGTTGTAGCGTTTGCCGTGGCAGGCTTCGCAAGGCACATACACGTCGGGCAGAAAGTTCATTTCAATGGTCTTGTAACCGTTGCCTTTGCACGTTTCGCAGCGTCCGCCTTTCACGTTGAACGAGAAGCGCCCGGGCTTGTAGCCGCGCATCTTGGCTTCGGGCAATTCGACGAAGAGCGTGCGTATGTCCGAAAAGACACCCGTGTAGGTGGCGGGGTTGGAGCGTGGCGTGCGACCGATAGGACTTTGGTCCACGGCTACCACTTTATCTACCAGTTCAAGACCCTCTATGCGCTCGTAAGCCAGCGGTTCGCGCAAGGAGCGATAGAAGTGTTGCGAGAGGATGGGCAGGAGCGTGTCGTTGACAAGGGTGGACTTACCGCTACCGCTCACGCCCGTCACGCAGATAAGCTTACCGAGGGGGAATTCGGCTGTCACGTTCTTCAGGTTGTTGCCGCACGCCCCTACGAGGCGAAGCACCTGCCCATTGCCTTTGCGCCGTTGGGCTGGTATCTCTATCTTACGCTGTCCGTTCAGGTATTCTGCCGTCAGCGTATGGGTTTGCAACATCTGCGTTGGCGTGCCTTGAAACACCACCTCGCCGCCCAGGCGTCCGGCACGCGGACCGAGGTCGACGATGTAGTCGGCGGCGCGCATCATGTCCTCGTCGTGTTCTACGACAACGACCGTGTTGCCTATGTCGCGCAACTGTTTCAGCGAATGGATGAGGCGTTGGTTGTCGCGCTGGTGCAACCCGATGCTGGGCTCGTCGAGGATGTAGAGTACGTTAATGAGCTGCGACCCTATTTGCGTGGCTAAGCGTATGCGCTGACTCTCGCCACCGCTCAGCGTCATCGTGGCGCGCGAGAGCGAGAGGTAATCGAGACCTACGTCGAGCAGGAACTTCAAGCGCGTGCGCAATTCTTTCAGTATTTCGTGGGCAATGGCAGCGTTCTTCTTGTCGAGGCGTTCCTCCACGCCGTCCAACCATTCGTAAAGTTCGGCGATGTCCATAGCGGCCAGCTCGGCAATGTTCTTGTCGGCAATGCGATAGGCAAGGGCTTCACGCCCCAGGCGCTGTCCGTGGCACGTGGGGCATACTTGCTCCGAGGAGAACTGTTCGGCCCAGCGCTGCGCCGCCGCCGTCATTTCCGCATCGGCCATCTGGCGTATGTACTTCACGAGGCCGTCGAAGAGCACGTACTGGTCGTCGGTAGTATGGGCCGTGGCGGCGGGAATGCGCAGACGTTCGCCGCGTCCGTTCAGGATAGCGGCCAAGGCCTCTTCGGGCAGGTCGGCGGCGGGGGTATCGAGGTCGCAACCATAGTCGCGGATGGCGGCCTCTATCTCCCAGAAGATAAGGCGCGGCCTGTATTTACCAAGCGGAGCCAGGGCACCCTCGCGAATGGAGAGCGAGGGGTCGGGGATGACCTTGTCGCGGTCTATCACGCTGACGTAACCCAATCCCTTGCAATGCGGACAAGCGCCTTGCGCCGAGTTGAACGAGAAGTTGTTGGGAGCAGGCTCACGGTAGGAGATACCGCTGACGGGGTCCATCAGCAATTTGCTGTAGTAGCGGGCTTCGCCACTCTCCACGTCGAGCACCATCATGAGGCCCTCACCCAAAGCCAAGGTCTGCTTCACACTCTTTTGCAGGCGTTCTTCGTCTTTTGCCTGCACGCACAACTTATCTACCACGGCTTCTATGTCGTGGTTCTTATAGCGGTCGGTCTTTAGCCCTGGCACCACTTCGCGCAGCTCGCCGTCGATGCGCACCGTGAGGTAGCCCTTGCGGCGGATGCTGTCGAAGAGTTCGCGATAGTGTCCCTTGCGCGAGCGCACGAGGGGGGCCAGCAGCAGGACTTTCTTGCCTTCGTATTTATTGAGAATGAGGGCTACGACCTTCTCCTCCGTGTAGCGCACCATGGGTTCGCCGCTAAGGTAGGAGTAGGCCGTTCCAGCCCGCGCAAAGAGCAGGCGCAGGAAGTCGTAGATCTCCGTCACGGTCCCCACCGTCGAACGCGGGTTCTTGTTCGTGGTCTTTTGCTCGATGGAGATAACGGGCGACAGACCCGTTATTTTGTCCACGTCGGGCCGCTCGAGGTTGTCGAGGAAGTTGCGGGCGTAGGCTGAGAAGGTTTCGATGTAACGGCGCTGGCCTTCGGCATACAGCGTGTCGAACGCCAACGACGACTTGCCGCTGCCCGAAAGCCCCGTCACGACCGAGAGCGAGCGGCGCGGAATGGTGCAGTCGATGTCTTTCAGGTTGTGCGAGCGCGCACCGTAAACCGCTATCTCGCCGTGCTGAAAGGCCGCCGCTTGTCCGTTCTCCTCTTTACTCGATGGCACCGGTGTTTTCCTCATAGCGGCGTAGCAGGTTTATCGTTTTCTTGATGCTGTAGTGACGCCCGTCGGCTCCATCGGCCTGGCAGTTGAGGTAGTAGGCTCCGTCGGGCACATCGCGCCCATGGAACGTGCCGTCCCAGCTGCCGGCGGGGTCGTTCCACTCGTAGAGCAGCTTGCCCCAACGGTTGAAAATCTTGGCGTTGAACTTCACGATGCTCTGATAGGTATCTTTCGCCTTAAAAACATCGTTGGCTCCGTCGTCGTTGGGCGTGAAGGCGTTGGGGAATTCAAGGATCGACTCGTTGATGCTGATGCTGAAGGGCGTGTCCTGTGCGTATTCTATCGTGTCCGTGCCGAGCACGAAGCTCACGCGTAGCTCCACGTAGTAGGAGCCACTCTCTGTGAAGCGGTAGTCCGTGTCCTGGTCGTAGCGCACAAGGAACGGGTCCGTCTCGTTCTGACGCGTAAAGCGCCACTCGTAGAGTGCTTCGTAGTCACCAAGGTCTTGCGGATTGGCGCGAAAAACGGCATACATCGGTGCATTGCCGCCGTACTCGGTAGCCTCTTCGTCAATATGCCCGTCGCCCGTCACAGTCATTGTGGGCGACACCGTGGGGTAAACGTCGTTGGCCTGCACGCCAAAGGACAGGAGCCACGCAGCGAGCACGAGCAGGAACCAAAGGATATTGCGTTGCGTTGTCATCGTGTGAGTGTATAAAATATTGTATGGGCGGCAGCCGCGCGGCTGTCACCTTCTGCATGATGAGGTCATCACAATAATAAACGCATAAGTAGCGCAATTATTGCGCGCATCCGTTGCGCTCATTCGGGAAGCAAAGGTAATGCATTTTTTGCATACTGACAACCCTTCACGCTTTTACTGCGTAAAAGTGAGCATGAAGGACGCCCCCACTCCCCACTCCCCTCTCCTCTCTCCGCCCACTGCCCCCTCATTTTAACGGCTTTTTAACGCGCTTTGCCACGTCCACCTGCCAAACGCCGCCCCTCGCCCTACACCCTCTCCTACCGCCCCAAAGCTCCACATCGCCCGTATCCACTACCCTTCTGCGCGCTTCGCCCCCACGCCACAAATGTTAAACGCCCGAACCGACCCTTTTTCTCTGAATGTTAAACGCTTTTAACGCAAAACCGTTGTCCTTTATTTCGGTTTTTGCTGCAAGCCGTGGCCTGCTCTGGCAGGCGGCGGGCAAAGCCGTCTGGACTCCCTAAACCGTTATGGCTACGACCTTTTCAAGCCATGCCCTACCCGCTCCGCCGCCCCCTTGACGCCAGTTTGCCAAAAAGCGAGATTGCCACCCCCCGCCACCGCCGCCCTAAAAGTTAAAGTGCATGATAACGAGCGTTAAACGCTTGGCGTTACCTCCCATAGGCCGTACTTTTGCACCGTGAAAACAGCGGAATAGGGTGCTCACACCTCGCTAAATACCTCTCTACAGCACCCGCGAGCTATACAATATTATATATAGTTGCGCTCCTCCGCGAAACACTATTTATTATGAAATTGAAGACAATCCTTTTGGCTGTTATCGCCATCATTATTTCCTTCACTTCTGCCAACGCTCAAAACTTCGCCAAGGCGGGCAAGGCGTCCTACTACGGCAAAGCCCTCCACGGACGTAAGACCAGCAGCGGCGAGCGTTTCGACATGTACGCCATGACCTGTGCCCACCGCACGCTGCCCTTCGGCACGATGCTGAAGGTGCGCGACACGAAGACGGGCAAGGAAGTCATCGTTCGCGTAACGGACCGCGGCCCCTTCGGACCTGGCCGTGTGGTCGACCTCTCTTGGCAAGCTGCCAAGGACCTCGGCATCCTCTCGCGCGGCGTGGCCAACGTTGAACTGGCTGTCGTTGGAAAGAACGGCATTATCGACCCCATCGAAAACATCGAGAAGCCCGAAATTCCCCAACTGCAACTGCTCGACCCGCGCACGGGCGACTACTACGCTGCCAACGAATGGGAGCAACGTGCCGCCGAGGCCGAGAAGGAAAAGGCGCAGGAAGCCGCCAAAGCTAAGAAACAAAAGAACGTGGCACCCCGTCCGCGCTATCGCGTGCAAAACGGACGCTACACGGCGCGTGCCAAAAAGTAATAGCCACGCCAGACAAAACCATTACCGCAAAGCTACGCGGGTGAGGCCACACACACATGTTGCCTCACCCGCGTAGCTCCTTTTTATTGCTGAACCTTATTGCTGCACCACAGTACATCGCAGCGACTATGTCTTCGTGTTCATTCGTAATCATTCGTGCCTTTCGTGGTCCCTACTTTCCTCTTTCGCATATTTCGCTTTGCACATTTTCAGCATGTGCTCGTGCTCGCAGCAAAATTCCTGACACGCTACGTGTGCGTTGTGGAAAAATATGCCTAACTTCGCAGCGTAAAAACTTTGCCCCATTATGCAAATTGCTATCATCGCCATCTTCTTCATCGCCTTGCTGCTCATTGCCACCGAGCAGGTCAACAGTATGAACAAAGCGGCCGTGGCTATGTTCGCCGGCACCGTCTGCTGGTTGCTCTACATCATGTGGGGCGCCGACTTCGTACTGGCCGAGCACCAAAACGAGCTGATGAACTTCCTGAAAGAACGCGGCGAACAGCTCAACTCCATCAACGTGAAGGAGTACATCGCCGAGCATGTCTTCCTGAAATACACGCTCGATGCGGCGGGCATCGTCCTCTTCCTCTTGGCCACGGCCAGCATCGTCGAAGTGCTCGACAACAACGGCTGTTTCGACTTCATCCACGAAGGGCTCTACACTAAATATCCACGCCGTTTCCTCTGGGGCATCGGTGCCGTCACGTTCGTTATCTCGGCCAACCTCGACAACCTCACCACGGTCTGCCTCATGCTGGCCCTGATGCACACGCTCGTGGCCGAAGAACGCCTGCGCTGGGTCTTCGGTGCCGTCATCGTACTTGCCGCCAACTGCGGCGGAGCCTTCACCGTCATTGGCGACACCACGAGCCTCACGCTCTGGACGCAACGCCTCGTCACCCCTACCGCCTACAGTTTCCAGCTCGTCCTGCCCTGTATGGCCGCTCTGAGCGTAGTGCTGCTACTCTTCCACCGCCACCTGCCCCACCGCATGCGCCTCGTGCGCACCCTGCCGCCCTATCGTGGCGACGACACCATCCTCAATCGTTGGCAACGCGCCTTGATGCTCGTTGTAGGCATCGGCGGTCTGTGGTTCATACCCACGTTCAGCCGCCTCACGCTGCTGCCGCCCTTCCTCGGCGCACTGCTCGTGTTGAGCGTCCTCTGGATTGTCAACGAACTCTGCAACCGCCACCTCCTGCAAGCCGACGTCATGGTTCGCCGACGCCAGCCCCTCGCCTTGCAATACCAAAACATACAGAACATCCTTTTCTTCATCGGCATGACACTGGCCGTAGGCGCCGTGAACGAGAGCGGACTGCTACCCGACTTCTGCGCCTGGACCACCCGCTACGTCCACAACATCTATGCCGTAGGCACCTCCGCCGCCGCCCTCTCAGCCTTTGCAGGCAACGTGCCTACCATGCTGGCCAACATCGCCGCCTTCAGCCACGCTACGGGGGCCGACTATGCACAGAACGGCCTCTTCTGGCCCCTGCTATCCTATTGCACCGCCGTGGGCGGTTCGGCCCTCGCCGCTGGCACGCTGGCTGGTTTCGCCTTGTGGCGCATGGAGGGCGTCACGCTGCGCTGGTACGTGCGCCACTTCCTGCCCAACCTCCTCATCGCCTTCTTCGTAGGCCTCGGCGTCTTCTTTCTCATGGCGTAGTGGGACAGACGCCCTCTCCCCCCTACAAGAACTCCAACTGCTGGTAGGGTGCAATGGGCGGTTGCAGGCGGCGGTCAACGAAGATCTTTATCTGCTCAAACTGCCGGTCGGTAATCGTAAACACGCCCACCTTGCCGCGAGGCGGCTGCAAGGCCACCACGCGCCTCACGTGCACCTCTGCATTTGCCTCCGTAGCACAGTGCCGAATGTACATCGAAAACTGAAACATCGTAAACCCATCGCCCATAATCCGCTTGCGAAACAGGGCGGCCTCCTTGCGCTCCTTCTTCGAAACGGAAGGAAGATCAAAAAACAGTAGTACCCACATACGCGCTATCGTCTATCGTTTGTCATTAGTTTTCTTTGCCCGCAGAAAAGCATGGGACGCAGGCGTCCCGCCTGCGAACACCTTCTCCTTTCACAACCTCGGATAGCTCAACTTTTCCGTTTCTCCCAAGAAGCATTTTGCCAGCGATGCGGCCGTCTGCAGGGCAGCGGTTTGCAGCTCCGTGTTCTGCCCGTCGATGCACACCTGCACGCTCACCACCGACAACAGCTTCGCCTTTGTGGCGCGCGTGAGCTCATCGAGGGCCTCTGGCGTTGTTGTCACGATGTCTCTGACAATGAGGTCGGCGTAGGGTCGGTAGGGCTCCATCACGTCGTCGGCCAGGCAGTAGGCGTTGTAACGATTGTGGTGGTGGATGCCCAGCGTGGGCAGCAAGCCGTGGCACGTCAGCGCACGGGCTATGCAGCTACGCAGGATGGCGTAGGCATAGTTCAGCAGGTTGTTAGGCGGCGGCCCCATGCGGTCGCGGCGGAAAGCACCTATGTGGTTGGCAAAGAGGTTCTTCCAGTAGTAAACGGCGGCACGCCCCTCCAGGTTGTCGGGGTCGCCACTGCGCACCTCGCGAGCCCAGGCGCGCAAGCAGCCCGTCTCGGCTTGCGTAGCCAGGTGCAGGGCCGAGGCCTGATTGCCTATCTTGGCACGCATCGTTTGCTGCCATAGCTGCTTCTTCTGCGGCAGCGAGGCTCCTATCTGAGCGGCGAAACGCTCTTGCTGCAAGCTGTGGGCCGCCAAGGGCAGGAACAGCCCGACGGGCATACCGCGCTGGTCGCACGTCACGATGGCGCAGTTGGACGCCAGCAAAGCGTCCATCAGACCATGCGTCAGCGTCAGCCGCCGATTGTCAAGCACGACGATACCAATGTCCTCAATAGGAAACGTGCGTTCCGCAGCCGCTTTCTGCTCCTCGGTGAGCGTGTCGTCTTTCTCTATCTCGGGTATTTTCCAAACCAGCTGGTTGTTCCGCAACGAAAGATAGGCGGGAGAACTGAAGAAAAGTGTGCGTTTACTCATATCTATATAACGTTGATGAAAAGACTATACGGGGGCAAAACTCGCCCAAGCAAATAGGCTCTTTTTGCGCTTCAGGCCTTGGCAACCACACTTTCAAAGCCTGAAAGTCACACTTTCAAAGCCTGAAAGTCACACTTTCAAAGCCTGAAAGTCACACTTTCAAAGCCTGAAAGTCGGGTACGCAGGCGTCTCGCCCGCGGAATAGCATGGGACGCACACGCCTCGCCTGCGGAAAAGTATGGGAACGCGAGCACCTCGCCCGCACTCAACATATTTCACACGAATGCCCATGAATTACCACGAATTGTTCATCAATTCAAGTTTCGGATGTTGCGATACGGGCGGGACAAATGGTGCGCCGAGCGCACCATCGCAGCAGTAACTCCCGAAACATGAATTATAACTCTATATAGTTGGTGCCCGGAGCGTACTGCACACTTACAAACTACCTATATCTTTTCGTTTCGGACGTTCAATCGGTAATGGTGTCCTTCGCCCACCATCACTGCTGGAACGTCCTTTAGTTTTCATAAGCTAATCCTTGTTATAGTGGAAGGCTTTTATAGCCTAAAAGACTACACAACCGAAGAGCTCAAAGTTGTAATCCTTGTTGTAATGGAAGGCTTTTATAGCGTTGCTTTGGTACTATGAGAAAGTACCTGAGTTGTAATCCTTGTTGTAATGGAAGGCTTTTATAGCTGATTACACGCGCAAAACCACGTTCACGGCGTTGTAATCCTTGTTGTAATGGAAGGCTTTTATAGCTATGGAAAACCACGTTGTCGGGTGCATTCCGTTGTAATCCTTTTTGTAATGGAAGGCTTTTATAGCTGACGCTATGGATGGTGGCAATGCCTTAACGTTGTAATCCTTTTTGTAATGGAAGGCTTTTATAGCATTAGAAGACAAACTATTATTAATAGGGTTGTTGTAATCCTTTTTGTAATGGAAGGCTTTTATAGCATTAGTGAACTTCAGCTGCGCGAATGGAAGGTTGTAATCCTTTTTGTAATGGAAGGCTTTTATAGCGGTATGCCCAATCAAATATCACTAACACTAGTTGTAATCCTTTTTGTAATGGAAGGCTTTTATAGCTGGTGCCTCTAAGCACCGAAGTGCAGTGCTGTTGTAATCCTTTTTGTAATGGAAGGCTTTTATAGCTCCAGATGGCTTCTACATTTATGTAGAGAGTTGTAATCCTTTTTGTAATGGAAGGCTTTTATAGCAATATAACTCATGCATTCTTCTTGTTTTCGTTGTAATCCTTTTTGTAATGGAAGGCTTTTATAGCTACGTCAGAATATGGCTCCCCACTTCCAGTTGTAATCCTTTTTGTAATGGAAGGCTTTTATAGCTCAACTCTTTCTTCTCAGCATCCCATTCATGTTGTAATCCTTTTTGTAATGGAAGGCTTTTATAGCGAAACTGCCATTTACCATAAAAACTCCTAAGTTGTAATCCTTTTTGTAATGGAAGGCTTTTATAGCAGAGACTTTGATGGGGTTGCCCTCTTCGAAGTTGTAATCCTTTTTGTAATGGAAGGCTTTTATAGCGTGAGGTAATAGTCAAAGACCTTGCGCTTGAGTTGTAATCCTTGTTGTAATGGAAGGCTTTTATAGCGGGTGTGCTGCAGTAGCAGCAGGTCCTCGTAGTTGTAATCCTTGTTGTAATGGAAGGCTTTTATAGCTTAGCCAATTAAATGGGTATATGCACATTAGTTGTAATCCTTGTTGTAATGGAAGGCTTTTATAGCCTGTTGGCTATATCTCGTTGATTTTCATCCCTTATGAAAACAGTTCTGTGCAAAAAATCATAGAGCGCGTTGCTTTTGATAGTGCAAAGATAGCACTTTTTTGTTTGAAAACAAAGCGTTCGGCGGACTTTTGGGTGCGAGCCCTTGCTTTTTGCATAAGTTTTGCTATCTTCGCAGAGAAAAACAAGTTCACTTCACTATGCCACAAACTGACTTTCACAACATTCGGCTCACGGAGAGCCAGCAGGCGGTGATGAAACAAATGCTGGACTTCGTGGCAGACAAACATGCGCGCGTCTTCATTTTGAAAGGCTATGCGGGAACGGGCAAAACGACCTTGATGCGCTTTTTGATTAACGAACTGCAAGAGCGCAGCCGCCTCTACCACCTCCTGGCCTCCACGGGACGAGCCTCGAAAGTGTTGCAAAACCTGGCGGGCGAGGGCACCACGGCGCAGACCATCCACGCCATGGTGTACGACTTTGGCGGACTGAGCGAAGAGATAGAAACCGAAGAGGACCTCAAGGCGGTGGCGGCAACCGACGGACAGCTGTTTTTGCAGTTCGTTGCTACGGACGTCAACCCCAAAACGCCCGAAGAAAAGAAAATTCCGCAGCAGCCAGTGGTCTATATCGTGGACGAAGCGTCGATGGTGTCGGACACGGAGGAGAAGGACATCACGCAGGCGAAGTTTGGCAACGGCCGCCTGCTCACGGACCTGCTGAACTACGACCAGCGCGAGGGCAGCAAGTTCATCTTCGTGGGCGACCCTTGTCAGCTGCCGCCCGTAGAGGGCAACTTCTCGCCAGCCCTCGCGCCTGAGTATTTCCTAAGTACCTTTGGCTATGCCGCGCAGCAAGCTGAACTGACGCAGATTATGCGCCAGGACCAGACGAACGGCCTGATTCCAGCCTCGCAGTATGTGCGCCAACTCTACAACACGGCACCTGCCAATACGGCGCACTACGGCCAGCGCCGACATTGGGAATACCTCGTCTTTAAGCCGTACGGCAACTTCGTGTGGTATGCGAACGAGGCGGCGATGGTGACGGAGTACATAAACCGCCTGCGCACGAACGGACCCAACAGCACCATCTGCGTCTGCCGCAGCAACCGCAAGGCATACGAAACGAGTGCGGCTATACGCTACTGCTTAGGATACCCCCCGCAGAGCATCCAGCCTGGCGAGCTGCTCATGGTCATTCAAAACAACATACCAACGGGCTTGATGAACGGCGACATGGTGAGCGTGGTGGAGGTAAGCCCTAAGGTAGAAATACGCGCCATGCTGGCGTTCCGCCAAGTGAGGGTAAAGGAACTCTTCACGGGAAAAGAGTACACCACGCTGATCATGGAGGACACGATGTTTATGCGCGACCTGAACCTTGGCAAGGTGCAACAGCGGGAACTATTCGCCGACTTCATCCAACGCATGCTGAAGTTGGAAATTAAACCTAAGGAAAATAAGAAGACCTTCTACGACAAGATGCGCGAGGACCCCTACCTCAACGCGCTACGCTGCAAGTTTGGCTACTCCGTGACGTGCCACAAGGCGCAAGGGGGCGAGTGGGATGACGTCTTCGTCTTCACGCCGCGCAACATCATGATGAACCCCACGCGCGAAAGCTACCAGTGGGTCTATACGGCCATGACGCGCGCTAAAGAACGCCTACACCTCATGAACGACTTTTTTTATAGGTAAGGAAAAGCCACAGCCCCTCTCGTCCTTTAGGAGAGAGAGGAGTAGATACTCTAAGGGGGGGGCTTAGTCCTCCATTGTTGAAGCTTTTAGCATGGACCCCATTTGCGAAAGAGCATAGAGCGGGCATACTATCACCTGTCGCTCAGCTTCGGCATCTAACGCATCGGTATAGACATAGGAACCGAAATTCTCTAAAGAGCAACGAATTGCCCTTGAAAGGTGCTTATCGCGCATAAAGGCCCAGAGGCTTTTCATGCCCCCTTGCGTGCTGGCCTTCACTTCAATGGGCAAGACAAATTGTTGGTAAGGCACTACGTAGTCTATTTCGGCTTGTGCATTCTTTGTTAACCTGAGCCAATAATAAAGTTCTTGTTTTAGGTTTGGCGTATTATAGTGGAGAAGCTCAAGCCCTGCCACCATTTCTGCCATAGGACCCCGATTGACTAATTCGGCAGCCTTACTTGTGAGAATGTGTTCAGCGAACTTAGTAGCATCGCCCGTTGACATGTGGAGTAAACGTAACATGAGGCCGCTATCGAGTATTAACATTTTCCGATAGGCTGGATTAGCTTCGCTCCCTAACGGCAATCCATTGGCGGCTGTGGAAGTTACGGGGATAAGGATGCCAGCCTTCGAGAGAAGCTCAAGTGCCTTCTTTACTTCAGAGACTTTGTAACCACTGCCCACTTCCGCATACACAAATTTTTTTGTAGCTTGTACGGCAGCACTACGCAGGGTTAACCGCAGAAGTGCAGGATCGACTTTCTTTCGGTATTTTGGGAAATCGTCTTCGTAAGCAAAAACTATATCGTCCTGCACTTCTTGACAAACAAGATAGTCGTGGGTTTTAACCCATTGGCTTACCACTTCGGGCATACCTCCCACTAAGATAAAGTTGCGTAGAAGACTCACCAATTTCTCATGGAGGGGCTGAGGCAAGGGATTGACGGCTGAGGCCTCGCGGCGTGCCTTGAGCAGAAGTTGCTCGCCACAGGCTACAAGAAACTCGTCGAAGGTCATGGGATACATATACATTGAATGTATACGACCAACGCCAAAAGTAGGAAGTTCGTCAAGAGCAAATTCCAGCAACGACCCAGCAGCTATGACGTGCAGTTCGGGCAAATCTTCTTTGAAAAACCTCAATGCCATAATAGCCTGCGGGCAGGCTTGAACCTCATCAAGAAACAGAAGCGTTTTACCTGGCACAATGTGCTTCCCGACCAATGATTCTATTTGAGGGACAATCCTACGGACATCAAGGTCGCACTGCGTAAAGAGTGAAACAAAGGCTTGTGATTTCTCAAAATTAAGTTCAACATACTGCTCAAAGCTCTCCCCTAAATGCTGCACGGCAGACGATTTGCCCACCTGACGCGCACCGCGAAGGAGCAAGGGCTTATGAGACGTTCGCGAAGCCCATTCCAATAAATAGCTATCGATAAGCCTTGGATAATACATCGTTGCTTCCCTTTATTTACGGCTGCAAAGATACAAACTTAAAAAAATCCAAACAAATAAATAGGCTGAAAACGAAAAAATCCAAACAAATAAATAGGCTGAAAACGAAAAAAACCAAACAAATAAATAGGAAAGCACGGGGGAAATAACTGCTATAATACGTTCGGTGGTTGGGATGTTAAAGACTATCGCAGATGATGATCTGCGGCAGGGCCTCGCTGCTTTCGTAGCGATTAGGTGCAGGCGAGACGCCTGCGTACCCGGTTAGAGGCGGGTGAGGCGGAGGATATGCTTTTAACACGAATGTGCATGAATGGCCACGAATGACTCATGAATAATTAATGAACAATTCGTGGTAATTCGTGGGCATTCGTGTGAAATATATAGAGACGGGCGAGGCACCCGCGCTCCCAGGCGCTCGTCTAACCCACCACGCTTTCTATCCCCCGCGCGTTAATATGGAATTTGAAAGTAGTCGAGGTGTGCCTTGTAACGGTCCTGGGCGGTGAGGCAAATGTCGGTGAAGAAACCGTTGGTATGCCCCCATTGTTGCAAACCTCTATAATAGAAGAAGCGCAAATCTTCGGTAATGATAAGGGGGGGGAAGGTCGTTTTTTAGGCATTGCCAGAACATCAGCAGGCGTCCTACGCGCCCATTTCCGTCTTGGAAGGGGTGGATGCGCTCAAAGCTGACGTGGAAGTGGAAAATGTCGATAAAGGTAGCTGGACTAAGGGCATTGTAATCCGATAAAAGAGCAGCCAACTCGGCATGAACATCCTTAGGGCTTGTTGTGTCGGTGCCTCCTACCTCGTTGGGCAACAACTTATAGTCGCCAACGGCAATCTTTCACTATCGGTAATGACTGGTCGATTTATGCCCACCACAAGTCATCGCGAATGTCTCTTATCCAAGAAAACGTCGCAATTAGGATGCAAAGATAAACTTTCTTGCCGATATCGGCAAGAAAGGAGTTGAAAACTATTAGTACTGCCTAAAGCGGCAGAAGTGGAATTCGGAGATTTTGCGTCCGTCGGGCGTGGTCTGGGTCTTGCGCAGGGTTGTAGAGGCTACGCAGGGTATGCACGCCGCTTTCAGCAGTTCGACGAGGGCGAAGCAAAAGGTCATCTCGCCCATGACGTGGACGATGACGGGCTGCTCCTTGTTCATTTGCATAATCTGGCGGCAATAGTCGTAGGCCAGACTTTGCACGTAGGCTTCGTCGGCCTCGGGACTGACGGCGGGGAAAGGCATATCCGTCACTTCGCCGATGGCTTCGGCCGCACGGAACTGCTCGGGACTCCATGCGGCGGAGGGGTGGTTGCTGAGGTTGAGAAAGAGCGGGTGCATTAGCGTTTGTTTTGAGATGAAAGACGCATTTCGATTAAGTCGGAGAGTGGGCGCTCCTTAGCTTTGGCGAAGTTGAAAAAGAGGATGTTGTTGTCGCGACACTTCTCAATGGCGCGCTGATAGTTGTCTTTCATTCGTGGATACGGG
This sequence comes from uncultured Prevotellaceae bacterium, assembly GCA_900317635.1. Lineage (GTDB taxonomy): Bacteria > Bacteroidota > Bacteroidia > Bacteroidales > Bacteroidaceae > Alloprevotella. The sequence continues at coordinate 15,303 of ONHN01000009.1, read as the reverse complement.
CGGTCGTTGGTAACGAAGAGTCCCATCGAACTCGTACCGCTGAAGTTGCGCAGCGCACTATGAAACTTGTCGATATCGGTAGTGTCGTGTATCATTGTTTTACACTCCACGAAGAGCAAACGATTGCCAAACTCGGCAATGATGTCAATTTCGTTTTTCGGATTGCCTTGTTGGTATTCGAACGTGCAGTTGAGCCAGATGTTGCGGATGTGAGGGTTTTCCCTCAATTTGCAGGCCGTTTTCAGTTCAAACCATGCGAAGTTGTAGAGGATGTCTTCGAGGTGGTCGCAAGCGATGATGCGCTTGATAGGCGCTCCTGTCTTCCAATGTTCGATAAACATCGTGGCGGCTTGCTTGTCGGGTGACCATTCAAGGAACGAGCCATTCTTCGTTTTGCGGTAAAGATTTCCTTGTTTGGCTAAAGCTTCAGATGGCTCTTTAGAGGTGAGCAAACGAAACTCGGGTGTGTTTGCTTGTCGCAGTTCTTCTATGACGGCTATGGCTTGGAAGTCGGCATGGGTATAATCCTCGAGCGAGCGATAGGACTTGAGCGGTGTGCCGTAGAGGGCGATGCGCTTCAGCGTGTCGATTTGTGCGGTGTGGGAGGTTTTGCTGACGATGTCGGTGATGCGGTTGCTTTGGTCAACGTAGATGAACCTTACGGCGGGCGCATCGACAAAGATACGGAAGAACGAGAGCGTCCAGAGCTTCGTGCCGCTGGTGAGGTTGAGCGTGAGTTCATAGTCGGCAAACTGCTCCTTGAGGCGGGCGGCCAAGGTTTCTATCTCGTGGAGGTCCACGGGCGAGCATTGCTCAATGCTGATGTTGCGCGCGGGGAGGTTGTCCTTAATGCGCTTTGCCTCAACGTAACTATCGCGAGAACATACCAAGACGATGTCCTGCGCTTGTGCGTCGTCTTCAATACCGATATATACGGGCACGGGTTGCCCGCCTACTAAGGCGATGTGGGCTTTAGGCATGGGGGTTAAGTTTCTTGTTTAGGATATCGAAAGCTTTCTTTATGTTCCCTCGAATTCTCTTGGGAGAGTGTGGTTGCGGGCGCATCCCACTATGATTGAAGTCGTTTCGCTCGTGAGTAAGTAAGGAAAACGCCTTAGTAGTATCATTATCATTCAACAACGGGTCTGAAAGAAGTTGTTGCAAGACTTCAGACTCTTCTATCCTTACTCGTGCCTGCTGACGCTCTTCGTCTGAAAAAAATTTGCCTAAAGAATAATAGAAGGCATTGTTGACAAGTTTGCGTGTTGCCTCTGTTTCTAAAGTAATATTGTGGCGTTTACAGAAGAAAGTGACAACATTCTCTTGCAAGATAGTTGCCGCTTGCTGATAGAGGTTGTGGTCAATACACCACTTGGCCGCCAAAAAACCATTGAGCATTTGTTCGTCGCTTGTATCAACGCTGAAAGGTTCAAACGCTTTTGAAAGTTCATTGACGACAGGCTCAAGTGGCTGGATGACTAAATTGTCTATTTCTTCTAAACGTCGGCGCAATGTTGCCATGTGTTTGGGAATTAATAGATCTTTCCCTCGACAAGTTAGGAAATCATCAGATACATCCTTTAAAGCTTTCCCTAAATTTCCCAACGATGTGGCTTGCGGGTCAGCACTTTTTAGCATTTTGCAAACTGCACGGCGGTTTTCTTCTGCCAACTCCGCAAACCTATCAGCGTTGCCATTCTTAAGGAAATCGGCGGCGGCGAAGGTCCAGTCTTGTATTTGTGAGAGGGGCAGTAGGTCGATGATGGGGGCATAGAAGCGTTCATCTTCTCGCTTTTTGCGCGCTTCCCAGTTGCCGTAGGTGATGCTTTGCACCGTGATGTTCTTAAGGAACTTGGCATAGTTGGTCATGACGAGTGCGAGCATGGGCAGGGAGCGGAAGCCGTGAGTCACGTCGAAGTAGAGTTGGTCGCCTTCGCGAAGAACGTCGAAGACGCGGCTGAAAATAGTAAAGACCTCTTCTTCGTTGTTGCCGTCGGGCAAATTGCGAACTGTTTCAATGGGGAAAGGATATTTGCGAGCAATGAGCACAGAGTTCAGGCCTTTTTGTTTGATAATTTGTTTCGTCTCTCTGTCCACTTGTCCATCGTCAACCCAGTTCTTTTCTTCGGCACCTTTAGTGAGTAGAATGTAGGCCACATCGTTCGCTGTCCACGTTTCCTTCGTTTGGAGGTACTCCAACGTGGCTGCCTGAATGAAGCGCGCACTCTGAGCTTGAAAATCGTCTATATAGTAGATACCTTCGCTATAGTTTGAGAAGCCGAGGAAGGATATAAATACCTTGCGTGCCATAGGTTTTTATTTAGAGATTACTAATTCAAGTTTAATTTGATGTGATATGGGTGGGATAAATGGTGCGCGAAGCGTACCATACCTTGCGTAACCGCGTACCGCGAGGAGCGTAGCGACGAGTGGTGCGCGGCAAACTAATGACGATATGGCCAGTGCGAGAAGCGTACTGCACGTCACAAAGCTTTACCCCTGACATGACTTATCGGTTATACATTCTTATTCTTATAATGTGCGGCACGCTCTGCGCACGGACCTTATCTACCCCTCACCTACCGCGCATTCCTCTTCGCTCATCGGAATACGCGGTTAAGCATGGTGTGGTGCGCGCTGCGCACCACCAGAGCAGGAACTCCAGAACCTTAAGGGGCGTTCTATAAATTAGAAAGTTCCTACCAACTCATCTGCCCTATCTTGGCCAAGGAATTCGATGAGCTTCTTGGAGTTCTTCTTGATATTGCGCTTCTCATTTTTAGGAAAGTTCGTTACCACCTTTTTAATCGCTTCGTACTCGGCATCGCCGATGCTGACCTCAGGATTTGCTTTGAGCCATTTCTGCGTTGTAGCGATTAAGGTGCCTAAGGCACCGATGCTCTTCCCTTCAAAGACATCGGCCAACGAACCCGATAAACGCTTGGCGGCAGCTTCTTCTAACTTCTTGATACTGGCTTGGTTCTCTTGTCGTTTCTTTACTTCAGCAAGCAACTTTAGGGCATCGACATCATTGGGTAGCAAGGCGAGCGCCTCATTAAGCTTCGCAATAGCCTCATCTAAGTGGCCATCCACATTCAGGTCTTTTGCTTCTTGGAAGAGGGCATCGAACTTGGCTTGACGCATACGTTGTTGCTGTTTAGCTCGCTGCTTTGCTTCAGCCTCGGCTTTTCTTCTTGCTTCAGCCTCAGCCGCCTCTTGCAGACGCGCAATGTGCTCTTTATCCAACGAACTTCTGCACTCTTTCGCTTTTTCATCGGGCAATAGGTGAAGCGCTACAAAGCCCATCAAATACAGTTTCCTGTCGTATTCAGCTATTTTGCGCGATTTGTACTTCTTCTTGCCGGCGTGACGATGTTTTTCGCCATAAAAACCCGTATTTGTATAGTCTTTACATTGCCAGTCGCCCGTAATGGAGTGGAAGCCTACGCCGGCAGACATTTTCAGTAGACACGACTTATTGTCGGACATCATGTTGTCCAACTCCTCGCTGAGCATATCAATGCAGTCGATTATCTCTTCGGAGCGATTAGCTGGATATTGCTCAAAAAATTTCTTTTCCTTATCAAGGTATTCGCGAGTTCTCTGATTGATAATCCTGAAGAGTTCTTCTATCCCTCCTTGCTGTAGTCGCTGCTTCTCGGAAACCTTAGAGGTAGCGGCATTAACCGCGTATGTAATTGTTCCGAGCCCCGTTTCGCCTGGATAGACACATTCGTAAAGGGTGTTGAAGCCTTGCGGGTTGTATGTGCGTAAGTTTTTTCCATTCAATGTATCTTTCCAACCGCCATCCCATGAGTCTCCCGAGCCGATGAGGCTAAAGACTTTGGTGTTGACCAAGGTGGTTTCAGCCATCTCTATGTCGCCCACTTGCAGAAACTTCATCAAGTTGTCCTGAATACCGCCGAAAGCTTTTTCGTTTTCTTTACTATCTCTATCCTTAGGACCTTCAGGGCGAAACTCCTTGAACAAGGCAGAGCGGATCGCACCTTTCAGGGAAGTGCCAGCTATTAACGGGCGATTATATAGCTGAGTGCGCAGGAACGTCTTGATAGGATTTTCGCTCGTTTCAGGTGAGTCGAAGATATATCGGGACACGCTCTCAAGCTTATTTCCTATAAGAGATAAGATACCATCCATATTAGACGTGGCGTAAGCCTGCGACAATTTATCTATCCCGTCTTTACCTATTTCGTCGTAGAACCACTTCAAATCTATCACATAGACCTTACCGTCTTTCTCCACGTAGTCGGCACCTTTTACCCAATCGTTTTCGCCGCCTGCACCTACGCAGAGGGGCGTGACGACTTCTAATTCTATGTTGTATCTCTTGTTTTCCATACCTCTATTGCTTTATGTTAATCGGTAACATCAGGGCTCGGCCCATGCGCCAGATGGGGTGGTCGGGGGTGAGTTCGCCTATTTGTGGACGGAGGTCAACGATGCGGCCCAGTGTGGTTTCATTATTTATCTTCTTAAAGACGGAGCCAGGAAGGAAGGCGTAGATGGCATTCTTGCGCAGGGTGGTGTAGGGAGGAGTGGTGATCCAGCCGCCACGGCGCACGAAGTCGTAGGCCACGGCGTCGCTGTCGAGCAGTGCCTCCAACTGCGCTTTGCTTTCGGGGATGAAGAGCGAGAGGGATACTTGGTGCGTGGCATTGGCGGGCACGTCAATGCTGAGCTGGCCTTGTTCGTAGTCGAAAAAGCCGAAACCCACACCTCGGTCGGTGCCTATGCCTTCGAGCGAGAGGAGTTTCAAGGCGCGCTCGAGGAGCGCGGTATTGCCTTCAGCAAGGAAGTATAGGCCTGCATGGTCTTTAAAGACAATTTTATCTACGAAGTAGGGTTCTGCATCCTCTTCGCCCGTGCGAGATTTGATGGTTACGCGCTGCGATACTTCCGAGCGCACGAAGTCTTCGGCGTTACCTTCGATGTCTTTGGACAACTCCGCCTTTGTGAGGTAGGCCGCTTGGGCACTGGCCTCTGCAAAGGGATCGGCACCTGCCAACACGTCAGCATAGAGCGCGGCTTCGATCCATGCCACCTTCTTCATCGCCTTGAGTTTGCTGAGGTCATCTAAGTGAGGCATCTTGACGCGCTGAGGCTTAGGCAAGAAATAGACGGGCTGGCTGTCGGCCTCCTTTTGATAGTAGGGGAACGAATCGCTCAGCGTGAAACCCAAGTCGCCATTGGCGGGGAGGTCGGTGCCCACCTTTGCCAAGCACGCCATGAGTGCCGCATAAAGCGTATCGGAATGGATGGTGCGCAGGCTCACGTCGTCGTCCTCGCGCGGCGAACCGATGTGCACTGGGGCGGTGAAGTGCAACTTATAGAGTTTGTAGGTTGCCATAGCTATGCTTCTTTTTCTTTCCAATCGTTAGCTGGCGAGAGTTCTATCGGCTCTCCTTTCTTTATAAATCTCACCTGTCCGTAGCCGCGCGAGCCACTACCACCAAGATAGTCGTTCTCGAGCAAACGAATGCCTTTCTTTAAGAGGCCGATAAGTTCTTCTTCATTGTCGGTATCCCACACATTGATGACAAACTCAACGTTGAACTTAGCTCCGGCGGGGACGCGCTCGATTTGGCGGGGGTGCTCAGCAGTACCCTCAACGCGCTTGATGGTGTTCTCCCATTTCGCTTCGGTGTAGGGCATATCGAGGTTGGGGCTATTGAACAATAACTTCTCTGATTCGGCATCAAGCATCGCATCGCGAACAATGAGTTTTGAGGGCTTGTTCTTCCTCTTATCGGTAGGCAAATCTTTTTGCTCAATATCTCTATCTTTGATAATACCAAAAAGATTATTCACTTCTATACAATCCCCAACTTCAGTAGCGCCCTTCACTTGTTCAAGCAAACAACGCAACTTTCCCTTTAAGGAACTACCAGGGATGTAAGGTTCATTATTCTTAATGGCCAACTTGATAACGGGGAGGTCTATGCCCCCAATTTCAACGTTTTCGCTGTTGCCGCCAATGTGAAGACCTGTTAGGAGTTCGAGCGTATATTGTAATTTAATTTTCTTTACTAACTGTTTCATGGTTCTATAGTTTTATTGTTTGTCGTTATCTTTTCCGTACACTTTATGATAAGCCACGATGGCTTCAAAGAAGTTGATGAAGTTTGCAAACGATTTCTTTCTATCGGAACTATTGTCAACGACATTGATAGCTTCGTCCATCACTTCGCGGAAATCGGCGATGCGTAATTGTTTGCCATTATTCTTTTGGCGGACACGTCCTTCAGCATACGCCAATTTTGCTTTGAGCATAACAAACTCTGCTTCTTGATAGCCTAAGGCTTCAGTCTTTAATTGTAGCGCTTTAACAGAGCCGAAAAACTTGCGGAGTTGACTTGCAGTTAATGCGACTACCACATCTTTCTTTTCTTTAGCTTTCTTTTCTTCAGCCAAATATTCTGCAAATTGCTCAGCATACTCGACCATAGCCTTATCGACCTTGTCGGTAATCCAGCTGTTCTGAATGGGATGTTGTTTTAAGTAACTCATAGTTCTATTGTTGTTTTATTGTTTATTATCTTTTGTATTCTCCATGCGCAAGAGCAGTTCGGCCCATCGTGCGCCGAGGGCCACCAATTGCAGTTTGCGCACATCTTTTATGACGATGGTTCGCAGTTCGTCGCAAAGATCTTTGTGCTTCTCGTTGCGACCAGCAAAGCGCGTTAGGTAGTAGCTGGCGTGCCAATAGTAGGAATAGTCTAAGGGCTTGCCTTCTTGTTTACGCTGCTCGTTCTTTTCTGCGATGGAAGCGTAGAGCATCACTTTGTGCAATAGGCTTCGGTCGAGGCCGTCAGACTTTACGAGGTTTTGGAACATGTCTTTGTATTTCTTCACCACGTCAAACTCCCCGTTCCACGATACGGTGCGTCCAAAGAGGCTGAAGGCGTTTTTTTCTACATGTTCTCCATGGCGGAAGTGTTTTGCTGCCTCTTCGGCCTCCCCCGCCTTTTCGGCTGCTTTAGCAATGGGGTATTTGGGCTTCACGATGACTACACCGCCCGAGATGCTCAGCCCGTCTTCAGCGAAACGTGTCTTCACTTCGGTATGTATGCGCTCAGCAAAGTCTATAATCTTGTCCCAACGGCCTACGGCGAAGACATCATCGCCACCTGCATAGATGAGACAAATATACTTTTTATATTGCGTTTGCTGAATAGCCTTTAGCTCCTCCTCAAAGAAATTCGTCAGACTGTCTGAAAACTTTTTGTAGTCGCTGATAGAGTCAAAGCCCCGTTCGCCAAAGCGACGGCCCAGACCATCTACGTCCATACGCAGGATGCCTAAGTAGGTGCCTTTCGCATACGTCTCGAAGTCCTTGATGTCCTCACTTTTGCGAAGTTCTTCACCTTTTTCAATTTGTTTCTCAACTGAGGGTAAGACATAGCGCTTTTCATCGCCAAAGTCGTAGAGCACGCAATCGGCTGATTCAATCCCCGTCACGATGCAGACCTTGGGCGAGCCTTCTAACTCGATAGGTTCGAAGAAGTCGTGGTAGTTGCCTACAAGGTGATTCTTGAGCCTTTGCTGCTTGTCGCGGTAGTTGAGCCTTTGCTGCTTGTCGCGGTAGAAAAGTTCGCTGATAGTTTTCCAAAGGATGCCCACCTTTATGTGGTTTTCTCCTTCAACATAAAGCGTTCCGTCAGCGTTTTCGGTGAAGGGCACGTAGCGGATGCTTAGGCCGAGTGCGCCCCGATGTTCTTTCCATAGTTCCACTGCCTTTTCTCGCGCCATGCACTCGATGGCGAGGCGGTTGTCTTCGGTGTCAGCGGCCTGCAGGTAGAACTTGCCACCTGAGCAGTAGATGTCCTCGACTGCGCCTTGCATTTGTTTCTTGAGTTTATCGTAAACATCACGCATAAAGTCCGAGAGATAAGCCGAACGCCCTTTCAAGCTGACGGCGGCTTTCTTTGACGAAATGTTGTAGAGGAACTTCTGAATGCCCGAAAGGTCTCCACCGATAAAGAGTTTTTCGTACATTGGTTTTTCCATATAGTGTATCTTTTATTATTTATTCGTTTCTTCTTCGTTTTGGCTCGCTTGTCGCACCCTGCGCACCACGCCGAAACCCGTGCTGACGTTCTTGCCCAATCCCACTTGGTCGGGGATAGAGAGGTTGCAGGTGAAGTCGGCGTTGAATGCCGTTAGTCCGATGCGTTTATAGGGTAGCACGTAGGGACTGCTGAGGTTCGTAATCTCTAACTGCAGTTGTTCTTCGAGATGTATGTCCAAACCTTTCAGCATAGAGAGGATGTTGGCCTTCAATATGCCTTCGAGGAACGCTTTGCGCTCATCAGCGCTGCTGAGGGCTTTGTAGGCCTGATAGTTCTCTGCGTTGAGCGGAGCCCATTTATATATATGGTATGGGAAGACGTCGTCCCACGTCTGCACCAAGACGCGGCGCGGAATGACGTGGCGAATGCTGAGTTTGTGAAGCGTGTCGCCCAGCAAGACTTCCTCGGGCAGGTTCCAGAGGAATTGTCCTATCAGGTCCGTTCCGCGCTCCAGACAGACGATGGCGGCCCGCCCGCCAATGCGCTTATACTGTATGAGCGGATAGGCATAGCGAAAATGGTCGGTACCTACATGGTTGTGGTACAGCAGGTCGGCCTCATCGCCAAGGTGGCGAATGACGGCACCGCGAAACAGGGGTATTTCGCGTTCGGCAATCTCGGTATCGAAGTGTAGGATGAAGGTGCGGATATGTTTTCCCATGTGATATGTGAAGCAGATATAGGTTAGTAGCTCTATCGTTCTATGTTTGTTGCTTGCAAAGATAATGTTTTTCTTCACAACGGCAAAGTTTTTTTGCACAATAGTGTTTTTTCGTGAAGACAATTCAAGTTTCGGATGTTGTGATACGGGCGGGACAAATGGTGCGCAGCGCGCACCATCGCAGCAGGAACTCCAGAAACATAAATGAAGACAATCGTTCTTATCAGCTTGCGTTTTCTTAGCCAAGGCATAAAGCAAGCTTTCTGCTCTCCTGGCTTAACGAAAACGTTCTTATTTATGAACAAAAAAAGGTTTGACCTTGGAGATTGCAAAAAAGCATCCTGCTCGTGGGAAGGATGCTTTATAGGGGGATGCAGGCGGGACGGCGGCGTCCCATGAATAACTACTTCAGGTAGTCTTCAAAATAGCGCGTGATGCGTTCGTGCAGGTGTACCATGTCGGTGCCCATCATGTTGTGGCCGCCGCCAGGATAGGTGAAGAGGTCGGGCTGGGTGCCAGCATCAATGCAGGCGCGCATGAACGAGAGGGTGTGTTGCGGCACGCAGGTGGGGTCGTTGTAGCCCAAGATGATTTGCAAGCGGCCTTTCAGGTTTTTAGCTTTTGGCAGGAGGCTCGACTGGGCGTAGCCATCGGGGTTTTCCTGCGGCGTGTCCATATAGCGCTCGCCGTACATCACTTCGTAGAAGCGCCAGTCGATAACGGGGCCACCTGCTACGCCTACTTTGAAGACATCGGGGTAGGTGCACATGAGGTTGGTGGTCATGAAGCCGCCGAAGCTCCATCCGTGGACGCCGAGGCGGTCGGCATCAACGTAGGGCAGCGTCCGCAGGTAGTTGACGCCGCAGAGCTGGTCGCGCATCTCTTCGTCGCCCAGGTGACGGAATGTGGCGCTCTCGAAGGCGAAGCCGCGGTCGCTGGAACCACGATTGTCCATGACGAAGACCACGTAGCCTTTCTGTGCCATATAGAGTTCCCAGGGACGTGCGCGCCACAGCCAGCCTTCCTCCACGTTGCGAATGCCAGGGCCGCCATAAACGTAAACCACGGTGGGATACTTCTTTGTGGGGTCGAAGTCGAAGGGCTTTACGAGGCGATAGTAGAGGTCCGTCGTGCCGTCGGCGGCTTTCAGCGTACCGTTTTCAATGGTGGGTGCTTCGTAGCGGTCGCCCCACTGGTTCTTCACGTCTTGAAGCACGACGGGGCTGCTCTTTTTCGCCGTGGCGCGGAGGCAGACGGTGCGGAAGGTGCTGGGCTTTGAGCTGTTGTCAACAAAGAGTGCGCCGCTGCTGGAGAGCGTGGCGTAGTGGATGCCCTCGCCGTCGTCGAGCAGGGTGCGCTTGCCAGTTTCGATATTGACGGCGAAGAGGTTGTTGCGCACGGGGCTGCACTCCGTTGAGCGAATGATGACGCTCTTCTCTTTCTTGTTGAAACCGCAAAGTTCCAACACGACGAAGTCGCCCTTCGTCAGTTGGCGCAGTTCGCCTTGCTTGGTGTCGAAGAGGTAGAGGTGGTTGTAGCCGTCGCGTTCGCTCTGATAGATGAACTTCGTTTCGTCCCACGGCAGGAAGGTAATGGGGTTGACGGGATGAACGTACTTGGTGTTGCGCTCGGTGTAGAGCACGCCTATGCGGCGGCCCGTCTCGACATCGTAGCTGACGAGCTCGGCCTTGTCCTGCGTGCGGGGGAGTTCAATCATGTAGATAGTCTTCTCGTCGGGTGCCCAGCTGATGTTCGAGAAATAGCGGTCAGTGGGGTCGCCTGCATCGAGCCAGACGGTCCTTTCGGTTTGCGGATTGAAGATGCCGACGGTGACTTTGTGGCTGGTCTGTCCGGCCATGGGGTATTTCTCGGGAGCGGGAGCGGCTATGGTGTCTTGATATATGGTAACGAGGGGATAGTCGGCCACCATCGACTGGTCCATGCGGTAGAATGCCAGGAGTTTGCCCGTAGGACTAAAGAACGTGCCTTTCGTGATGCCAAACTCGTCGCGGTGGACGCTGGTGCCGTAGGGCACTTGGCGCGAACCGTCGTGGCTCACTTGGTGGAGCTGGCCGTCGGCGGTGCGCAGATAGAGGTTCCAGTCCTTCGTAAAGGCTTCGCTCAGGCTCTGCTCGCAAAACTCGCTGTTTTGCGCATCGAGGGCGCGCTCGGCACTCCACAGGATTTCGCGTTTCGTCCAATCGTAGAGGAAGCGCTGCTTGCCGCAAACGAGGAGAACTTGCGACTTGCTGCCATCGGGGAAAGAGGCGTAGAGCAGGTTAAGGCCTTTGCCGCCATCGGGCAGGACGGCTCTGACATCGGCAGCGGTGAAGAGCGGCTGGGGCTTTGCGAGGGCCCTGCCTTTTTCGTCGGCAATGAGGCTGACGCTCTCTACCTCAAGGCGTGCCAAACGGTCGCCCCAGAAGGCGGTGCGCAGGTATTCGGGCTGCAATTGCCAGTAGCCCGTGCCGCCCCACATCAGTTGGTCGAGCGTGAGCTCTTTGTGTGTCTGTGCTGTCATAGTGATTGCGCTGAGAAGAAAAAGCGCGAGGATACGTATGGCTTTCATACGGTGTTATGGTTTTTAGGTTTTAGAGGTTTGTTTCGGGAAACCACGAAGGGCGCGAATGGTTTCGAATGAACACGAATACTTTTGCGCTTGGCGGGGAATGTTTAATGTTTATTGTTTAATGTTTCACGTCTTTACTATCCACTCCCCTCTCGCCCTTTAGGTGAGAGAGAGGGGGTAAGGGGGGGAGAGGGGCTTTTTGTCACTTTTTGAAATTGCCGCGAGGTTTAAAGCCTTTGTAACCATCGCGGTTGTTGCCGTTGCGGTGGAAGGGTTTGCCCTCGTCGTCGGCACGGCGCTGGCGCCAGGGGCGCGCATCGCCAGCGGGCTTTCGCTCGCTTCTTTCACGGCGCTCCCTCTCGCGACGCTCTCTGCGCTCGCGGGCTTCTTGAAACTGCATAAATTCGCGGTGCTTACCGCGTAGCAGGGCGTAGGCGCGTGCCTCTTCGCTGTCGTCTTCGGCTTCGTCGCTGTAGCGCGGGCGGCGAAACTCCTCGGTGTGCTGACGGAAACGGCTGCGGTCGTTCATAAACCGACGTTCTTCGTGCGACTTGACATCGCCGCCTGCAGCGCGGAAGTCGCCCATGCGACCTTCGAAGATCTGATATTTGCGCAACTCGCATTCCAGATTGCTGTTTTGCAGTTGTATCTTGATGCTGGGACGCAAGCCCACGGCATCGAAACATTCTTCTTTAGAGCAGATAATCCACGCGTCGCCCCCTCGAAACTCGTGCTTCAAGCGCTCGCCAATGGCGGCATAGAGGTCGAGAATGGCGGGGGGCGTTAGGCGCACGCCGTAAGGCGGATTGGTAACGATGTAGCCCGCATCGCCTTCAGGCTGCGTAAACTCGCGGAAGTCCTGCTGCCGAAACTCTATAAGGTCGGCCACACCAGCGCTCTTAGCGTTAGCTCGGGCTGCATCAAGGGCTGGCTTACTGATGTCGGCGGCCACGATTCTCCCTTCAAACTCGCGCTCGCCGCTATCGTCGTTGTAGATGCTCTCGAGGAGGTCGGCGTCGAAGTCTTTCCATTTCTCAAAACCGAAGCTCTTGCGATAGATGCCAGGGTTGATGCCGCGCGCCATCAAGGCTGCCTCCACGACGATGGTACCGCTACCGCAGAAGGGGTCGGTCAGGGGTTTGTCGGGCGTCCAGCCCGACAGCTTCAGGATGCCTGCCGCCAACACCTCGTTGATGGGGGCCTCAACGGTTGCTACGCGATAGCCGCGCTGGTGGAGGCTCTCGCCACTGCTGTCGAGGCTCAGGGTGCATTGCGTGTCGGCAATGTGGATGTTGAGTTTCACGTCGGGCGCCGAAACACTGATGCTCGGACGTTTGCCTTCGCGCTCGTTGAAGCGGTCGCAAATGGCATCCTTCACGCGGTAGGCCACGAACTTCGAGTGGGGGAAGGCTTCGCCAAAGATGGTCGTGTCGATAGCAAAGGTGGTGCGCACGTCGAGGTAATCCTCCCACGCCAAGCGTTTGACGGCTTCATACACCTCGTCGGCATCGTGCGCCTCGAAGGTGGCAATGGGTTTCAAGATGCGGACGGCGGTGCGCAGGCAGAAGTTGGCGCGATACATCATGGCTTTGTCGCCCGTGAACGACACCATGCGGCGGCCTATCTGTATGTCGTTCGCACCAAGCTCCGTGAGCTCCTGTGCCAACACTTCCTCAAGACCTTGGAACGTCTTTGCAATAAGGGGAAATTCTTTCATTAGCTGGGATAGGTGTAACAAACCAGCCGCAAAAGTAGGAATTATTTTGCGAAAAGCGCAGTGCCTGCACCGATAATTGGTAGCGGGGCCATCGGTTGTCGCTTCAAAGTTGTAACTTTGCGCCCGCTATGACGATACTTACGTTTACGTTGATACTCCTGGCTGGGGCCTACTGCGCGGGGCTGTTGGGCTCGCTGACGGGCCTTGGCGGAGGCGTGGTTGTTATTCCGCTGCTGACACTTGGTTTTGGTGTAGATTTCCACTATGCTGTGGGGGCTGCACTGGTTTCGAGCATTGCTACGAGTTCGGGTTCGGGTAGTGCCTACGTGAAGGAGGGCATAACGAACGTCCGCTTGGGCATGTTCCTTGAAATTGCCACCACCGTGGGTGCCGTTTGCGGTGCTTTCGTGGCCGTATGGCTCAACTCTTCGGTCATCGCCGTGCTGTTTGGCCTTGTGCTGATACTGACTGCCGTGATGCAGCTGCGGCGGCGCGGACGCCCCGACCATGTGGGCGTGAAAGGTAGCGAGCTGGCCCGACGCCTGAAGCTTTACGGAACCCAGCCTATGCCCGACGGCACCCTTCGACCCTACGAACTGCGGGGCGTGGGCGGCGGACTGAGCGTGATGTACGTGGCAGGCGTATTGAGTGGCATCTTGGGCATTGGTAGCGGTGTGCTGAAAGTCATTGCTATGGACAACGTGATGAAGGTGCCGTTTAAGGTCAGCACCACGACGAGCAACTTCATGATGGGCGTGACGGCCTGCGCCTCGGCCGTTGTCTATGTGCAGCGCGGCAACATAGAGCCTGGCATGGCCTGCCCCGTGATGATAGGCGTCTTGCTGGGGGCTTTGACGGGTGCCCGCTTGCTGAAACGAATGAAGGTGGACTTGCTTCGCCAAATCTTCTGCATCGCCATCCTGCTGGTTGCTGCCAACATGATTTGGGGCGGACTGCATGGGACGTTTGACAAATGACGAGTGAGCAGCCCCTCTCTCCCCCAACGACCACTTAGTAGTATTCCACCTCCCTCCCTTTTGGAGAGGGTCGGGCCTACACTCCTATACATATATATATTATGGAACAAAAAGACCTGCAAAGCCTCATTGCTTTGACGCTCCGCGTGGGTGTGACGCTGGCGTGCGCCGTGGCGTTTATAGGTGGTGTTATCTACCTCTCGCAACATGGTGGCGAGCCGATGCGCGACTACTCGCATTTCTCTTACGATGCCCTGCCCGCAGGTTTCGAGAGCTACACCACGCTCAGCGGCATCATTGCCGGTGTCTGCTCTTTCACGGCTACGGGCTGGATACAGCTCGGCGTCCTCATCCTGCTGCTCACGCCCATCATGCGCGTGGCCCTCTCGCTCGTCGATTTCCTCCGCCAGCACGACTGGCTCTACGCAACGATTACGGCCGCCGTCCTCTCCATCATCATCCTCAATTCGCTTTAGGCGACAAGAAAGACAAGGAAACAGAAAAGTTTTGGCTTAACCAACTTTATGCGTATTTTTGCGCTATGTCAACCATCGTCAACGACCAGTACATACGCATTCGGCCACGGCCTGCCGCCTTCGGGCCGCGCATAGCAGCTGCCATCATCGACGCAATCGTCGTCATGACCTATTTCATGGGCAGCATAGCCCTTATTCCTTTTCTGCCCGCCGATGTTGTCCAGTTGATTGGTCCGTTGCTCTTCGTCTTGCTGATCTTCGTTCCCACCATTTTCTACTATCCGCTGATGGAAACCTTCTCTGGCGGTCGCAGCCTTGGAAAGATGGCGATGGGCCTGCGCGTGGTGCGCACCGACGGCGGCTGTCCCGACGTCATGGCCTATTTCCTTCGTTGGGTGCTGCTTTTCGTTGACATGGGAACGGGAATGGCTTGCGGTTTGTTGTGCATTCTGTTGTCAAGAAACAGCCAGCGTTTAGGCGACATGGCCGCTGGCACGATGGTCATCAACGAAGGGGCGCTCTATGCCAGCCAAATTCGCATGCAGGAGCTCTCGTTTCTTACTACGCAGTATCAGCCCGTGTTTCCTTCGTCGCAAAATCTGACGCCAGGGCAAGTGGAGGCCATTCGCACCATCCTGGTCTCGCGCAGCGAAAACCGATACGACAACCTCGAGGCGCTGTCGCAGAAGGTGCAAAAGCTGGTAGGTCCCAAACCCTGGGCGATGGCCCACGAAGCGTATCTTACCACGGTTTGGCGCGACTATCAAGCCTACCACTAAAGCAATTTTTTGCTCAAGACGCTTGCAGTCTTGG
>ONHN01000038.1 GCA_900317635.1 uncultured Prevotellaceae bacterium | reverse complement strand
ATTGGGCACTTTCAGGTATTCGTTTTCCACCATCTCCTTCAAGTCGATGACGGCAAAGAGTTTCTGGAGGTCGAGTTCCCCTTGCCGCACATAGTTGCTATTGAGGCAAACGAGGTAAGTGCCTTTCACTTTCACTCCGCATTGTGTCAGCACCCATTTCTGATAGGCAATATCGGGCGCGTACTTCTCAAGTTTCGCTTCCTGCCCATCTTCTTCAGGGAAGCTGCTGCTCTTCACTTCGTAGATGTCCCAGCCGTCGCCGTTCTTGCGAAGGATATCGACTGCGCAGTAATGTCCGTCGAGAGCAAATGAAGCCTCGCAAATGTTCTCAACGCCTTGCTGCATCCACTGCTGCGTCTGCTCAACCATCGCGGCGAGGTCGAGGCTCCCATCTGGTTTTTCCGCATGAGCTTCCTTGAACTCGCCAAAGAGTCCCATAGCCAAATCGCCCACTTCGTTTCCTTGTTCGAAACGTGCTTCTACGCCAGCATCAATAGTAGCCTCTTTGGGCTTATATACCTTCAGCCACAAGTTCTTAGGGCACTGGCAGAATGCCGTGTAACGTGATTTAGATAGTCCTCTCATGGATATGTTTTTTTACAATTTTGTTTTTAATTGCCCCAAAGATATGAAAAAGAAATTAATCTGCAAAATATAAATCTGCAAAAGTGAGCTACACGCCCCAAAATAGTTTTTGACCAGTTTGCATACATGTATACACACAGAACACAGTATCAGAAAAAACCAGAGTAATCTTCTAACTATCTGTGTCCTGTTGTCCAAGTGTGACGAAAAGTTAGAATGTTATAGTCTTCCTCCTTGCTTAGTACCAATATTTTCTGGCAGATTTGCCTGATACCGCTATTTACATTAGAACTGATACTTTCTTCAGTAGTGTACATTTCATGAAAACAAAACAAGGGACCTTTATTTTGCGAGGATCGGTACTTCTTGAACAATGGCTTAATAATATCCGGTACGCGCATCTCCATATAGGCACTGTCTTTTCTGCAATGTTTCGTCTTTGCCCTGTTATAATGTATGATTCCATCATGGTAATCTTCTTTCTTCAGCTCATAAAGATCTGCGCAATACATTCCACCGAGGCAAAAAGCCATTTTTGCTACATCGCGACCAAACTCCATTAGGGACATAGCAAAAGGCTTTGTAGGTATTGGGCAAGAGAAAAATGTACGCATAGCATTAGGACTTTTTGCCTGCTTTGCAGTGTTGTCCGATTGTGGAATAGTTATTCTTTCCCATGGATTGTACTTTATCCTTACGATTCCTTGTTCGGGAACATTCAGCTCTTTCATAGCATTTCGCCATATATGACGTATGCATACGGGGTACATCTCCTTCGCTCTCTTTTTCCCATCCCTAACCATCGTGTTAATCCATGCATTAAGGCTACTTTCTGTCAGTGACTGAAACATTAGTTCACAGATCCCCATATATTTTTCAAGATGCTTTAGGGCAAGGGTGTAGTTTTTGGCAGTTCTTGGCTTATCTATCTTTTCAATGTAAGTACGTGCATAACTACTGAAAGAAACTTGAGAATCATCATCCGTAACATACTCGACAATGTCCTTTAGGCTCCATGCAGAATAATCTACATGATTGAGTTTCTCCATCCATTGGAGAATTAGCGAACTGCAGAAACTCAGAACATAGGAATCTGTAATCTCGGATTTTGACTTGACATTTTGTGATGAGACGACCTTTGAGGTCTTCCAAAATTGACACCGACCATCATACGTAAATCGGATGTACACTGCCCATAAACCATCTTTTCGAGGACTCTGAACTACAGGTTTCATTGATACTGTTTTCATAATTATAATTTTTATAAGAAACTACTCTTATATACTCTTATAATGAAAAACAGTTGCTCTTAAAAAAGTTATCCCGTATGGTGCTTTTTTACGGTTGTTACACGGAATAGCGGCTATTTTTATAGGCTTATAATAACAAAAAACAAGGAGTAAAAGTGTTGTAGAATCACTTTAACTCCTTGTAATTAACCATTTGCCTATCAACGAATTATAATCATTCTTTGACCGCGGCCTGCGCGGCGGCTAACGAAAGCTCATAATCAGCGGCTTACAGGTTTAGTGTAAAGTACTGGCACCTTAAATCCGACACATTCTGCGCGTTTTTACACGCTCGCAACGTTTTGGGGGAGCAGAATTTTCATTTATATGTTATTATTTCTATTTATGGGTTAAGCAATTGCGGTAAACAGAAATTTTTTCTTTATATACATTTCTATCCGACTCTGCCTCAAGCATTACTTTGTACACAGAGAGAATGAGGTTCCTCCTACTATTGAAGAAATCAAGCAAAAGGGAAGTGTCTTTACACTTTTCAATAAGATTGTGATCTTCAAAAACCTTTAGCTTGTTGATATTAAGAATCCTGTCGTCAGCAATATCTTTTCTGAAAAAGAAGGGAGTTTCACCTACTTGTTCATAGCTCAAATAACCACTAAAATCTTGTAACAACCCTTCAATCTCTCGTGGTAAACCGTTTTCAGTAACAGGCTTATCGTGGTACAGCTGAACATTACAGGACATCAAAGCATTATATGCCTCATTGTCTATAGGTTTAACAGAAAACTGTTCACCAAGAATGTCATTGATTTTCTGCAGACGTTCTACGGGAATATTCTTCCTTATGTAAATGCCTTTGATGTCTGCTTCGGCATTCCCATTTTGCTTCTTCTCAGAGACAAGGGGAATACCACCACCTTTGCCTGAAAATACAGCACTGAAATCGCTGACAAGCTCTTCGTTGGACTTATGGCGTTTTTTCTTATAGCCCTCTATGGCGGCATTTACAGCCGGCCTGAGTGAAACATACACCTTACCTGAATATACATACAAATCGTCGAATGGCAAGTATTTGCAGAACTTTTTGTCTGGTGTGCGCCAAGCATTCGGAGAATAAACAAGATATGGTTTTGCACCATTTTGCGGACCAACTATTGCGCAATCGTTGACTTTCTTCAACAATACCAGTGGTTTGATATTACCTGCCAGAAACTTGACTGCCTCTTTCATTGCCTCAGTAGCATTGAACAATTCGCCCATTGATGTTACCGAATAGAGTGGTTCATCCAGTTTCGCTTCAATAGCCTTGTTGATAACTCTGCGATTGATGGCATCTTCCATAAAGGTTTTCACCAGTTCTCTCTCTCTTGAACTAATGGCCATGATGGAAAGCTCATTGCCAGGAGCCTGTGATTCTGCATCGGGCATAGCGGGTAGTTCAAGGCAACTGACATATTCCTTTAACATTGCCTTCTTGTCATCGTCCAAGCTTTCATCATTCATCAACGGCTCTATGATATAGCTCAGAATATCCTGATAGCAAATATGGATGTAGTGAGGACAAGTGGGTTTGTATTTGGTGTCCAAACCATAATAATTCTCCATGTCGCGAAGAGATTGGGGAGTCAAGTATATAAACAATTGGAAGGGGCGTTTGTATCCACCATTGTCACATTCCTCGAAATAGCGAAGCGTCTGAGAATCAAACTCGGAACTATTGACTTTATTCTCAATGAATATCTCTAGCGTGTTTCGTCCCGCTATCGGTGTTACCAATTTATACCTAATATAAATATCTATACGATCGTTTTTATCTGTACTAATCGTGTTATTGACATTGTACAATTTCTGATACTCCTTAACAGACAGTTCACAAACAGACGTGGCATTTTCAATCAAAAGAGAACGTGTCAGTATTTGTTTCTTGAGATGCTCATTGATCTCTGAAGTTTTATTTTCTTTAGCAGACCTGTAAAGAAGTAAATCCAAAAAGTGAAATAGAGTTGATTCACGAGATTGCCCCTTGAAGAAATCTCCAGATAGCAGTTCGGCAATGAAACGACTGTGAACACCCTCGTTTCTTGTCTTACCTATAACCTCAAAAATGTTTTTCTTGCCTATATAGTCAAGGAGTTCAGTATTTTTTGAAATGTTCCTATTAAACATTGTCAAAAGATCTTCTGCTGACAAGAAAATTTCCTTGCCTTCTTGTTGCATCGAGCTAATTAATTCAATTGTGTTCATAAGACTGTATAGATAACTGTTTTATACCATATTCAAATATAGGCATTTTGCTCGTAATGTTCAAAACTCAGCCAGTTAATTAACAAATATTAGATGCTATCGAATATTATAAATATCCTTCATTGGCATCTCTCGAACTTCTATCAAAGAATAAGCAATACGAGGCAAGTACTTGTTCGCCAAGCACTTGCCTCGTTTTCATAAATTTTCAGCATTCTGTTGCTTGCTCTTCTACGGCGGCCTGCGCGGCGGCGAGGCGTGCGATGGGCACGCGGAAAGGTGAGCAGCTCACGTAGTCGAGGCCTGCTTTGTGGCAGAACTTGACGCTGGTGGGCTCGCCGCCGTGTTCGCCGCAGATGCCGCATTTGAGGGTGGGGCGCACCTTGCGGCCTTTCTCTACGGCCATTTCTACGAGCTGGCCTACGCCGTGCTGGTCGAGCACTTGGAACGGGTCAACCTTCAGGATCTTCTTTTCAAGGTATACGGGCAGGAAGGTGGCGATGTCGTCGCGCGAGTAGCCGAAGGTCATCTGCGTCAGGTCGTTAGTGCCGAAGCTGAAGTATTCGGCGCGGGTGGCGATGCGGTCGGCGGTGAGGGCGGCACGCGGGATTTCGATCATCGTTCCTACCTTGAAGGGGATTTCCATGCCTTCTTCTTCGAAGAGTTTGGCGGCTTCGCCACGGATGACGTTCTCTTGGGCTTCGAACTCGTAGAGGATACCCGTCAGGGGCACCATGATTTCGGGGTGCGGGTCGAAGCCTTCGCGCTTCAGCTCGATGGCTGCACCGAGGATGGCGCGCGTCTGCATAGCGGTGATTTCGGGGTAGGTGTTGCCCAGACGGCAGCCGCGGTGACCCAGCATCGGGTTGTGCTCGCAGAGGCTGTCAACGCGTTGCTTAATGTATTCTACGCTAACGCCCATTTCCTTTGCCATGATTTCTTGGCCTTTGAGGTCGTGGGGTACGAACTCGTGGAGGGGCGGGTCGAGCAGGCGCACGTTGACGGGATAGCCGTCCATGGCCTTGAAGATGCCTTTGAAGTCGGCCTTTTGGTAGGGCAGCAACTTGTCGAGGGCGCGCTTGCGGCCTTCGGCGTCTTCGGCGAGGATCATTTCGCGCATGGCGATGATCTTTTCGTTGTCGAAGAACATGTGTTCCGTGCGGCAGAGGCCGATACCTACGGCACCAAACTTGCGTGCTACTTCGGCATCGTGGGGTGTGTCGGCATTGGTGCGCACTTGCAGTTTCGTGTATTTTGCGCAGAGGGCCATCAGGTCGGCGAAGTCGCCGCTGAGTTCGGCAGCCTGCGTGGGAATTTCGCCTTTATAAACACGGCCGTTGGAGCCGTTGATGCTGATGAAGTCGCCTTCGCGAAGCACGGTGCCATCGATGTTGATGGTGCGAGCGTGGTAGTCAACGTTGACAGCTCCTGCACCGCTGACGCAGCACTTACCCATGCCGCGGGCTACGACGGCGGCGTGGCTTGTCATACCGCCGCGAGCGGTCAGGATGCCTTCGGCTTCGGCCATACCGGCGAGGTCTTCGGGCGAGGTTTCAAGGCGAACGAGGATGACCTTATGGCCGTCTTTGTGCCACTTTTCGGCATCGTCGGCGAAGAAGACGATTTGGCCGCAGGCGGCACCTGGGCTGGCGGGCAGACCGCGCGTGAGCTCTTCGGCTTTGGTCACGGCGTCTTTGTTGAAGACGGGGTGGAGTAGCTCGTCGAGCTTTTGGGGTTCGCAGCGCTCGATGGCCGTCTTTTCGTCAATCATGCCTTGGCGCAGGAGGTCCATGGCGATTTTCACCATCGCGGCACCCGTGCGCTTGCCGTTACGCGTTTGCAGGAACCAGAGTTTGCCTTCTTGCACGGTGAACTCCATGTCTTGCATATCGCGGTAGTGGTTTTCGAGGTTGGTCTGAATGGCGTCGAGCTGCTTGTAGATTTCGGGCATTGCCTCTTCCATGGAGGGATATTTGGCTGCGCGTTCTTCTTCGCTAATGCCTTGCAGCTCGGCCCAGCGGCGGCTGCCTTCGAGGGTGATTTGCTGCGGTGTGCGGATGCCGGCTACCACGTCTTCACCTTGTGCGTTGACCAGCCATTCGCCATTGAAGAGGTCTTCGCCCGTAGCGGCGTTGCGGCTGAAGCATACGCCCGTGGCGGACGTGTCGCCCATGTTGCCGAATACCATGGCCATGACCGTAACGGCCGTGCCCCATTCCTGCGGAATGCCTTCCATTTTGCGGTAGAGGATGGCGCGTTCGTTCATCCAGCTGCCAAACACGGCGCAGATAGCGCCCCACAGCTGCTCCATGGGGTCGTTGGGGAATTGCTTGCCCGTACGAGCGAGGATGGCTTCTTTGAAGAGTTTAACGAGGCGTTTGAGGTCGTCGGTGTCGAGTTCGTTGTCGAGCTTCACGCCTTTTTCCTCTTTCACTTTCTCTATGATTTCTTCGAAGGGGTCGATTTCTTCTTTGCTTGCGGGCTTGAGTTCCAACACGACGTCGCCGTACATCTGCACGAAGCGGCGGTAGCTGTCGTAGGCGAAGCGGGCGTTACCCGTTTTGCGTGCCAAGCCTTCTACCACTTCGTCGTTGAGGCCGAGGTTGAGGATGGTGTCCATCATGCCAGGCATCGATGCGCGCGCACCGCTACGCACACTGACGAGCAGGGGGTTGGCGGCATCGCCGAACTTCTGGTCGGTGAGTTGTTCGATGTGTTTGATGCTACGTTCAACATCGTCTTTTAGCAGTTCTACCACCTTGTCGCGACCTACTTTGTAGTATTCGTTGCAGACGTCGGTAGTGATGGTAAAACCTGGAGGCACGGGCACGCCGATGTGGTTCATCTCGGCGAGGTTGGCACCCTTACCACCTAATTCGTTGCGCATATCGGCACGGCCTTCAGCTTGGCCTGCACCGAAAGTGTACACTCTCTTTTCGTTGTTCATAGTGAGGTGTTAGTAATGAGTTATTTGGTTGTTTGTTTTTACTGCTTATGCGTAAAGCGGTGCAAAAGTAACATTTTCTGCGAAAGTGAGCAATTTTTTTCGCATACTTTTGCCCAATTTGTGCAATTTTGGCCTATCGCGAAGGTGCATCGCTATGTAAGACTACGATTTTACGGAGGCGGGAAGACAGGTTAAGGGTTGAAGGGTTGAATGTTTGTTGGGTGTTATGCCGATGCGTTTAGCGAGGGTTATTCAAACACGCGCCAGATGGGGAGCGTGGGGTAGGGGGCGGTGATGTCAATCTGCTGGTGTGATACGGGATGTTCGAAAGCAATGCGACGCGCGTGGAGGCAGATGCTACCGTCAGGATTGGAGCGTGGGGCGCCGTACTTCAGGTCGCCTTTGACGGGGCACCCCATCGCGGCCAGTTGACAGCGTATTTGGTGGTGACGTCCCGTGTGGAGTTGCACCTCAAGTAGCCAGTAACGGTCGCTGCGGGCTATGAGGTGGTAGCTGAGGTGGGCGCGTTTCGTGCCAGGGCGTTCCGTGGCGTGGGCGTAGCTTTTGTTCTGGCGTTCGTTCCGACTGAGGTAGTGGATGAGTTCCCCCTCCTTCGCAGGCGGTTCGGCACAGACAATGGCGTGGTAGGTCTTCTGCACGTTGCTCGTGCGGAAGAGGTTGTTCATGCGCGTGAGGGCTTTGCTCGTTCGACAGAGCACGCATACGCCACTGACGGGGCGGTCCAGTCTGTGGGGCACGCCCAGAAATACCGCGCCTGGCTTACCGCAAGTTTCCTTGATATAGGCCTTGGCGGCATCGGCCAGTGTGGCATCGCCCGTCTTATCGCCTTGCACTATCTCGCCTGCCGCTTTGTTTACTATCAGCAGGTGGTTGTCTTCGTAGAGGATGTTCATGGGGAGGTGTTTTTAAGTGGCGAGTTTGTATAGTGCAGACGTTGTATGGTACGCAGGCGAGACACCTGCGTACCCAGTGTTAATGCAGGCGAGACGCCTGCGTCCCATAGATGCAAGCGCGCGTCGCGCGCTCCCAACTACATATTCATGCCGCCGTCCACCTGAATGACTTGGCCCGTGACGTAGGCCGAGAGGTCGCTGGCCAGGAAGGTGGCTACGTTGGCAATGTCTTCCGTTTGTCCGCCACGGCGAAGGGGGATGCGCTTGGTCCATTCTTTGCGCACGTCTTCGGGCAGGGCGGCCGTCATGGCTGTTTCGATGAAGCCGGGGGCGATGGCGTTGGCGCGGATGCCTCGACTACCCAGTTCCTGAGCAATGCTCTTTGCCAAGGCGATGAGGCCTGCTTTCGAGGCGGCGTAGTTGGCTTGTCCAGCGTTGCCGTGAACGCCCACGACGCTGGCCATGTTGATGATCGACCCGCTGCGCTGGCGCATCATGATGGGGGCGCAAGCGTGGCAGAAGTTGAACGCGCTCTTCAGGTTCACGTTCAGCACGGCGTCCCATTGCTGCTCGCTCATGCGCAGCAGCAGACCGTCTTTCGTGATGCCCGCGTTGTTTACGAGGATGTCGATGCTGCCAAAGTCTTCGTGGATTTTCTTCACCACTTCGTCCGTCTCCGTAAAGTCGGCGGCGTTGCCGGCGTAGGCTCTACACGTCACGCCAACGGCTTCAATCTCTTGGCGCGTCTGCTCCATGGCGGCGGCCATGTCGTCGTTCAGTACTAAGTCGGTAAAAGCGATGTTGGCACCTTCGGCGGCAAACTTCAGCGCAATGGCTTTGCCAATGCCACGGGCCGCACCCGTGATGAGGGCGGTTTTTCCTTCAAGTAGTTTCATGCGTTTATTATTATTGTTGGTTTATGCGAAAGGGCTGCCGAGCGATGTCGGCTCGTGCAACGTGCAAAGTTAGGCATTTTTCTTCGTAGTGCCGCACATCGCGCCTAAAAATGTGCCGAATGCGTTGTAGGCGGTCAGTTTGCGCGGCGAAGATTTGGTTTTTCGCCATTTTTGTGCTATCTTTGCACTCATGTTTAAAATTACCGATAGAATGAAACGACTTTTCCTGTCGCCTTTGATTCTCTTTGCGTGGACAATGGTCGCATTGGCCGTGCCCAACGTAGCGTTAGCCTTTACCGAAGACCTGCCGCTGCTGCCAGCTTTGGCGCAAATCGTTTTGCCGTTGGCACTGTACGCCCTCGTGTTTTCGCTTAGTCGCAAGACGGGCAAAATGGTTTGGTGGCTCTTCCTCTTCATCTTTTTTGGCGCGTTCCAGATTGTTTTGCTGTTCCTTTTCGGCAACAGCATCATCGGCGTTGATATGTTCCTCAACGTGTTGACCACGAACCCCTCCGAGGCCTTCGAGTTGTTGGGCAACCTGCTCTCGGGCATTGCCACGGTCGTAGCGCTCTACGTGCCATCGTTGGTTGGAGCCACAATGCAGATGGTGAAGCATCGCGAAATGCCCGCCCCGTTTATGAAACCCTTGCGCCGCTGGGCGTTGGGGGGCGTGGCCGCTGGCGCTTTGTTCCTGGGGCTTGGTTTGTGGACCCTTCCGTCCTATCGTCCGCTTTGCGACTTGTATCCGCTCAACGTGATGTATAACGTAGAACTGACGGGCGAACGCCTCTACGATGCAGCCCACTACGACGAAACATCGGCCAACTTCAAGTTTCATGCCGCCACCACCCATCCCGCCGACTCGGCTGAAGTGTACGTCCTTCTACTGGGCGAGACGGCGCGTGCCGACCATTTCCAGCTCTACGGCTATAATCGGCCCACCACGCCGCGCCTTCTGGCCGACACGGCACAGATGGTGTGGTTCCCCGACGTGCTCACCGAGTCGAACACCACGCACAAGAGTGTGCCCATGTTGCTCACGGCAGCATCGGCCAGCGACTATAACCGCATCTATCGCGAGCGCGGCATCCTCACGGCCTTTAAGGAGGCTGGTTTCCACACCGCTTTCTTCTCCAACCAACGCCGCAACCATTCTTTCATCGATGCCTTGGGCGAGGAAGCCGACGAAGTGGTGTTCCTCAAGGACGATGGTGCCGAGCATTTCGATGCCGAATTGCTCGGGCTGACGTCGAAGCTTCTATCCGCAGGCCACAAGCGCCTCTTCATCGTGGTCCACCTCTACGGGTCCCATTTCGTCTATCGCGAACGCTATCAGCCCTCGGCGGCCCACTTCCTGCCCGACGAGCCTACAGCGGCCCGCAAGGCCAATCGCCCCAGCCTTGTCAACGCTTACGACAATACTATCCTCACCGCCGACCACGTCGTGGATAGTCTCTACCGACAAACGGCGGCCACGGGGGCGCGCAGCGCTTTGCTCTATACCTCCGACCACGGCGAGAATATCTACGACGACAGTCGCGAACTCTTCCTCCACGCCTCGCCGCGCCCCTCGTGCTACGACATGATGGTGCCGCTGCTGGTCTTCACCTCGCCCGCCTATCGCCAGGCTTATCCGCAAGCCGTAGCGGCTATGAAGCGCAACCGCCAACAGCCCGTCTCGTCGCAAGCGTCCGTGTTCCACACCATGCTGAGCCTGGCTGGGATTACCTCGCCCAGCTACGTCGACAGCCTCTCGCTGGCCTCGCCTGCCTACAGCTGTAAGCAACGCTTCTATCTCAACGACCACAACGAGCCCGTCGGTCTGCGCAACCTCAAACTCACCGACGAGGACTTCGCCGTCTTCCGCAAGCGCGGCATACGCTATTAGCGGCCGCTTTCCGTTGCAGCCTAATATTAATATGGTATCAAGCGCACAACTCATCACCGTCCTGGGGCCAACGGCTTGCGGCAAGACGGCGCAAGCCGTCGAGTTGGCGGCTGCGCTTGACGGCGAAATCATCTCTGCCGACAGTCGGCAGGTTTTTCGGCGCATGGACATCGGCACGGGGAAGGACCTTGCCGACTACGTCCTGCCCGACGGGCGTAGCATACCATACCACCTCATCGACATCTGCGAACCTGGCGAGCGCTACAGCCTCTACGACTTTCAGCGCGATTTCCGCCTGGCCTATGACGACATCCTCGCGCGGGGCCGCCAGCCCATCCTTTGTGGCGGCACGGGGCTCTACATCGAGAGCGTCCTGCGTGGCTACACGCTCAGCAGCGTGCCCGCCAATCCCGCTTTGCGCGAAACGCTTGAGGGCACGGCTCCAGAGCGTCTCATGGAGATGCTGGCGGAGCTGGGAACTCAGAGCGACGGACTTGACCCCCGCAATCCGCGCCGCCTCATCCGCGCCATCGAGGTGGCCACCTACGAGCACCAGCACGGACCGCAACCCGTCCGCGCCTTCCCGCCCGTGCCCAGCCTGACGATTGGCCTGCTTGTCGAGCGCGACGTGCGCCGCCAGCGCATCAGCCAGCGCCTCCGCACCAGGCTCGACGAAGGGATGGTGGACGAAGTGCGCAGCCTCCTGGCCGAAGGCATAGCACCTGAGGTGCTCATTGGCTACGGCCTGGAATATCGCTACGTCACGCTCCATTGCCTTGGCCGCCTGACGGAGGAAGAGATGAGCAGCCAACTCGAAATAGCCATACACCAATTCGCGAAACGACAGATGACGTATTTTCGCGGCATGGAGCGCCGAGGCGTCACCATTCGTTGGGTTGACCCCGCACAGCAATCCCTTGTCGAAACCATTCAGCAACTATGAAAGAACTCCACCTCTTCTATGCCCCCGACCTACCTGCCGCACCCAGCCTGCCGCAAGACGAAGCTGTGCATGCCGTCCGCGTATTGCGCATGCACGAGGGCGACGAGCTGGCATGCACCGACGGGCGCGGCACGTTCTACCAAACGCGCATCGTCGAGGCAACGCCCAAGCGACTGCGCGTAGAGGTGGAGCAAACACAAACGTGGCAAAAGCCCTGGCAGGGCAACGTCTGCATTGCCGTAGCACCAACAAAGAACCTCGACCGCATGGAGTGGTTTGCCGAGAAAGCAACGGAGATAGGCGTCGACCGCATCAGCCTCCTGCGCACCGACTTCGGCCTGCGTCGCGAAGTGAAGACGGAACGCTTGCAGCGCATCCTCGTAGGGGCTATGAAGCAGAGCCACAAAGCCTTGCTGCCCACGTTAGAGCCTATGACGGATTTCGCACGCTTCATTGCTCAGCCCTTCAACGGCGACCGCTTCATCGCCCATTGCTACGACGACCGCAGCGTCAGCGGTTCGGACACCCCCGAAGGCTTTTCCGCCCGTCCCTTCCTTTCCGACGTGTTGCAGGCGGGCCGCAACGCCCTGCTGCTCGTAGGCCCCGAAGGCGATTTCAGCCTCGACGAAGTGCGCGCCGCCATGGCCGCAGGCTTTCGTCCCGTCAGCCTCGGCGAGAGCCGCCTGCGCACGGAGACAGCCGCCCTTGTAGGCGTCCACCTCATGCACCTCGCCGCGCGACGCCGCGCGTAGCGCTTTTTGGCGTAAAGCCCCGCTTTTTTTTATGCCTCCCTCGCAAGTTTTCCTTCGTCCCTTCTAAGTTTTTCCTTCGTCCTTTCCGTGCTTTTGGGGTAAAGCCTCAAAGTTTTTTTCCGTCCCCTCCAAGTTTTCGTGGGTCCCTCCCAAGTTTTTTTCTCAGCCCACGAAGTTATAAATCTCGGCGGGAAATATATATTTGCCGCCGAGAATATATACATTTCCCGCCGAGAAATGTACATTTCCCGCCGAGATTTATAACTTCATGGTTTTCGTCGAAAGTTTGCAGGGCTTGCAGCAAAACTTCTGCGCACCGCCGTAAAGTTTTGGTGTATTGCAGTTTATAAGCGAAGTTGCTATTTTCATTACGTCGCCCGTACTTGCGCGTGCCCAAAAACTTTCCGAGAACTTTTGCCGAGCGGTTGTAAAAACTTCATGTAGTATTTTCGTGTTAGCAAGGTTTTGATTACTTTTGTGCGCTACTACCGTGATACACATCTGCACAACACCCTCACATTAAAGTATCAAGCGTTATGAATAAGCGTAAAAAGAATATCCTCCTCCATGCTGGCTTGCCCTTCATCGCCTTGGCCACCGTTGTGGTAGGCATCTACCTATGGTTTTTTGCTCCAAAAGACTATCGCGACCTCATTCCAGCCGAGAGCAAGGCGGTTGTGAGTCTTGACGCGCAAATGGTGCAGAAGCTTGTTGAGGCCGCCGGCCTGCCCATGGCCGATGGTGCGGCGGCGTTAGGCATCGCCACCGACGAGGCTCTCTTTGCGTTCATCACGCCCAACGAGTATTTCGCCTTGACGGCTTCGGTCATCGATGCGCGCAAGGTGACACAACTCGTGGCGCGCCTTGCAAAGACGAAGGCCGCTGGCCCCGTGCGCCACGAAGACGGTGTGAGCCTCGCCTGGCTCAATCGGGGCTGGCAATTGGCGTGGACGGACAAGGCCCTCTTGCTGCTGGGTCCAGGCACGGCGCAGTTGCAGGACGAACTCCGACAAACGGCCTTGCAACTCTTCAAGGCGCGCCGCACCGCCTCGTTCCGCTATAGCGACAAAGCTTCGCTCTTCGACGAGCTGGAGGGCGAGGTTCGCCTCTATTGCGCTGCCGATGCGCTACCTTCGCCCTTAGGCCTCTTGCTCCGCCTGGGCACGCCCGCTGCCGTTGATGCCAGCAAGGTGCAACTCTTTGCATCGCTCACGAAAGGTGCCGACGGCATGCAGGGACTTGGACAGCTCACGAGCACCGACGACGCCGTGCGCGAGCAGTTGGAGGCCTACGCAAAGTCGTTGCCTTCGGCCAGCCAGCTCCTCTTACCTGCCGATGCCTCGGCGGGCGTACTGAGCCTTGTAGCGCGCGTGCGGGGCGAAGAGGCTGAGCGCCTCTTGCTGACCGATGCCACTGCCAAGCCCCTGCTGGCAGCCATCAGTCGCGACATCGACCTGCGCACGGTGCTTCGCAGCGTCAACGGGCTGACGCTCCACGTCGAAGCACTCGGCAAGGACTTCGTGCCTACGTTCAGCCTCTTAGCTCCCGTTGATAGCACCAAGCAACTGGCACCCGCCGAGAAGTGGATACGCACGAGCGGCCTGCCAACCGACAGCGCGTCGGTGCGCCGTGCAGGTAGGGGCTACGTGCTGCAGCGCGACGGGCGTTCGCTCTTCTTCGGTCAGGCCGACGGCTACGTCTGGTTTGCCTCGCAAGAGCAGCTGGTGCCCACCGCCATTGCTGCCTTGCCCAAGGCCGAGGACACTGGACGCATCAGCGTGCAAGTGGATGCGCCGCGCCTGCTCAAGCAACCCGCCTTGCAAGGCACCGCTGCCGCCCTGCTGAAGAACCTCCTGGGTTCATCGCAGAGGCTTACGCTAAAGCTCGCCGACGACGGCAAGTTTGAGCTGTCGGTGCAGTAAGTTGCGAGTGATGAGGCCCTCTCTCTCCCCGCCCTAAAGGGCGAGCGGGGGAGTGGATACCGCAAACGTTAGAAAAGAAACATTAAACGGCTACGCCGCCGAGAGTCACAACGGGGCGACGCAGTGTTAGGCAGGGGACAGCGGAGCGAACCCCTTGTTCGTTGTCACCAACAAAGCAGAAGCAACATCATTTCAATGGATAGCATCACACTACAAGGCGTCCTGCCCAACGTTTTTCGTGAGCGGACGGACATACATAGCGATGTTTGGCTTGCCGACGTAACGTTCAGCCGAGGCAAGACCTACCTCATCGAAGCAGCGAGCGGCACGGGTAAGTCGTCGCTCTTTGCCTATCTTTTAGGTTATCGTCGCGACTACAGCGGCATCATTAGTTTCGACGGCGCGGACGTGAGCCGCTACAGCGTTTCGCAGTGGACCGAACAACGACGTTCGCATCTGGCCATGCTCTTTCAGGAACTGCGCCTCTTTCCCGAACTGACGGCGATGGAGAACGTGCAGATAAAGAACCAGCTTAGCGGCCATAAGACCGAGGACGAGATACGCCGATGGTTCGAGCGTTTGGGCATAGCCGACAAGGTAGATGCTAAGGTTGGCCGCATGAGTTTCGGACAGCAGCAGCGCGTGGCGCTGTTGCGCGCCTTGGTGCAACCCTTCGACTTCCTTCTGGCCGACGAACCCGTCAGCCACCTCGACGAGGCTAACTCCAACGTCATGGCCGAGCTGATGCGCGAAGAGGCCGACCGCCAGGGGGCCGCCATCCTGCTTTCCAGCATCGGCAAGCATCCCGCCATGCACTACGACCACGTCTTCAAACTCTAACCGCGCCGCCCGCTATCGTTATGGAAAATCCTATGAAACTCGTTTGGCGCCTACTGCGCCAACATATCAGTCCGCTGCAACTCTGCGGCTTCTTTTTGGCCAACCTCTTTGGCATGTGGATTGTCATGCTCGGCGTGCAGTTCTATCGCGACGTCGTGCCCTTGTTCAGTGCCGAAGACTCTTTCTTCAGCCACAACTTCGTTGTTGTTTCCAAGCGCATCAGCAGCGTGGGAACCGTCAGCGGACGTAGCAACACCTTTAGCGAGGCCGAACTCGCCGACCTGCGTCAGCAACCTTTCTGCACGCGTGTGGCTGGCTTCGAGAGTTCGCAATATAAGGTGTCGGCAGCCATGAGCGTGGGCGGGGCCACCCCCCTGCAAACCGAACTCTTCTTCGAGGCCGTGCCCGATAGTTTCGTTGAGGTGAAGCCTGAGCTCTGGCAATATACGCCTGGCGAGCAGGAAGTGCCCGTCATCATGCCGCGCACCTACCTCGCTATCTACAACTTCGGCTTCGCGCAGAGCCGAGGCCTGCCGAAGGTGAGCGATGGCCTGGCGGGCATGATTGACATGAGCATCTTCATCAACGCGGGGGGGCGGCACGAGCGTTTCCGAGGCAAGATAGTAGGTTTCAGCGGGCGCCTAAACACCATCCTCGTTCCCCAGAGCTTCCTGCGCTGGAGCAACGAAGAGTTTGAGCCTGGCAAGGTTGACGAGCCTTCGCGCCTCATTCTCGAAGTGGACAATCCCACCGACGATGCCATTGCGCGCTACGTGCAGCAAAAGGGCTACGAGGTAGAAGACGACAAGCTGGACGCGGGCAAGGCCACGTACTTCTTGAAGGTCGTTATCAGTCTTGTCCTGCTTATTGGTCTGCTGGTTTCTGCGCTTTCGTTCTACATCTTGATGCTCTCGGTGTACCTGCTCGTGCAAAAGAATACGACGAAGCTTGAGAACCTCTTGCTCATTGGCTATAGTCCCGCGCGCGTCAGCTTGCCCTATCAGCTGCTCACCACGGGCCTGAACCTCTGCGTCCTGCTCATCGCCTTCTTCCTGCTGTTGCTGTGTCGGGGCTACTACATGGACCTCCTCGCCCTCATCTTCCCGCAAATGAGCGATACCGGCCTTTGGCTCTCACTCGCCGTAGGCGTTGGCATCATGGTCTTCGTCTCCATCCTCAACGCGCTGGCCATACGCCGCAAGGTGATGGGCATTTGGTGGCGAAAGGAGAGGTGAATGCAAAGAGATCGTCACTTGTCAACTCGTCACTTGTCACTAAAACCCCTCCACACCTAATATGCAACAACTCATCGACTTATACCAACAAACCTTTGGCACCTTGCCCGCTCGCGTGGAACCACTGACGCAGGCGGGCAGTGGGCGGCAGTATGCGCGCCTTTCGGATGCAGCGGGCGCGAAGAGCGTCGTAGGTTGCCGTGGCACGTCCGTGCGCGAGAACGATGCCTTCGTCTATCTCGCAGATCACCTTGCTGCCGCTGGTCTGCCCGTGCCGCAAGTGCTGGCGCAAAGTGCCGACCGCTTGTGCTATTTGCAGACCGACCTCGGCCGCGAAAGCCTTTTCGACCGTCTGCGCCCCAGTCGCGAAGCGGGTGGGCAGTATTCAGAAGCAGAGGTGCAGCTGCTGGAAGCCGCCGTGGGGCTACTGCCGCGATTTCAGCTCGTGGGGTATGATGGCCTTGATACGTCGAAGCTGTTGCCGCCTACGGCCTTCACACCGCGCACAGCACTCTACGACCTTAACTACTTTAAGTACTGCTTCCTGCGCACCACGCCAACCGACTACGATGAGGACGCGCTGCAAGACGACCTCGAACGCTTTGCAGCCGACCTGACGACGAGTGTGGAGCCGCGCCTGATGTATCGCGACTTTCAGGCTCGCAACGTGATGTTGCGCGAGGGGCAAACGCCCTACCTCATCGACTTTCAGGGGGCGCGCCTCGGCCCACCCGCCTACGACCTGGCGGCCTTCCTCATGCAAGCCTCGGCACGTTATAGCCACGCCTTGCGCCAGCGCCTTCTGCGCGTATATATAAATAGGTATAAGGAGATAGCTCCGCTCGACGAGGCCCGCTTCACTGCGCAACTGCGCCACATGATGCTCTTCCGCACGCTGCAAGTGCTGGGTGCCTACGGCCTGCGCGGTCGCTTCGAGCGCAAGCACCATTTCCTGCAGAGCATACCACCCGCCCTGCAAAACGTGCGGGCTCTGCTCGAAGTAGGGGCGTGCGAGGCCTATCCCGCCCTGGCCGCTACGTTGCGCGCCATGCTCCAGTGCGAAGAGCCGCAACCGCAGCCTCATGCGCCGCAGCCAGCCGAGGCTTCGCCCCTGGTGGTGCGCGTGTTCAGCTTCAGCTACAAGCGAGGCATCCCTGCCGACGAGAGCGGGAACGGCGGCGGCTACGTCTTCGACTGTCGGGCACCCCACAACCCCGGGCGCTACGACGAGTATAAACAACTGACGGGACTCGACCAGCCCGTCATCGACTTCCTCGAGCGCGACGGCGAGATACAACCTTTCCTCGACAACGTCTATCGCTTGGCCGACTTCCACGTGGCGCGCTACATGGAGCGCGGCTTCACCAACCTCATGTTCTCCTTCGGCTGCACTGGCGGTCAGCATCGCAGCGTCTATAGCGCGCAACACTTGGCGGAGCACCTGCACAAGCGCTTCGGCATCGAAGTGCGCCTGCAACATCG
Source organism: uncultured Prevotellaceae bacterium (assembly GCA_900317635.1). Lineage (GTDB taxonomy): Bacteria > Bacteroidota > Bacteroidia > Bacteroidales > Bacteroidaceae > Alloprevotella. Next base: position 1,104 of record ONHN01000038.1, on the reverse strand, counting down.
CGAACAAGGCATCGCTCGCGTCTTTCCTGCTAAACGCAGATAGCGTTTGAGAAACGCCGACAATCATCGAACCAACTTTTTTGCAAAAAAAGAAGTTAAAATGTTTGTGTTTGCAGGAAAAGTTGTAACTTTGGCACGTGAAAGAGTGCGATTTTGCGTGCTCGCAACTATAAAGTAGGACACAAACAACTAATTTTTCAACAATTAAAAGGTAAGTTTATGAAAAAGTTTTTACTCCTTGCCGCTACCCTTATCTGCGGTACTGCTTTCGCGCAGAACATGACTGATGATGCCCTCACCGCATCTGTTGCTTCTGTTTCTGGCGATAACGTTACGATTGAAGTAGGCATTGACAATGCCACGCTTACGGTGCGCGACTTCCAGTTCGACCTTTATCTCTCTGAAGGCGTTACGCTGAAGGGTGCTAAGCTCGTGAAAGGCCGTATGCCTTACGACGATTTTGCTGAAGCTTTCGAGCATGGTATTGCTCGCAGTGCTCAGGGTGATGGTGCAGAACGCTTTGTTGTTAATAACACCAGTGGTCATGCCATCACGGGAACGAGCGGTGCTGTGATGCAAATCCTCGTTAACGCTCCTGGTGGTAAGGGAACGGCTGAATTCAAGAACATTGTTCTTTCTGCTGAAGATGCTACGTACTTCCCCAACAAGGACGTTGTTACCGTTAACTTCACAGAGACGGGCATCAGCAGCGTGAACACCGAAGCTCAGAACGCTGCCGCTTACGACCTCCAAGGCCGTCGCGTACAGAAGGCTGAAAATGGTGTGTTCATCATCAATGGTAAGAAGGTGCTGAAATAAGCCTACACCGAACATCGAAACATAAAGCTGGAGAGCAACCGCGTTGCCCTCCAGCTTTTTTGTTGGCGTAGCCTTCTCTGGGACGCAGGCACCTCGGCGCGGAATAACTGGCTACGCCGCCGTTGGAATGCAGGCGAGACGCCTGCGTCCCATACACTTCATCGGCGTAGCCCACTCGTCACTTGTCACTCGTCTCTCTTCTACTCAAAAAATTGTCACCCTGGAGACAAAAAATTGTCACCCTGGAGACAAAAAATTGTCACCCTGGAGACAAAAAATTGTCAC